>CALFXW010000074.1 GCA_937957805.1 uncultured Sphingopyxis sp.
CGGGGTTGGCAAAGGGTGCGGGCGGCACCAGCACCAACTCCGCCCCCAAAGCGCGCAGCGTATCCATTTTTTCGCGGCTTTGCGTGTCGGGCATGACGATGATCGTCTTATAGCCCAGCGCATTGCCGACCAGCGCCAGCCCGATGCCGGTGTTACCCGCCGTCCCCTCCACAATCGTACCGCCGGGGCGCAGCAAGCCGCGTTCCTCTGCATCGCGCACGATATAGAGCGCCGCGCGATCCTTTACCGATGCGCCGGGGTTGGCATATTCGCATTTGCCGAAAATCTCCGCCCCCGCCGCCGCGCTGGGGCCAGAGAGGCGGACAAGCGGCGTATTGCCGATAAGTTCGATGCTGTTGGCGCAAAATATCGTCACGTCGTCAAGCTTAGCCATGGCGCACCCGCGCGGCAAGTGCGCGTGCCATTGGGTGCCGGCCACATTTGTCGATGAATGGCATGTGCCGCGCGATGAAATGCGCTCCGCCCTGTTGCGCATGTTACAACATATCCTTATTGGCCAGCGCCATCCCTCCCCTAAAAAGGTGCAGATATGCGCCATTCTCCCCGCAAACTTGCACTCCTCCTCCTCGCCACCAGCCTGCCAACCATCGCCGCCGCGCAAGCCAGCGTGCCTGCCAGAGCAGCCGCCAACGCGCCAGCTGCCGACGCATCCGCCGCGCAGGATGATGATCTGCACACCCCCGATGCCGATCTGGTGGTGACCGCGCCGCTTGATTCTGCGCGCCACAGTATTGGCAGCGTCGCGGTGGTGGAGGGGGACGCGCTGGCCCGCAGCCTGCGCGCGCAAATCGGCGATGCCTTGACCAGTCTGCCGGGTGTTTCGGCGAGCAGCTTTACCCCCGGCGCGTCCCGCCCCCTTCTGCGCGGTTTTGGCGGCGACCGCGCGCCGATATTGACCGACGGTATCGCCTCAATCGACGCGTCGGGCACCAGCGCCGACCATGCGGTGGCCGTCGACACGCTCGGCGCCGAACGGGTGGAAATCATCCGTGGCGCGGCGAGCCTGCTCTATGGCGCAAATCCGGTCGCAGGGGCGGTAAATGTCATCGACCGACGCATCCCGCTTCGCGTGCCGGAAAGCCATGTCCACCTCGACGCGCTGTTCAGCGGCGGCACGGCTGCTGACAGCCGCAGCGCGGCGATGGCGCTCGACGCGGCGCTCACCCCGCAGTTGGTCGCACATGTCGATGGCAGTTGGTCCAAGGGTCAGGACGTCCATATCGGCGGCTTTGTTGCCGCGCCCGGCCTGCGCCACGACCTGTTCGCTGCCGCAGCCGATGCCTATGGCGGAGGCGATGACGCATTGGGTGACAAGCTCACCAACGCGGCCAATTTGCGTGGCCGCCTGCCCAATAGCGCCAGCGAAAGCTATGCACTGACCGGCAGTCTCGCCTGGATCGACGATGGCGGCAATTTGGGCCTATCCTTCAGCCGCCTGCACAGCGATTATGGCATCCCGCCCCGGCCCGGCGATGATGAAGCCGCGCAAATCCGCCTCAACCAATGGCGGGCCGATATGCGGGCAGAGGTAAATGTCGGCGGCCCCTTTGTTGACCGATTGACGCTGCGCGCGGGCTTTGCCGATTATGCACATGGCGAATTTGACGATGGCGTGCTGGGCACCCGATTTTTGACCAAGGGGGTGGAAGGGCGGTTTACCATATTGCAGGCCGCGCGCGGCGACTGGCGGGGGACGAGCGGGCTCAGCCTGTCGCTGCGCGACCTCAACGTCATCGGCGATGAAGCCTTTTTGCCAGCATCAACCAGCCAGACTATCGCATTTTTCACCCAGCAGCGCTTTGCGACGGATTGGGGCCGATTTGCCGCATCGGCGCGGCTGGCGCAAAGCCGCATTGCCACCGACAGCGGCGCTATTTCGCGGCGCTTCACGCTTTTTTCCGCCGCGCTCGGCTGGGAAATGGATTTGGGCGATGCGGGATCGACACTCGGCCTCACCCTCTCACGCACGCGCCGCGCACCCAATGCGGAGGAATTGCTGTCGAACGGGCCGCATGCCGCG
>CALFXW010000075.1 GCA_937957805.1 uncultured Sphingopyxis sp.
GTCGGTCGATTCGGTGGTTTCAGCAGCCGGCTGCGAGCAGGCGGTCAGCGCGAGACCCGAAGCGAGAACGAGCGAAAGAGCAATCTTTTTCATGTGGGACACCCCTCTAAGCAAATCGTAGCTGCCATCGGTTCACTGCGACATGCAGGGCCGTGGGGCAACGGGCGGCGATTTAGTGCTTCCCGACGAAGGGTGCAACGGCTTTCATACATTTTTCTGCGTTATTTTTTTGACCCTGTCCCTGCCGCCGCGCCACCAGACGATATTTCAAGCAATTTGGTAGGGTTTTATGTGGTTGGCGTCGATTGACCTCATATAAAGATGTCTTTATATGATTGCCGATGGACAGTGCGATAGCCTCCACCGCCATTGCTGCGACGACCGATGATTCGGCGGTGCCCCCTTTTGGCTTGGTCGATTTATTTCGCGCGGTGAATGACCCGACGCGGCTGCGCATATTATTGTTGCTGCGTCGCTTTGAACTGGCAATCGGCGAACTGGCGATATTGCTAGACCAAAGCCAGCCACGGGTGTCGCGTCATGTTCGCTTGCTGGAGGAGTCGGGGCTCGCCGAACGACGCAAGGAAGGGAGCTGGGTTTTCGTCCGCCTGACGCGCGGCGAACGCATCGATGCGCTATTTGCCCTGGTCGATGCGGTGGCAATGTCCAGCGATGAGGGGCGTTTCATCCGGCAGGATTCGGCGCGCCTGCAGGCGGTGCGTGCCGAACGCGAAGCGGCGGCGACACGCTATTTCGCCAATCATGCCAATGAATGGGACGCTATCCGTTCACTCCATGTCGCAGAGGAGGAGGTGGAGCGTGCGATCCTTGCCATCATGCGCAACCGCCGCGTCGGTCATTTGCTCGACGTTGGTACCGGTACCGGGCGCATGGCGGCGATATTGGGGGCCGCGGCCAGCAGGGTCAGCACGCTTGACCGCAGCCCTGAAATGTTGCGTATCGCGCGTTCGCACTTGGCCGACACAATCCCCGATGCAGAGTTTCTGACCGGTGATTTTTTGTCGCTGCCGTTTCCCGACGGTAGCATCGATACGGTGGTCATGCATCAAGTGCTGCATTTCGCCGCGACGCCAGGCGCCGTCATTGCAGAGGCATCGCGTGTGCTCGCCCCATCGGGGCATTTGTTGATCGTCGACTTTGCGCCGCATGACCGCGAAGATTTGCGCCGCGATGCGGCGCATGTCCGGCTGGGCTTTTCCGACGGGCAGATTCGCGGTTGGTTTTCGAGCGCGGGGATTATCGCAGAATTGACCGAGGCTTTGTCAGGTGGAGAACTTACCGTCAAAATCTGGCTCGGCAGACGGCGCAGTGACGCCAATCCACTCCGCAAAACAAGCTGAACCAAAAGAAAATAGGCCAAAAGAAAATAGGCCAAAAGAAAATAGGCCAAAAGAAAATAGGATTGCATATGACTGACACGCCGAGCCCAACCAAACCCCTGTTCGCCGACCTGTCGGGCGATGTGGCGGTCAGTTTTGAATTTTTCCCGCCCAAAACAGAGGTGATGCACCAGCAATTGTGGCAGTCGATCGAAAGGTTGGCCCCTTTTGGCCCGCGATTCGTTTCGGTCACCTATGGCGCGGGCGGTTCGACGCGTGAACGCACCCACGCGACGGTTGCGCGCATTGCCGCCGAAACGCCGATTGCGGCGGCGGCCCACCTGACCTGTGTCGATGCCACGCGCGATGATATTCGTGCGGTGGCAGAGGCATATTGGGAAGCAGGGGTGCGCCATATTGTCGCGCTGCGTGGCGACCCGTCCGTCAAGGGGGAGCGGTATTGCCCGCACCCGCAAGGCTATGCCAATGCGGTCGAGTTAGTCGCGGGGCTGCGCGACATTGCGCCCTTTGAAATTTCGGTTAGCGCCTATCCTGAAACCCACCCCGATGCCGGGTCGGCGGCGGCCGACCTCGACAATTTGAAGCGAAAGCTCGACGCGGGGGCGAGCCGCGCCATCACCCAGTTTTTCTTTGCGCCCGAAACCTTTTTTCGCTTCCGCGATGCGGTGGCGGCGGCGGGTATCGATGCCGAAATCGTCCCCGGTATCATGCCGATTACCAATTTTGCGGGGATTGAACGCATGTCGGCGATGTGCGGCACAAATGTGCCCGATTGGCTGCGCAAGCTGTTCGCGGGTCTGGAGGATAGCCCCGACGCCCGCCAACTCGTCGCCGCCAGCGCGGCGGCGGAATTGTGTCTCAAACTTTATGAGGGCGGGGTGCGCGACTTTCATTTTTATACGCTCAATCGCGCCGAACTGACCTTTGCAGTGTGCCATATGCTGGGTTTGCGCCCGGCCAATATTGCGGGAGCGGCGGCATGAGCGGCAATGTGAGTGCGCGTCAGGCGTTATTGGACGCGGCAAGGCAACGCATCCTCCTCACCGATGGGGCGTGGGGCACGCAAATCCAGACCTATGGTTTGGGCGAAGCGGATTATGCCGGTGACCTTGGCCTGTCACGCGACCAAAAGGGCAATAATGATATATTGGCGCTCACCAAACCGCTGGTGGTCGAAGAAATCGCCCGCGCTTACCTTGATGCCGGTTCAGACATTATTTCGACCAACACATTTTCCTCCACCTCGATCAGCCAGGGGGATTATGGGGCGGAAGCGATCGTCCGTGACCTCAACATCGCCAATGCGCAGATAACGCGCCGGGTGGCGGATGAATTTGCTGCGCGCGATGGTCGCCGCCGCTTTGTTGCGGGCGCGGTCGGTCCAACCAATAAAACGCTGTCTCTTTCGCCCGACGTCAATGACCCGGGTTATCGGGAGATTGATTTTGACCAGCTGAAGGCGGTTTATGCGCAGCAGATTGACGCGCTGGTTGAAGGGGGTGTCGATTTCATCCTCATTGAAACGATATTCGACACGCTAAATGCCAAGGCGGGGATATTTGCGGTGCTCGACGTGGCGGCGGCGCGCGGCATTGATTTGCCAATCATGCTGTCGATGACGCTCACCGACCTGTCGGGGCGCAATTTGTCGGGCCATAGTGTGGAGGCCTTCTGGTATGCGGTGCGCCATGCAAAGCCGCTGACCGTCGGGCTGAACTGTTCCTTTGGTGCAACCCAATTGCGCCCGCATGTCCGCAGCCTCAGCACCATCGCCGACTGCCTGTTGATGGTTTATCCCAATGCCGGCCTGCCCAATGAATTAGGCGAATATGATGAACTGCCAGCCGAAACGGCGGCGTTGGTTGCCGAATGGGCGGCAGCGGGGCAGGTCAACATCCTTGGTGGCTGTTGTGGTTCGACGCCTGCCCATATCGCGGCGATGCGCGATGCGATTGCCGGTTGCGCGCCGCGCCTGCTCCCGACATTGGACGCGCGTACCCGCCTTGCCGGGCTGGACCCCTTTGTCATGGCCGCCTGAGACCCCAACGATATTTGCAGTTTTGGAACGATAATGAATCAGAGCCTATCCTCATCTCGCTTTGTCAACATTGGCGAACGCACCAATGTCACCGGTTCGGCGGCGTTCAAAAAGCTGATCCTTGGGGGTGATTATGCAAAGGCGGTGGATGTGGCGCGCCAGCAGGTTGAAAATGGCGCCCAGATAATCGACGTCAATATGGACGAAGGCCTGCTCGACGCGGTTGAGGCGATGACAATTTTCCTCAAACTCATCGCCGCCGAACCCGACATTGCGCGCGTGCCGGTGATGATCGATTCGTCCAAATGGTCGGTGATAGAGGCGGGACTGAAATGCGTTCCCGGCAAACCGATCGTCAATTCGATCAGCATGAAGGAGGGGGTGGAGCCTTTTCTGGATCAGGCGCGCCGCTGCATGGCCTATGGCGCGGCGATGGTTGTCATGGCCTTTGATGAGGTGGGACAGGCGGACACCAAGGCGCGCAAGGTGGAAATATGCCAACGTGCCTATCAATTACTCACGGGCATCGGCTTTCCGCCCGAAGACATTATCTTTGACCCAAATATTTTTGCCGTGGCAACCGGCCTATCGGAACATGATAATTATGCGGTCGACTTTATTGAAGCGACGCAGGAAATTCGCGCGACCTGTCCGCATGTTCATATTTCCGGCGGGCTGTCCAACCTCAGCTTCTCGTTTCGCGGGAATGAAGTGGTACGCCGCGCAATGCACTCGATCTTCCTCTATCACGCCATTCCCGCTGGCATGGACATGGCGATCGTCAATGCTGGCCAGCTCGACATTTATGATGCGATAGAGCCCGAACTGCGCGATGCGTGCGAAGATGTCATTCTGAACCGGGGCGTGCCCGAAGGCTGTGGGTTTGAAACTGCGACCGAACGGCTGATTGCGCTGGCAGAGCGTTTTCGCGGCACATCCCCCGAAGCGGAAAAAGCAGCGGAGGAATGGCGCGGCTGGCCGGTCAACCGCAGGCTGGAACATGCGCTGGTCAAGGGGATTGATGCCCATATCGTCCCAGATACGGAGGAAGCGCGACTGGCTGCGATAGAGGTGAACCAGCGCCCGATCAGCGTTATTGAAGGGCCGCTGATGGACGGAATGAATGTCGTCGGCGACCTTTTTGGTTCGGGCAAAATGTTCCTCCCTCAAGTGGTCAAATCGGCGCGGGTGATGAAGAAGGCCGTCGCGCACCTCATCCCATTTATCGAAGCGGAAAAGGAAGAAGGGGCACGCGCCAAGGGTCGTATCGTCATGGCGACAGTCAAAGGCGATGTGCATGATATCGGCAAAAATATCGTCGGAGTCGTGCTTCAGTGCAATGGCTATGAAGTGATCGACCTTGGCGTGATGGTGCCGTGGACGGAGATATTAAAGGCAGCGAATGAAAATGACGCCGATATGATCGGGCTGTCGGGCTTGATCACCCCCAGTCTTGATGAAATGGTGACGGTCGCGGAGGAAATGGGTCGCGCCAAAATGACCATGCCTCTCCTGATTGGCGGGGCAACGACATCCAAGGTACATACTGCGCTGCGCATCGACCCTGCCTATGACGGGCCGGTTATCCACGTGCTCGACGCCAGCCGTGCGGTGGGGGTGGCGACCACCTTGGTCAGCGACGGGGGCAGCGCACCCTTTGTCGCAGAGGTTGCGAGCGAATATGCGCATGTCCGCGCGGTACGGGAGGGCAAGGGGCAAAGTGTGCTCGCCACACTCGACGATGCACGGGCGAACGGCTTTGTGGCGGATATGCACATCAAACCGCCGCCGCCCGAGCAACCGGGCATTCACAGCTTTGATGATTGGGATTTGGCCGACCTTGTCGATTATTTCGACTGGACGCCCTTTTTCCGGGCGTGGGAATTGGCCGGCACCTACCCCAATATTTTGGACGACAAAATTGTTGGCGAAAGCGCACGGGGCCTGTTCGCCGATGCGCGCGAGATGCTGGATAAGATCGTCAACGAAAAATGGCTGACCGCGCGCGGTGTCGCGGGCCTATGGCCCTGCCGACGCGATGGCGACGATGTAATTGTTCATAGGGAGGATGCGGAACATCTGCGCCTGCCCTTTTTGCGCCAACAGATAAAGAAGCGCGAAGGGCGCGCCAATATGTGCCTCGCTGATTTTGTCGATGTCGATGGTGATTGGATTGGCGGTTTTGCGGTCGGCATCCATGGTGCGGAACCGCACCTCGAACGTTTCCGGGCCGATAAGGACGACTATAGCGACATATTGTTAAAGGCGCTGTGCGACCGTTTTGCGGAAGCCTTTGCCGAACGCCTGCACGCGCATGTCCGCCGCATATTGTGGGGGTATGCGCCGGGCGAACAATTGACCAATGAGGCCCTGATAAAAGAGGAATATCGCGGAATCCGTCCAGCGCCTGGCTATCCCGCCTGTCCTGACCATAGCCTGAAGCCGATTTTGTTCGATATGCTGGGTGCGACGGAACGTGCAGGCATCACATTGACCGACCATTTCGCCATGCTGCCAACCGCAGCGGTTTCTGGCTTCTATTTCGGGCATCCAGAGGCTGCCTATTTTGGTGTTGCCCGCATAGGTGAAGAACAATTGGCCGAATATGCGGTGCGCCGCGGGGTGGATTTGGATCAGGCGCGGCGCTGGCTGCGTCCCAATTTGGATTAGGTTGATAGGGTAAATGCGCTTGTCGGAGAATATGCTGCACGGACATAGTAGCGCGATGTTCCTCATTCGTGCATCCATCGCCCTTTGCGTCGCCGCCTTCGCAATGCCTGTTGCCGCGCAAGCCATCAGCGTTCCAGAGCTTGGACGCCGTTTCGCCAGCGTGCAGCAGGCGGTCGATGCCATCGGCGCGGGGGAGGGGACGGTGCTGCTCGCCCCCGGCATCTACCGTGAATGTGCGGTGCAGACACAGGGCGTGGTGCATTTTGAGAGTGCAGAACCGGGCCAGGCGATATTCGATGGCGTGGCATGTGAGGATAAAGCAGCGCTCGTCCTACGGGGCGGCGGCGCGAGCGTTACCGGCATCATCTTTCAGAATATGGCGGTGCCCGACCTGAACGGTGCGGGCATAAGGCTGGAGCAGGGCGATCTTGCGGTAAGCCAAAGCCTTTTCCGCAACTCGGAACAGGGGATTTTGACCGGGCCCGATCCGACGGCGACGATCACCATCGACCGTTCGACCTTTTCCGGCTTGGGTCGCAATGACGGTGGCCCGTCACATTCGCTCTATGTCGGTGATTATGCACAGGTCATTGTCACGCGGTCGCGTTTTGAACGCGGAACGGGCGGCCACTATGTCAAAAGCCGTTCGCCACGCATCCGCATTTCTGATTGCAGTTTTGATGATACGTTGGGCCGTGAAACCAATTATATGATTGACCTGCCCGCAGGCGCGACCGGCGAAATCAGCGGCAATTTCTTTGTTCAGGGCGCGAACAAGGAAAATTATTCGGCATTTATTGCGGTCGCGGCCGAAGCGCAGGAATACAGCAGCGCGGGGTTGTCCATCCATGACAATGTCGCGCGTATCGGTGATAACATAAACCGCACGAGCGTCTTTGTCGCCAATTGGTCGGGACAGCGCCTCGCCTTGGGGCCCAATCAACTGGGGCCGCGCCTTACCGCGTATGAGGCTCGCTAATTGGCATATCGCCGTTTGGTAGGGTCTTGACCTTTGCCTCTACCGCAATTACTTACATTGATGTTGGTAATTGGGCAACGGGCTCTCCCCCAGAAACATCGCCTTCCTTGCCAACCAAATATTCAGCGTAGGCGCATAAACGCGGCGCGAAAATATGCGCGAGGAGGCAAAATGGCCGTGCAGGCTCTTCCCCTGATTGATCCCGCCCGTCCGGCGACCGGTATCCGTCCGCTCAAAGCGTGGCGACATTTCCGCAATTTGGTTGCCGACAAGGAAGATACCGAACAGGTTTTCCATATATTGGAGGCGCTGCGCGACAACCGCTTCATCGGTGCGACGCAAGCATTCGCTGCAACGCCTGTAGGACGGCGTGTGATGGCAGATGGCGAATATTTGCCCGATTTGCTCGACGATCATGCGGCGTTATGGCGGATGCCGCAGGGCAGCCTTGCCCATGCCTATTGCGACTTTATGGAGCGCGAGGGGCTGACGGCGGCAGGCTTGGTTGCGGAGGAGCAAAAATTTCACCGCGGGCAACCAAAGTTTGACGATCAACTCCAACGCTATGGCAACCGCCTGCGCGACACGCATGACCTGTTTCACGTTCTGACCGGCTATGGCCGCGATGCTCTGGGCGAACAATGCGTGCTCGCCTTTTCCTATAGTCAGACACCCAGCTGGGGCACTTTGTTCATCGCATATGCCGGTGCGCGCGAAATCCGCAAAGGCTTGGGCGCGCGCTATCCCGTCTATGCGGCGGTGCGCGAAGGGCAGCGAAATGGGCGCATTGCTGCACAAATCGCGCATCAGGATATTGCCGCAATACTGGCGGAGCCGGTGGAAGCTGTGCGGGCGCGGCTCAACATCAAAGCTCCGGAAACATATAACCGCGCCCACGCCATGCTGCGTGCAGATGCCATCGACCCCTATGATCTGATGGGACAAGGCTCCGCGACTGTGCCTGAGGTGACGCTGGCCGCCGCCTAGCTATGCGGATGCGTTTCGACCACGTGCGATAACAAAGGCTATCGGCAGGCCAACCAGCACAATATGGCAGAATAGCTGCGTGACAATCGTCAGCATGCTCGGTGGCCAACCGCCGAAACGTATGGGTACCACCACAAGGTTCATCGCCACAAAGGTGATCAAGCCATAAACGACCCCCCACAATAATGGTGAGTCCGAGAGACGCTTGTCGCGTGCGGCGGCATGGTCATAGATAGTCACCATGATTGCCATCAGTATAAAATGGACAATGGTCCCCAAAATGGCCCCACCGGTTCCCCAGCCCGTTGCATCTGGCACTGGGCCAGAGGCGACATAGCGGAGCATATCGCCGATTTGCCTGCCAAAATATAGGGTGATCCCCATCGCTGCGCAAAGGTCGAGAGACCCCGCAATCAAGATCGCCAGCGTGATATTTTGCCAACGCGCCATATCCACCCTCCCAATATTCTAAGTCAATTGGGCGGCATCGTAGACCACAAATGAAGACGTTATTCAATACCCATCAATTTGGGGAAGAAACCTTCATAGGCACCGCGTAATTCGTCAATGGATTTCCCAAAAACGTCACGGCCGGTCGCGATACCCAATGGCGCGGCATTTTCCAGTACGATTGCTGCATCGGTCACGACCAGATAGCGAGCCTGATCCTCCCCAAAAGCTTCGGCGGTGGTCGACACCTTGTCCAATGCAAAGCCGATATCTGCGGCCAGCGCCATTTCGGCAAGGGCAACCGCCATCCCACCGTCGCTGATGTCGTGCACGGCCTTGGCCTGTCCGATTTCAATCAGGTGGCGGATATATTCGCCATTGGCTTTTTCGACATCAAGATCCACGCGCGGTGCCTTTCCGTCCTCACGCCCATGGATGGTGCGCAGCCAGCTTGACTGGCCAAGATGATGGCCATTGCCGCCGACCAGCCAGACCCGGTCGCCCGCGCGAAAACCATCAATTCCTACCGCCTTTTGCCAATTCAGGATCAGGCCGACGCCGCCAATCGCCGGCGTCGGCAAAATGGCGCTGCCGCCACCCGTCGCCTTGCTTTCGTTATAGAGGCTGACATTGCCCGACACGATCGGGAACTGGAGCGCGCGGCAAGCATCGCCCATGCCGGTGAGGCAGCCGGTAATCTGCGCCATGATTTCGGGGCGCTGCGGGTTCCCAAAGTTCAGGCAGTTGGTCACCGCCAACGGCGTTGCCCCAACGGCAGAGATATTGCGATATGCCTCTGCAATCGCCTGCTTGCCGCCCTCCACAGGGTCGGCATAGCAATAGCGCGGGTTGCAGTCGGTCGAAATGGCGATGGCTTTTTGGCTGCCATGGACACGCACGAGCGCCGCATCGCCGCCTGATTTCTGGACGCTATTGCCACCGACCTGACTGTCATATTGTTCCCAGATCCAGCGCCGCGACGCAATGTCAGCGCTTGCCATCAAGCACAGTAAATCAGCGCCAATATTGGGGCTTTCGGCAATTTCGCCGAGCGGCTCAACTGCTGTCCACGCCTTATATTCGACCGCGCTGGCCGATGGCCGGTCATAAAGTGGTGCATCATCGGCGAGCGGGGCAAGCGGAATGTCGCAGACGATTTCGCCATGATGTTCGAGAACCATCCGGCCGGTGTCGGTAACCCTGCCGATTACTGCAAAATCCAGATCCCATTTGCGGAAAATCGCTTCGGCAAATTCTTCCTTGCCTGGCTGTAGCACCATCAGCATGCGTTCCTGGCTTTCGGACAGCATCATTTCATAGGCGCTCATGCCCGTTTCGCGCTGCGGCACATCATCCATTTTGAGGTGGAGGCCAACCCCGCCCTTGGAAGCCATTTCGACGGAGGAGGAGGTTAGGCCCGCCGCCCCCATATCCTGAATAGCCACGATCGCGTCCGATGCCATCAGTTCCAAACAGGCTTCAATAAGCAATTTTTCGGTAAAGGGATCACCAACCTGCACGGTCGGGCGCTTATCCTCATCCCCCTCCTCAAAATCTGCGCTCGCCATGGTTGCACCATGGATGCCGTCGCGTCCGGTCTTGGACCCGACATAGACGATCGGATTGCCGACCCCACTGGCGGCAGAATAAAAAATCTTATCGGTGCGTGCGACACCGACCGTCATCGCATTGACCAATATATTGCCATTATAAGCGGGATGGAAATTCACCTCACCGCCAACCGTCGGCACGCCCACGCAATTGCCATAACCGCCGATACCAGCCACCACACCGGATATCAGGTGGCGCATCTTGGGATGATTTGGATCACCGAAGCGCAGCGCGTTCATATTGGCAATTGGCCGCGCGCCCATGGTGAAAACATCGCGCAAAATGCCGCCAACCCCGGTTGCGGCGCCCTGATAGGGTTCAATGTAGCTGGGGTGGTTGTGGCTTTCCATTTTGAAGATGGCGGCATCGCCATCGCCAATGTCTATGACGCCGGCATTCTCGCCGGGGCCGCAAATGACCCACGGAGCCTCTGTCGGCAATTTTTTCAAATGGATACGCGATGATTTATAGGAACAATGTTCGGACCACATCACCGAAAAAATGCCCAGTTCCACCAGATTGGGCGTACGGCCCAACGCGGACAATGCGCGCGCATATTCTTCTTCGGAAAGGCCGTGGTCGGCGACGATCTGGGGCGTAATTTCGCTCATAGGCGGGCCATTAGCGCCGCTTTGAATTTTATGCCAGCCTCTCTCAGGCGCAGTCGCTTCAATCCAGATCGACATCCTCGCCGTGGGGGCCATGGTGATGCGACTGCATGGCATCAGAGAAAGCGGCGGCCAAAATCCCGGTTGGCATCGCGATAAGTCCGACGCCCGACAGCGCAATGAATGCAGCGGCAAAGCGGCCAGCGGCGGTGATGGGATATGCATCGCCATAGCCAATAGTGGTCATAGTGATTACCGCCCACCACATGGCGCGCGGAATCGAGCCAAATTGGTCGGGCTGAACCTCCCCCTCTATCCAGTAGAGCAAGGTCGCGCCGAAAACCATGAACATGATGGCAATGCCTGCCGTCACCCCCAGCTCAAAACGTCGCGAATAGACCGCTGCGCTGATGCCATGGACGGCGGCTGACAATTTGCCCAATCGCGCCAGTCCTAGGATTCGGATTAGGCGTAACATACGAAGCGATGCGATATCGCCCGCAACCAGGGGCGCAAATGCGGCAAGGACGACGATAAGGTCGATAATCGCACTGGGGCTGCGGACAAAGCGCCAGCGTTTTGCCCATACGCCCTCGTCGCCAGGATTTTCGGCCGCCACCCACAACCGTGCTGCATATTCGACCGCAAAAACTGTCCCAAACAAATATTGCAGACCGCTGAAGATATGTTGGCGGCCGCGCACGATTAGCGGCTCGGTTTCGATGATAGCGATAAGCGTTGCCATGACGATAAGTATGAGGAGGCAGATATTCAGCCAACTTAACCCGCGCTTTGTGCGCGCCTTAGGTTCGAGCAGTAGCCACAGGCTGCGGCGCAAATTGCCATAGTGCACGGCTGATTGTTCCCCGCTTTGACACCCATCCAAGTAGCCTATGATGTAACGAGCGAAGCCACGCACGCAAGTCAGGTAATATAGCGCGGGCAATTGCCGTCTTGTCGCTTGACCCTGTTGCGCACCAGCGCCAATAATCGGGACATGACCAACACCCCAGCACCTACCGATTTGGGCACCCTCAGCTTTGAAGCTGCGATGGAAGAATTGGGCCATATCGTCCGTCAGTTAGAGGAAGGGCGTGTGCCACTGGATAACGCGATTGCGCTTTATGAACGTGCGACCGCGCTCAAGCAGCATTGCGACACCCGGTTGCAGGCGGCAGAGGTGCGGATTGAGCAGATTCGTGTTGCAACTGATGGTTCGGTCGTGGGCGCAACGCCCTTCGACGCCGATTGAAATGGCGCGATTGGACGAACTGCCGACGCCACTGCTGGCTGCGGCAATGGACGATATCGCGCGAGATACCGACGCGTTTTTCGCACATTTGCTGGCCCCTTGCGCCGACGCGCGCGCACCGCTGTTCGACGCGATGCGTCACGCAGCCATCGGCGGGGGTAAAAGGCTGCGTCCGTTGCTCGTTCGCGCATCGGCGCAGCTATTTGCGGTTGATGGTGTTTGCGCCTTGCGCGCGGGTGCGGCGGTGGAGGCTATCCACGTATATTC
>CALFXW010000076.1 GCA_937957805.1 uncultured Sphingopyxis sp.
AGTTCAGACGTGTGCTCTTCCGATCTGCCATCAAATCGCATCCGCAACCGCGCGATCAGCCCGGCTCGCGCGTCGTCGCGCAACTGCGCCGCCTCCCCTTCGCGGTCGCCAGCGATGGAGGGCAAAATCGGGTCGCGGCGCGGCGCGCGGACACCGCATCGCTGCGCAATCGCGATGGTATTGACGATGGCTTCAGGCAGATCCGAAAATAAATCCTCCATATCCTCGGCCGGTTTCAACCATGCGTGCGGCGAACTATGGCGGCGATCCCCCGCCTCCAAATAGGTCGATTGCGCGATGCACAGCAGCGCGTCATGCGCGGCATGGAAATCGGGCGCTTCGAAACAGCAGGCATTGGTTGCCACCAGCGGGATTTCGCGCGCATAGGCGATGCGCACCAGCGCATCCTCTGCCGCATCCTCCGCTGCATCGCCGCGCCGCGACACTTCGATGTAGAGGCGGTCACCAAATATCGCCTGCAAATGGTCGCAATATGCCTCCGCAGCGAGGCTCTGCCCCGCCGCTTCGAGGCGGACCAGCGCGCCATCTGCACCAGCCGTCAGACATATCAACCCGTCAGATGCTTCGCGGAGCGCCGTAAAATTGACATGCGGCCCCGCCGCGCTGGTACCGCCATCGACATGTGCCTTGCTGACCAAGCGGCACAAATTGGCATAGCCGGCTTCATTCTGGGCGAGTAGTGCCAACCAATCGACACTCTCCCCCCCGCCAATGTCGGTGGGCCGCGCGACGGCGAGCAGGCTCCCGATGATGGGCTGAACGCCTGCCGCAAAACAGGCTTCCGAAAATGTCATCGCCGCATAAAGCCCGTTGCGGTCGACGACCGCGGCTGCCGGGAAACCTAATTGTTTAGCGGCTTTGGCAATCGCGTCGGGCGCAAACGCCCCCTCGAGCATCGAAAAGCTGGAAAATACGCGCAAGGGGACAAAGGGGGCGTGGGCCATACCCTAACTGTAACGCGGCGCGATGATTCGACCAGCCCTTGCCCGCGCCGCGAGCGCAATATTATCGCCAAATCTAGCCGAGCAGCCGCTCAATCTCCTGGCGCAACAATTCGGGGCGCACGGTCGGCGCGTGGCGCGATACAACTTTGCCGCTACGATCGATCAAAAATTTGGTAAAATTCCATTTGATTGCGCCAATGCCGAGCAGGCCTGTCTGTTCCTTTTTCAGCCATTGCCACAAGGGGTCTGCGCCGGCTCCATTTACATCGACCTTCGCAAACATCGGAAAGCTGACATCATAGGTCAGCGAACAGAAATTGCGTATCTCCTCCGCATCGCCGGGTTCCTGCGCGCCAAACTGGTTGCATGGAAAGGCGAGCACCTCAAAGCCGCGATCCTTATAGTCGCGGTACAGGGCTTCCAATTCGGCATATTGCGGCGTGAAGCCGCATTTGGACGCCGTGTTGACGACCAACAACACTTTGCCCAGGTGCGCCGCCATTTCTGCATGCGCGCCGCCCGGCAAGCCAACTGAAAAATCACTCAAAACCGCCATCGCTTGCTCCCTAGGTTTCGGGTTCAAGCCCCCCGTTGTGCAAGCGTAGCACATGGTCCATGCGCTTTGCCAGTTGCTCATTGTGGGTCGCAACGAGCGCCGCGGACTTTTGCGCGCGCACCAATTGGACAAATTGGTCGAACACTTGCGCAGCAGTGGCTTCATCCAAATTGCCCGTAGGTTCATCGGCCAGCACCAGCCGTGGCTGATTGGCGAGCGCGCGGGCCACTGCGACACGTTGTTGTTCGCCGCCCGACAATTGCGACGGCCTGTGATTGAGGCGCGCGGCCAAACCCAATTCACTCAACAAATGTTCGGCACGCGCCGCCGCCAACGCGCCGTCGCTGCCGTGAATAAGTTGGGGCATCACCACATTTTCCAGCGCGGTAAAATCCGGCAACAAATGGTGGAATTGGTAAATAAAGCCCAGTTTTTCGCGGCGCACGCGCGTGCGCTCCGCCGCATCCATCGTGCCGACGATTTCGCCGTCAATGGCGATGTGTCCGTCAAACCCGCCTTCGAGCAACCCGATCGCTTGCAGCAAAGTGGATTTGCCCGCCCCTGACGCGCCAAGCAGGGCGACGACCTGCCCCGGTTGCAGCGTCAGCGATACGCCCTTCAGCACCTCGATGACGGTGTCACCTTGGGTAAAACTGCGGCTAAGGCCGCGAACATCGAGCACCATGTCATTCATAACGCAGCACCTGCACCGGGTCGGTATTCGCCGCTTTGAACGCTGGGTAGAGCGCAGCCAGAAAGCTGAACAACATTGCCATCGCGCAAATGGTGACAATCTCCACCGGGTCGGGTTTGGCTGGCAATTCGGTCAGGAAACGGATCGAAGGATCCCACAGATTTTGGCCGGTCAGCACCTGTATGCCGTTGACCACTGCTTGCCGGAAAAAGAGGAAAATGGCGCCGAGCATAAGCCCCGCGACCATCCCCAGAAAACCGATGGACGTGCCGATGGTGATGAAAATGCGCACCACCGCCGCCCTTTCCGCCCCCATGGTGCGCAAAATCGCAATGTCGCGCGTCCGTGTGCGCACCAGCATGATGAGCGAGGAGACAATATTGAATGCAGCCACCAATATGATGATCGACAGGATCACGAACATCGCCACCCGTTCGACGGCCAGCGCCTCAAACAGGCTGGCGTTGAGTTGTCGCCAGTCGGTAATCTCCGCGCGCCCAGCCACGGCACGCTTGAGTGGGGCCAGCGTGGCTTCGACGCTGTCTGGATCCGTCGTTTTCACCTCTATCATACCGACGCTGTCGCCCATCAGCATCAATTGCTGCGCATCGGCCATGGGCAGGATGACATAGCTGTTATCGAACTGGAAAACGCCGATTTCAAAGATCGCGCCGACGGTATAGCCAATTTCACGCGGCACGGTGCCAAATGGGGTGGCACGCCCCGCCGGGTTGATAATCGTCAGCGTATCGCCCAGTTGCACGCCCAGATTCTGCGCAAGTTCACGCCCAATGGCAATTTGTCCGCTGCCACCCCGAATGGCGCGCAAATCGCCAATCAGCGGCCCCGATCGCAGCGATGCATTATTGGCGATGTCGGCGTCGACCATGCCGCGCATCAAAATACCCTCTACCCGCCCGTCATGGTTGGCGAGCAGCGGCTGTTCGATCAACGGGGTCGCAGCGGTTACCCCAGGGGTTGCGCGGGCCAGCCGCAAAATATCGCGCCAGTCAGCGAGCCGCCCGTCATAGCCCTGCACCACGGCATGCCCGTTCAACCCGACAATTTTGTCGAATAATTCGGCGCGAAACCCGTTCATCACCGACATGACAATCACCAGCGCGGCAACCCCCAGCGTCACCGCCACAAAGCTGAATGCCGCAGCGACGAAGATGAAACCTTCCCCCTTCACCGGCAGGAGATAGCGTTTGATGATCAGTCGCTCATAGGCAGAGGGTAAAATCACAGGCGCGAATCCGAAGGAACGGCCCGCCAATGGGCGCTCATCCAGCGGCTCTAATCGGGGCAGGCCATGCTGGCAATGGCCGAAGGGTCGCTTCCCTCGGTTGGGGATGGGCCGCATCGACAAAGTTAGTCGATGGTCTGACGTAACAATATTACCCGATTGTTGCAGCGATGGCACAGCCGCTGCCAAATCGCCCAAAATATCCCTGTTTCATGCCACTTATGGATGACAGATTTACGCTGTCGCCATAATCCTCTCAACGTTCCATACCAGCGGACGATCCGAGGGTCAGGTTCAGGGAGACGAGGTTGAGCATGGCCGCCAAAGGCGCCGGCTCTTTCCAATTCAGCTTCGCACCTTCGGGGGATGGTGCAGGCAGTTCGTCACGCGAGGCTCCGGATGGCGCAAGCTGTCCGGAGCCTTTGCTTTCTGGGCTGCTGCGACCTATTCGCCCGATTCGGCAATTTCTGCCAGCATGTCGGGGTCGAGGATCGTCACCCGGCCATGTTCGCGCCCGATCAACCCCTGATCCGCCCATGCGGATAATTGCCGGTTGATTTGTTCGCGGCTCATGCCGGCAAAATGGGCAAGATCCGTCTGGTTGAGGTCGTGGCGCAGCCGTCCCCCCTCTGGCCCGATAGCCATCAGGCGGATTAGGCAACGGGCAAGGCGCGGGCCCGATGCAAAGGCGCGGTCCCCCTCAATCGTCGCATTGGCTTGGCGTAGGCGGCGCGCCATCTGCCCCAACAACAGCCATGCAAATTCGGGGCGTGCCGAAATGATGTCACGCAGCGCGCTGCGGTCGAGCCACAGCGCACGCACATCCTCATGCGCTGAGACCGTTGCCGTGCGCTCCCCGCCGTCGAGCACCGCAATTTCGCCAACCACCGCACCGCGTTCGAGATAATCCAGAGTGATTTCGCGGCCATTGGCAGCGACAATGGAAACCCGGGCGACCCCCGACAGCAAGATATAGAGCGCTTTGCCGTCATCACCCTGCCGCATCATAACGTCACCGCGCGCAAATTCGCGGACATTGCCGCGCGCGGCCAGCGCATCATAAGCTTCGGCGCTTGCCCCGGCAAACAGGCTGCCGGACGAAAGTAATCCTGATAATTCAACGCCCCGCATAGCCGCTCCGCCCCCCATTAACCCCACGCGCACCCTGTCCAATTTCAACGACAGGCGCAAGGCGAAAGCGCGCGTGAGCTTCTGTGTCTAAACCAAGCGGCTTTGCTGCACCGCCGCTTCGATAAAGCTCGCAAACAAGGGGTGCGGGTCAAATGGTTTGGATTTCAGTTCGGGGTGGAATTGCACCCCGACGAACCAGGGGTGATCGTCACGTTCGACGATTTCTGGCAATTCCCCATCAGGCGACATGCCCGAAAAGCGCAGCCCCGCAGCCTCCAGCCGCTCGCGATAGGCGGTATTTACCTCATAGCGGTGGCGGTGCCGCTCGCTGATGCTGTCGTCACCGTAAATTTGCGCGACATGGCTGTTGCCCGCCAGCGCAGCCGGATAAGCGCCAAGCCGCATCGTGCCGCCCAAATCACTGTCTGCGTTGCGTTTTTGCAACCCCTCCTCGCTCATCCATTCCTGGATGATGCCAATCAGCGGCTCATCGGTCGGGCCGAATTCGCTGGAGGAAGCATTGGGCAGGCCGCATAGATTGCGCGCGCTTTCAACGCAGGCCATTTGCATGCCGAAACAAATGCCGAAATAGGGCACTTTGCGTTCGCGGGCAAAGCGAATGGCGGCGATTTTGCCTTCGGCCCCGCGCTCACCAAAGGCACCGGGCACCAAAATGGCGTGCAGCGGTTCGAGCTCGGCCGCAATATGTGCGCCGTCACCTTCGAAAATCTCCGCATCAATCCAGCGGATATTGACCTTTACCCGATTGGCGAGCCCGCCGTGCACCAATGCTTCGTTGAGGCTCTTATACGCATCCTGCAAACCGACATATTTGCCGATAACACCGACCGTCACTTCCCCTTCGGGGTTTACCTGCCGTTCCAATATATCGGTCCAGCGGCGCAGGTCGGGCGCAACGCCCGGCGTAATACCAAAGGCGCGCAGCACCTCATAATCCAGGCCCTCTGCATGATATTGCAGCGGCACGGCATAGATGGATTTGGCATCCAGCGCGGGGATAACCGCTTCGGTGCGGACGTTGCAGAATAGCGCAATTTTCGCGCGCTCATTTTCGGGTAAGGGATGTTCGCACCGGCATAATAATATGTCCGGCTGCACCCCCAATGCAGTCAATTCCTTGACGCTATGCTGGGTCGGTTTGGTTTTCAGTTCGCCCGCCGCTGCAATATAGGGCACCAGCGTCACATGGACAAAGACACTTGCCTCCCGCCCCAGTTCGTTGCGCAACTGGCGAATAGCCTCGATAAAGGGCAGCGATTCGATGTCACCAACTGTTCCGCCAATCTCACACAGGACAAAATCCAGATCCTGCGTATCCGCCTTGGCGAACGCCTTGATCGCGTCGGTAACATGCGGGATTACCTGCACCGTCGCCCCTAGATAATCCCCGCGTCGTTCCTTGGCGATGATGTCGCGATATATCCGGCCAGAGGTGACATTGTCGCTCTGCCGCGCAGCAACGCCGGTAAACCGCTCATAATGACCAAGGTCGAGGTCGGTTTCCGCCCCGTCGTCGGTCACATAAACTTCACCATGCTGATAGGGCGACATGGTGCCCGGATCGACGTTGAGATAGGGGTCAAATTTGCGAATTCGCACGCGATATCCGCGCGCCTGTAACAGCGCAGCAAGGCTTGCCGCCATTAAACCTTTGCCGAGCGAGGAGACCACGCCGCCGGTGATAAAAATAAACCGCGCCATGGGAATCATCGCCTAGCCGTTAATGGGGTGGGTGCGCAAGCGGGCAACGGCGGATAATGCGCCGATTCGCCGCCACATCACGCTAAGTCATTGAAAATACGTGCCGTATATCAACAAAAATCTCGTGCGCGCAAATTGGCTTTCGCAACTATTATTGTTGCAAGGGCACATTGCCTGCAGGGGCCGCTGCGGACGGGTTAGCGGCAGGCGCACCCGGCGCAGGTGCCGCTGCACCCGTCGCCGCCCCAGCAGCAGCGGACAGCGGATCGCCGCCGCCCAGCGGCACGCCGGTTGTGGGTGCCTGCAACGGCTGCGTCGCTTCGGCCGGGCCGTTGGGCACGCTTGCCGCCTTGGCGTTTGTGTCAATCTGCGATGAACGATGCCCGACCGAGGCATAGATCGCCAAAATGATCGACAAAGAAACAAAGGCCGTCGCCAAAATCGCGGTCGTGCGGGTCAGAAAATCCTTTGCCCCATGCGCCGACAGGAATCCGGTTGGGCTGCCGCCGGTGCCAAGGCCACCGCCCTCTGATTTTTGCATCAAAATGACGGTGATAAGGCCGAGCGTGACCAGCGCCTGTAGAACCAAGAGAAAGGTGTACATTATTTTTCCCGAAAATACGCCGCGCAAACTTCACCCGCCGCGCGCCAATTGCCGCGCACATAGGGCGACAGCCGCACGCAATCAAGTATTAGACACGACCTGTCCCGCCCCGATAATCGGCACAAATTTGGCAGCGCTCAGGCTCGCCCCACCCACCAGCGCGCCATCGACGTTGCTAGTCGCCAATATTTCCGCCGCATTGTCGGGGGTGACAGACCCGCCGTAAAGGATGCGAACATCATCTGCCGCACTGCCGAGCACGCCGCGAATAGCATCATGCATGGCGGCAATTTCGGCGGTTGAGGCGGTAAGCCCGGTCCCGATCGCCCAAATGGGTTCATAGGCAATGGCGATGCGTTTTGGCGCGTTGATGAGCGCCATCGGCAAGGACTGCGCCACTTGATCGAGCACAAAGGCTTCGGCATCACCCGCTTCGCGTATGCTGAGCGCTTCGCCGACGCAGATGATAACATCCAGCCCTGCCCCCAGCGCTGCAGAGGCTTTGTTGCGTACCATTTCGCTTGATTCGTGGGAATATTCGCGCCGTTCGCTATGGCCGACGATGGCGAGTTTTGCGCCGCAATCGGCGAGCATATCGGCCGAAACGCTGCCGGTAAAAGCACCCTTGTCGATCATATGGCAATCCTGCCCGCCGACGCAAAGCTGGGGGCATAGTTTTGCCATCGCCATCACCAGCGTAAAGGGCGGACACAGTGCAACATCGACTCCAGCATGCGCGTGCGCCGCTTTTTCAATCGCCTGCGCTTCGTGCAGCGAGGTGATATGACCGTTCATCTTCCAATTACCGACAATAAATTTGCGTCGCATTATCCGCCCTTTGTTTCAAACTCTGATCCATCGCCTAGCGTTGCTGCGCGCCGCACTCAACCGGCAAAAGCGCTGGACGCGCCCACCCGGACGCAGTTTAGCTTGAAGCAGCGCCGCCACCCCCCTAAAGCGCTGCACCATATTTCCGCATATCAGGCCTCTACCCCATGATTCAGTTTTTCCGCGCCATCCTAACCTCCAAAATCGGTGCGGCCATTGCGCTCACCCTATTGGTGATTTTGGGGTTTGCCTTTGTGCTCGGCGATGTGACGGGGATGAGCGGCGCGGGTCAGGTTGGCGACAATGTCATTGCCAAAGTGGGTAGTCGCAGCATCACCATGCAGGATGTGCGCCAGCGGGTGCAGATCGAATATCGGCGCGCGCAACAGCAAAACCCACAGCTCACCATGGAACAATTTCTGGCAGGCGACACGCTCGACGCGCTGATCAATCAGACGGTCGAACTTTATGCGCTCGAACAATATGCCCGCACCAATGGCATCGGTATCGATAGGGAAACCATTGATGCTGAAATCGCGCGCACGCCGGGCTTTGCCGGGGTCAGCGGCAGCTTTGACCAGGAAATCATGCGCCAGGCCCTGCAACAACAGGGGATGAGCGTTGATCAATATCGCGCCAACCTGATCAACGCATCCATCGTGCGCCAATTGGTCGCCGCATATGGCACGCTGCGTGATGCGCCGCGCGGGCTGGTTGTCCCTTACGCATCCTTGTTGATGGAACGGCGGATCGGGGACGCAACCTTTGTACCTGCATCGCGTTTTGCGCCGACCGCCGACCCGACGCCGCAGCAATTGCAGGCCTTTTACACTGCGCAACGCCAGCGTTATCTGCTCCCCGAGCGGCGGGTGGTGCGTTATGCGGTAATTGACCAAAGCAATGTGCCCGCCGTTGCCCCGCCAACATCCGCGCAAATTGCAGAGGCGTATCGTGCGGCGAGCGCCGAATTTGCTGCGCGTGAAACCCGCCGGTTCAATCAGGTCATCGTCGAAACACGGGCGGCTGCCGACCGGATTGCAGCGGCCGCGCGCGGTGGCCAATCGCTCGACGCTGCGGCGCGGGCAGCGGGCCTTTCGGCCGCGCGCATCGATGCTGCGAACAAGGAAAGCTTTGCCGCAAGCACCAGCGCTGCAGTAGCCGACACAGCCTTTGCGGCACCTCAAGGTGGCATCGTTGGGCCATTGCAGGTGCCGCTGGGCTTTGTTGTCCTCCATGTCGAATCGGCCACATCAATTCCCCAGCGCACGCTGGCCGAAGTCACCCCCATGCTCACCCAGCGGCTCAATGAACAGCACAAGCAAGAGGCGATGGTTGACCTGTTCAATAATGTGCAGGATGCGCTGAACGGTGGGGCAAGCGTTGCCGAAATCGCGACCGACAAGCATCTGGCCTTGGTCGAAACACCCGCAATTTTGGCCAATGGTCAGTCGCTGGCGAACCCCGCCTTTCGCTGGGAAGCGCGGCTAAACTCCCTGCTTTCCGCCGCTTTTCAAATGCATCAGGGCGATGCTGCGCAGTTGGTAACGCTGGAAGAAGGCCGCGTTTTTGCGGCTGTTGATGTGCCGACCACCATCGCCGCCGCACCGCCTCCGCTGGCAGAGATTGCGACGCGGGCAACCGCAGACTGGAAACAGGCCGAAGGTGCCAAGCGCGCGCGCGATGTGGCGCGCCGCATCCTCGCCAATGTGGAAAATGGGCAGAGCATGTCGGCTGCCTCTACCGCCGCTGGCAACAGCCTCTCCGTTCAGCAAATCACCGCGCGGCGGCTCGATACGGTCATCGCCCCCAATCGCGTGCCGCCCGAAGTCGCGCTGCTGTTCGCGATGGATGGTGGCGCGGTGCGCACGCTTGAAATGCCGGGTGGCAGCGGCTGGATGGTCATTAAATTGGCACGGATTGAACCGGGTGATGCCAGCGGCGATCAACAGGTTGTGACGGGCGTTGGCCGCGAATTTGTGCAGGCGCTGGGCGCGGATTATGTCCAGATTTTGGTCAATGCCGCCCGCGCACAATTTCCCGTCAACATCAATCGGGAGGCGGTTCGCACGCTGCGCGAGCAGCTGCTCGGCCGTGGCGGGAACTGAGCGCGCGCGCCGCGCCCGCAGCACCTGTGCAGGGCGGAATTTCAGGGACTAAGGAAGCGCTGGGGGCGCTGGCCGATGGCAAGGGCGCGCTGCTGTGGGCGCAGCGGATCGCCGATTGCGACACGCCCATTTCGGCGGCGCTATCACTGATGCGGCCGGAACGCGGCGACTGGATACTTGAATCGGTCGAAGGGGGCGCGACGCGCGGGCGTTACAGCCTGATCGGTCTTGACCCCGATCTCGTCCTACGCGCGGAGGGTGATGCCGCACAAATCAACCGCCACTGGCAGTTGGACCGTCAGCGGTTCAAACCGCTCGACCAAGCACCCATCGATGCGCTGCGCCAATTGGTCGGCGAATGCCGGATCGACCCGGTTCCCGATGGGCTGCCCAGCGCGCTCGCCTGCCTCGTCGGTTATTTTGCCTATGAAATTTATGGGCAAATCGAAACATTGCCGCGTCCTGCGCCCAACCCCATCGGTGCGAGCGATTATTTCTTTGTCCGCCCGACCTTGCTGCTGGTTTTTGACCGGCTGACCGACCTTGTCTGGATCGTCGCGCCGGTCTGGCCCGATGGTGCAGCACCGCCCGAACGGGTCGTCGCACGGGCGGAGGAGCGGATCAACGCCGCGCTCTACGCACTCGATCAGCGCGGGGTATCGCCATGTGCAGATATGGCGATCGACCCGACGACCATGGCGCTGGAGCCTGTGCTGCCCGCCGGGCGATACGCGCAGATGGTGGCGCGGGCGAAAGAATATATTGTTGCGGGTGATATTTTTCAGGTCGTGCTTGCACAGCGTTTTACCACGCCCTTCACCCTGCCCCCGATCACCCTCTACCGCGCGCTACGGCGGATCAACCCCAGCCCTTTCCTCTATTTCCTCGACCTGCCGGAGATGGCGATTGTCGGTTCAAGCCCCGAAATATTGGTCCGCGTGCGCGATGGGGAAATCACCATCCGGCCAATTGCGGGCACCCGTCCGCGCGGCGCCAATGCGGCAGAGGATGTCGCCAATCGAACCTCCTTGCTCGCCGATGCAAAGGAATGTGCCGAACATCTGATGCTGCTCGACCTTGGACGCAATGATGTGGGGCGCAGCGCGCGCGCCGGAACGGTCAGCGTCACCGATGCCTTCACTGTCGAATTTTACAGCCATGTCATGCACATCGTATCCAATGTCGTCGGCGCGTTGGATGCGGGCAAGGACGCGCTCGACGCGCTGTTTGCGGGCTTTCCGGCGGGCACAGTTTCGGGCGCGCCAAAAGTGCGCGCCGCCCAAATCATCGCCGAACTGGAAAGCGAAACACGCGGCGTCTATGCTGGTGGCATCGGCTATTTCGCGCCCGATGGCAGCATGGACAGCTGTATCGTGCTGCGTACCGGCATATTGAAGGACGGCATGCTCCACGTCACCGCAGGCGCGGGCATCGTCGCCGACAGCGATGCCGAATATGAACAACGCGAGTGCGAGGCAAAGGCGCGCGCGCTGCTCGCCGCTGCGCAAGAGGCAGTGCGCATCGCGGGTGAAGCGGGGTATGGGCAATGATTTTGGTCATCGACAATTATGACAGCTTTACCTTCAACCTTGTCCATTATCTGCGCGAATTGGGCGCAGAGGTGGTCGTGGTGCGCAATGATGCGTGGAGCGTCGAACAGGCGATGAAGAGCGGCGCCAAAGGATTCCTCATCTCCCCCGGGCCGGGCACACCCGATGGCGCGGGGATAGCGCTCGACCTGATTTCTGCCTGCGCGGCGGAGGGGCGTCGCCCCCTGCTCGGCGTCTGCCTTGGCCATCAGGCAATCGGACAAAGTTTCGGCGCAAATGTGGTACGCGGCCACTTGATGCACGGAAAAACGGCCAGCGTTCGCCACGACGGCAGCGGCATTTTCACAGGGATCCCTAATCGCTTCACCGCAACCCGATATCACAGTCTGGTCGTGGAAAATCTGCCCGAATGCCTCAACATCAATGCAACGAGCGACGATGGTGCGGTGATGGGTTTTGCCCATAAGAGCCTACCCATCCATGGGGTGCAATTTCACCCCGAAAGCATCGCCACCCAGCATGGCCATGCGATGCTGGCCAATTTCCTGCGCATGGCGGGGATTGAACCTATGGCCATCCCCAACCGCGACATAGCCCTGCCGCTATGACCGCACTGCCCGACCCGTCGCACCCGCGGCATCGAGCCGGTGGCGCAGGCGATATCGGCTTCGGCTTGCTCTTCGCCCCGAGCACGAGCGGCCACCGCCGATCCACTTCGCGCTCGAGTTCCTCCAGGCGCTTCGACGTGTCGGCGAAGTCGGCGCCCTCGTCCATCTTGTCGCGCAGGTCGATCGCGTTCGATACCAGCCCGACGAGTAGCTCGCTC
>CALFXW010000077.1 GCA_937957805.1 uncultured Sphingopyxis sp.
TGATTTTCAGTGCGGCGCTGGCCCGTCCGCTGAGCGGGGGCACGCTGGCCGAGCGATGGTTGTGCGGTTATGTGCTGACCGACGGCGTCTTTGCAACCTGTCTGGAGCATCTGCGCAACGCGCCGACCAAATTGATGCGCGATTCAGGCTATGGTGCGGGCTATATTTACGACCATGACGTGCCCGATGCCCATGCTGGCCAACATTTCTGGCCCGATGATGTCGCGCCGCAGCGCATCTATGCCCCCAATGATCGCGGGGTGGAAAAACGCATCCGGGAACGGATGGACTGGTGGGCGGCGCGGCGGAAATAACCCGCCTAAATCCTATGATATTCCTTGTACCAATCGACAAAGCGCGGCACGCCAACGTCAATCCGCGTGGCGGGTTGATAGCCCAGATCCTGCTGGATGGCGTCGATGTCGGCAAAGGTTTCGGGCACGTCCCCTGCCTGTAATGGCATGAAGTTTTTGGTCGCCGTCTGGCCGCACGCATCCTCTATCAAGGTGACGAGGTGCATCAATTCCTCCGACCGGTGGTTGCCGATATTATAGAGGCGGTGGGGGCTGACGCTGCCGCCCGCCTTTGCCAGCCCGTCATCGGCAGGCGGGTTGTCGAGGCTGGCGATTACCCCTGCTATAATATCGTCAATATAGGTGAAATCGCGTTTCATTTGCCCATGGTTGTAAATGTCGATGGGTTCGCCCGCCAAAATCTTGCGGGTGAAAATCCACATCGCCATGTCGGGGCGACCCCATGGGCCATAGACGGTAAAAAAACGCAGCCCCGTTTGCGGCAGGCGATAGAGATGGGCGTAGGTCTCGCTCATCAATTCATCGGCCTTCTTGGTCGCGGCATAGAGCGATATCGGCTGATCGACACGGTCGGCAACGCTGAACGGCATCACCTTGTTATTGCCATAGACCGAGGAGGAGGAGGCATAGACCATATGTTCCACCCCGCGATGGCGCGCGATTTCCAGCATATTGACATGGCCGACGAGGTTGGATTGCACATAGGCGTGCGGGTTTTCGATCGAATATCGCACCCCTGCCTGCGCGCCGAGATGGACGATGGCGTCGAATTTTTCACCGGCCAATGCGGTTTCGACCGCGTGCATGTCGGCAAAATCGACATGGTGGAAAGTAAAATTACCGCCGCCGAGCGTGGTGAGGCGCGCCAGCCGGTCGCGTTTCAACTGCACCGAATAATAATCATTGATATTGTCGATGCCGATCACCCGATCGCCACGTTCGATCAATTTGACGGCAAGGCTGCTGCCGATGAAACCGGCAATCCCGGTGACGATGATATTTTTGGTCATATATTTTCTTACAACGTCCAGACGCGGGTAGGAAAGGCATCAACATCGATGCCCAGCGCATTTTTAAGGTCAACGAAAACACCCTTGGGCGTGACAAATTGCGCCAAGCCATCCGCCCCCATGGTCAGATAGGCGTCGTGCGGCACGGCGAGCAACACCAGATCATATTGTCCCTGCGGCGCGTCGATCAGCGACAGGCCATATTCGTGGCAAGCCTCCGTCGGTTCGGCCAGCGGGTCATGGACGCTGACTTTGTGCCCGCGCCGCGCCAATGCAGCAATAACGTCGGCGACCTTGCTGTTGCGCAAATCGGGGACATTTTCCTTGAACGTCAGGCCAAGTACCAGCACCGACCCACCGCGATTGTCGCGCGCGGCGTGCAGCCGGTCGGCCAGCCAATCGGCCATGCCATCATTGGTCGTGCGCCCCGACAAAATCACCTTGGGGTCATGCCCCATTTCGGCCGCCCGATGCGCGAGGTAATAGGGGTCAACGCCGATGCAATGGCCGCCGACCAGTCCCGGCGCAAAGGGCAGGAAGTTCCATTTGGTGCGTGCGGCGGCCAAAATATCCCAGATCGACAGCCCCAAAAGCCCGGAAATCTGCGCAACTTCATTCATGAAGGCGATGTTGATGTCACGCTGCGCATTTTCGATGACCTTGGCCGCTTCGGCGACCTTTATCGACGCGGCGCGATGCACCCCGCCGCTGGTGATGCGGCCATATAGGTCGGCGAGCGCGTCCAATGTTTCGGCATCCTGCCCCGCCACCACCTTGGTAATTTTATCGACGCTATGCACCTTGTCGCCGGGGTTTATCCGTTCGGGTGAATAGCCCAGCGTAAAGTCGCGCCCGCAGGTCAGCCCCGACGCGGCGGCGAGGGCGGGGCCGCACAAATCCTCCGTCACGCCGGGGTAAACGGTCGATTCATATACGATAATCGGGCGCTTTTCGGCATGGAGCATCGCGCCCACCGCCTTGCTGGCCGCAAGGACGAGCGACAGGTCGGGGCGGTTTGCGGCATCAATCGGTGTCGGCACGGTGACGATATAGACGTCCGCCGCCGGACATTGGGCGGGGTCGGCGGTCAAATGCAACGGCGCCGCAGCCAGCGCGTCGGCGCTTAATTCGCCGGTGCGGTCATGCCCGCTGCGCAATTCGTCGATGCGCGCGGCGTCAATGTCCAATCCCCAGACGGTGAAATGGCGCGACAGCGCGGCGGCGAGCGGCAGGCCGACATAGCCCAGACCAACAACGACAATATTCTGGACGTGACGCGGCACCCATTTTCCTGACTTTGCTTATGTTGCGGCTGCGATAACAGTTTTGGCTTTGCGTCCCCTTAACGGCGGATCATAAAATGAAACGCGACAGGTCGGCACTTTTGGCGATGCCTGCCAGCCGCTGTTCGACATAGGCCGCATCGATGTTGATGGTTTCGCCGCCGCGATCTTCGGCTGAAAAGCTGATTTCTTCGAGCAAGCGTTCGAGCAGCGTTTGCAGGCGGCGTGCGCCGATATTTTCAACGCTGGCGTTCACCTCTGCCGCGATGCGCGCGATGGCGGCCAGCGCGTCATCGGCAAAGTGGAGCGTTACGCCTTCGGTCGCCAGCAAGGCGGCATATTGGGCGGGCAGCGCGGCGCGGGTGTCGCGCAAAATGCGCAGGAAATCATCCTCACTCAGCGCGCCCAATTCGACGCGGATCGGCAGACGGCCCTGCAATTCGGGCAGCAAGTCGCTGGGTTTGGCGATGTGAAATGCGCCCGATGCGATGAATAAAATATGGTCGGTTTTGATCGGGCCATATTTGGTGGCGACCGTCGTCCCCTCTATCAGCGGCAGTAAATCGCGCTGCACCCCTTCGCGGCTGACCGAACCGCCGCGCACGTCGCTGGTGGCGATTTTGTCGATTTCATCCAGAAAAACAATGCCGTTGCTTTGCGCATCTTCGATGGCGATGCGCGCCACATCATCTTGGTCGAGGCGTTTTTCCTCCTCCTCCTCCAACAGTTTTTTCCACGCATCATGGAGTTTGAGTTTGCGCTTTTTGCGCGGGGCCGCGCCGCCAAAGGCTTTGCCGAACATTTCGCCGATGTTGATGACGCTGCCCGGCTGCCCCGGCACTTCAAAGGGCATTTTGGGGGCTTCGGCCACTTCTATCTCCACCTCGCTATCGTTCAGCGAGCCTTCCTCAAACCGCTGACGGAAGGACAGGCGGGTGGCGGCGCTCGCTTCCTTGCCGGTCAGCGCGTCGAGCAAGCGTTCCATCGCCGCATCGCTGGCGCTTGCGCTGACCGCGCTGCGCCGCCGTTCGCGTTCGAGCCGCACCGCCTCCTCCACCAGGTCGCGGACAATTTGTTCCACATCGCGCCCGACATAGCCAACTTCGGTGAATTTGGTGGCTTCGACCTTGATAAAGGGGGCGTCGGCCAATTTGGCAAGGCGGCGGCTGATTTCGGTTTTGCCGCAACCGGTCGGCCCGATCATCAAAATATTTTTGGGCGTCACCTCCTCCCGCAAATCGGGGGACAGGCGTTGCCGCCGCCAGCGGTTGCGCATCGCGACTGCCACCGCGCGCTTGGCATCATCCTGTCCGATAATATGTTGGTCGAGCGCGGTGACAATCGCTTTGGGGGTCAGGGCGTCGTTCATTTCGGGCCTTTGGTCATGTCCAGAAAAATGGCGGAAAACTGCGCAACTTCACACGCAATTCCCATCAAACCTCTATGGTTTCGATGGTGAATTGGTCGTTGGTATAGACGCAGATGTCGGCGGCAATCACCATCGCGCGGCGCGCCAGTTTTTCGGCGTCGGCTTCATATTCGGTGAGTGCGCGGGCGGCGGCATAGGCAAAATTGCCGCCCGAACCGATGGCGGTGACCCCGTGCGCGGGTTCGAGCACATCACCATTGCCGGTGAGGACGAGCGTTACCTCTGCATCGGCGACGATCATCATCGCCTCCAGATTGCGCAGATATTTGTCGGTGCGCCAATCCTTGGCCAGTTCAACCGCCGCGCGCATCAATTTGCCGCCATGCGCCTCCAGCTTTTTTTCAAGCCGTTCAAACAGGGTGAAGGCATCCGCCGTCGCCCCCGCAAAGCCCGCAATCACGCTGCCGTCATGCAGGCGGCGCACCTTGCGCGCATTGGGTTTCATCACCGTCTGGCCCATCGAAACCTGACCATCCCCGATGATGACAATTTTCTGGGGCGTGCGCACCGCCAATATGGTGGTGCCGTGCCACGGCGCTTTGCTGTCACTCATGCGGGCAGATATGGGAAGCCGGTCGGCTCTGTGCAAGCGTCCTATTTGCGTAATTCGGCGATGCGTTTCACTTCCTGCGCGCGGTCACGCGGGATGATGAGTATCTCATCCCCCTCAGCAATCACCACCAGATTGTCGAGACCCAGGATGGAAATACGCTGCCCGCTCCCCGCGCGGAGCAGATTGCCCGTCGCGTCCAGTGCCAGCACATCGCCCACCAGCGCATTGCCCGCGCCGTCTTGGGGGAGGAGGGCGTGCATCGCCTCCCACCCGCCGACATCCGACCAGCCGGGATTGACCGCCGCGACGACCAGATTTTCCGCCCCCTCCATCACCGCATAGTCGATTGATTCGGATGGGCAGGCGGTAAAGGCCGCCGCATCGGGGCGCAGCATTGCGCCTTCGCTGGCCGTGCTGGCCATGGCAGCGGCGATATGTTCGGCGATATCGCCGCGTTGGCGCGCCAGTTCGTGCAAATAATCGCCCCCGCGCATCAGGAAAATCCCGGCGTTCCAATAATGGCCGCCCGCAGCCAGCATCGCCTGTGCCTTGTCGTGCGGCGGCTTTTCAACAAAGCGCGCCACCTTGTGGAGCGTGGGGGAAAGCGGCTCCCCCGCCGCGATATAGCCGTAGCCGGTTTCGGGGCGCGTCGCCTCTATCCCAAAGGTGGCGAGCGCGCCATCCAGCACCGTTGGTAGCGTATCCCGCACCCCGGCAATCAGCGCGTCAGGCGCGGTCATCACATGGTCAGACGGCATCACCAGCATCGGCGCATCACCCGCCAGATGCGCGGCGAGCGCGATGGCAGGCGCGGTGTTGCGCGCGGCCGGTTCGATGAGGATGCGCGCACCCGTCACCCCCTCTGCCGCCAGATCCTCCGCCACCAAGGGGGCGTGGCTTTCGCCGCATACGATGATCGGCGGGGCGAAAAGGTCGCGTGCGGCGGTGCGCGCCAGCGTTTGGCGGAACATGCTGCTGTTGCCGACCATCGGCTGAAATTGCTTGGGGCGGGCGGCGGTCGAAACCGGCCACAGGCGGGTGCCCGACCCGCCCGACAGGATGACAGGAATAATCATGGCTATGGCCCTAATATGGTTTTGTGCGGATTGGAACATGGGCGTGGATCCGGTGCGCCTGCGAAAGCAGGAGGAGCTTATCTGTGCTCCGGCGTATGCAGGAGGCGTTATCATTGTGCTCCTGCGAACGCAGGAGGCGTCTTATCTGTGCCCCTGCGAACGCAGGGGTCTAGGTCACATACCCATAAACAGGATTCCCAAGCGGCGTGAGTTCTGATTCAGTGT
>CALFXW010000078.1 GCA_937957805.1 uncultured Sphingopyxis sp.
ATTTCATCCGGGCTGGGCGGGGGAGGCTCAGGCGGCGGGTTCTGCGGGCCACCGGGCGGCGGTGCAGGGGGCGGCGGCGGATTGGGCACTTCGTCAGGCAACATGGCACGTCTCCTCTGGGTTGAACGTCAAGCGGCGACCAAAGCCGCCAAAAGGAACATCATCAGTTGGTCAATGCGGACGCCGAAACGGTTACCAGCGGCGCGGCCTTCATCCTCATCCGCTTCCCATTCGTCGTAACAAAGGAAAGCGTAAGGCGTCGCGACGGGGCGACCATCCTTGCCGATTTTGTCAACCAGCTTGTGCTTGGCCATGATCCGCCAGACTTCCTGTGCGCGCACACCAACGTGCAACCGGGCGTCATCGCCTTTTTCGGCAATGGCGTCGTTCCACTGATAGACGCCAATCTCTGCGATGATTTCCCGCGCCGCCGCCAATTCGGTGTCAGTGAGAGCGCCACGCCAACTCTTCTCTCTCTCATCTGACGTATTGATCGTGCCGGTGCCAGCATAGACGACCGACCAGCGATAGGATGCGGTGCCCGACGAATAGCCATTGTCGGCACCCGGACGCAGCGCGCCGCCAATTTCCAGCACCGCGCGCGCGCCGCCGTTGACATAAAGTTCTAAATTGTGGGGGCTCATTGACCCCATCGCTGCGGCTGAACTGGTCGCATACATGCCGATAGCGGGCGTGACAAAGAAACCGTCATTGCGGTCATCGGTCGAACAGACAATGCGGGCGTTGCTACTGCCGTAGACCTGAAACTCACGCACCGGCTGCACAGTGCCGACGCCAACCTTGCCGTCAGACAAAATCGCAGCGCGCACCGTGCCGCCAGTGGACAAGCCAATCTGGTCTGCACCGATGCGATACATGCCGGTGTTAGTGTCGCTGTTGAATGCGACGCCGGGCGCGCTGGCGCTGCCATCCGCTGAAAGCAGTGTATCGCCACTGCCGTATGCGGCCAATGTTGTTCGTGCACTTGCTGCATTGGCATCATCGAGCAAAGTGCGAGCGAACGATGTTAGATCGGTTTGTGAAAAGGTGTCGGTGCCGGTCGAATAGGCCAACTTATCAGCACCAGTAGCCAACCCAGCGAGCGCAGTCAGCGTGGCGTCGAGCGGTTGCCCGGCGCTGGTCGGCAGATAGTTGATCGTGCCGGTATTCGTGACATTCGGGCCGACAGTCGAAGCGCCATCAACAGTGACCGTGCCCGCGTTATTGAGCGATTCACCGCCCGTCCCGTCGCCAGCGCGATGGATTTTCGACCCTGCCAAGACATTGAGCGTTGTGCCGGAGCCGACCTTGACCGCCTTGCGCGGGCTGGCCGTGCCATAGCCTGTCGCCTGCGATCCAATCAGCGAAACGACCGAGCCTGACGTCTTGACTTCCAGCGCCCAGCTTACGGTGTTCGGCCCACCGAACATGCTGCAACCGATGAACTGCACCCGCCCGCTATTCTCGACGGTCACCGCGTTGCCGTCGCATTCGTCGAACAAGCTGTTGACGAAATTAACCGGGTCTTGCGCAAAAGTGGCATCACCGGACACATTGAGGATCAGCAGGCCGGACCCGCTACAGTTACCAGTGTGCACCTGGTAACCGGTGACCGGTGCAAGCGACATAATGCCATGCGTTCCGCCTTCCAGCGCCTGCTTGCAGCGCACATTGAACAGCGATGTTTTTCGTTGGCAGCGAATATCGGCATAGACGCCATGCAGGTTCTCGATGTGGACGTTCTGGATGCTGCCTTCATTCCACACTTGCGCGAGGCCATTATAGCTTGTCGCGCTGGCATATTTGTGCAGCGGCCCGCGAACGGTGAAGTCACCGAAAAAGCCGCGATAATCCTCATCGCGGGCAATCGCATCGGATTTGACCAGCATCGACGACCAAGCGTGGGCATTTGTTGTGCTGAAATCAAAGCCGGTGGCCAAGAATAGTGTGGTAGCGTCAATCCCCGCGCCGCGCATGGCGAAGGGCATGTCGATACTGCCGATGTCGATATAGCATTTGCGCAGGATGATGCCGCCCGCTGGCCAACGCATGATCCGCTTGGCAACGGCATATGCGCCCATCTGAACAAGCGCGGCGTCGTTGTCGGTGCCCCATACCAGTTCATAGCTGATGCCGCCGCTATATGCTTCGGTCCATGTCGCAGTGGTCGTCACGGTCGTGCCCGAAACAGCGGTGATCGTCGTGACCGGCAGAATTGGCGTCGTGTAACCTGACCCCGTCCGTGTGCAGTAAATCAGCTTGCCGATGTCGGCACTGGTAAACTTGCCAGCCGGGGCCGTGAAGGTGTTGCCGCCGCTGGTGAACCCGCTGGGGTTGGTAATATAGGTCGCATCGGGCACTAGGCCAAACAAGGGCGCGTCATCTTCCAGCACCTCGACCGCCGCCAACGCGACATCCCGCGCAGCTTCTGCACGCAAAGCGGCACCAGCAATGTCAGCGCCTTCCACAACAATGGTGGTGCCGCCTTCGCTGACGCTGATATTTGTCGAACTCATGCCGTTGTCGCCCCTGCAATGATGGTGAATGCCCCGCGCAGCGCGACGAACGCGTCGCCGCCGTCGGGCGTGATCTGCAAATCATACCAGGCCGCGCCATCCTCGCCCGGCTTGGCCGCGTCGGCCGCCGTGTCCATCGCCTGCATGGTCGCGGCATCGATGACGATTTCGACGGTCGTCACATCGTCGGCATAGCCGACCACATAAATCCCCTCGTCACCGCGCGTCGCGACGGTCGACAGGTCGGCCCGACGGCTCGAGCTGCCAGTGGTGTCGCGGGTGTCGCGCACCTGCATGGCGAAGTCCGCGTCGGAAAAATCGAACCCGGTGATGGTCAGCGTGTGAACAAACTTCACCCACCGGTTCGCCTCCAAATCGCGGCGGCCCGTGTCAAACATGCCAATTCCTCCTAAAAAATCAGGGCAGGTCGCCGCCGCCCCAGCCGGGCGGCCTGCCGCCGCTGCCGCCGGTGCCGCCGCCGCCGCTGGTCGGGGTCGTGATGCTGCCGATATGGTGGCGCCACGGGTGATCCGGGCTGTTGAACCCGTCCGCCGCGCTGGTCGTCTGGGCAAAGGTCACGCTGCCGCCCGACCGGTCGTCGTCGTCATAATAGATCGCATAGGTCGTGGCGTGCGCCAGCCCGGTGATGCTGCCCGAACTGATCGCCACCGTTTTGTCGGCATAGACGCGGTCGTGCGCGGCAATGGCGATCGATGCGGTTGCCCCGGCATCGCTGGCGGTCAGCGGCGAACCGCCGACGCCCGCGACATAGCTGGTGGCGATCAACGTCTGGTCGAATCCGTTTGGCGGCGCGTTGGTGGTGGCCACGGTGTCGCGATCCTCCGGCG
>CALFXW010000079.1 GCA_937957805.1 uncultured Sphingopyxis sp.
GGTCGCTGCCCGCGCATAGGGGGTTGTGCCATTTCGGTTTCGCTGCGCCAGGCACGAACGTCCGGTTAGGAGGAGCGGAAAGACAGCATCCGTCGTGCGTCGACCGTCTGCTATGGGCCGTATCTTCTCCTCTAGGCTCCAGACTCATTGATCGTCAAAGCCAGAACATGACGGTTGCCGTGAAAGCCGCCGCGACCTGTTCGACGAGTTCCGCCTGCCGGTGGGCAGCTACCGGCTCTCGTGGCTGCGGCGTGTGGTGCCGCCGCCGATGGCGCAACATATCCACCCCATCCGCCAGATGATCGATGGGCTGACCTATGTGCGCGGGCATCGTTTTCTGCTCGGCGCGATAACGCTCGACCTGTTTGCGGTGCTGATGGGCGGGGCGACCGCGCTGCTGCCCGTTTATGCGCGCGATATTTTGCATGTCGGGGCCGAAGGTCTGGGGCAATTACGCGCCGCACCCGCACTTGGTTCGGTGATTATCGGCCTTTATTTTTCGGTCCGCCCGCTCAAAACCAATGTCGGGGTGAAGATGCTGGCGGCGGTGGTGGGCTTTGGGCTTGCCACCATCGGCTTTGGCCTGTCGGCGCTCACCCCGTCGCAGCCGATCAGCGTACCGGGGTTTGGGCAGATATTGCGGCTCGACATGGCGGTGGCGCTCCTCAGCCTCGCCTTTGTTGGCGGCTTTGACATGCTTTCGGTCTTTGTGCGCAACAGCCTCGTCCAATTGCATACGCCCGATGCGATGCGCGGGCGCGTTTCAGCGGTTTCAGGCGTTGCCATTTCGGCGTCCAATGAATTGGGTGAAGTGCAGTCGGGTATCGCGGCAGCATTGCTCGGCCCGGTTGGCGCGGTCGTGGCGGGCGGCGCAGGGGCGGCGCTGATTACGCTTTGGTGGGCGCGGGTTTTCCCCGAATTGCGCAACGCGCGCAGCTTTGACCCGCCCAATAATATCTAGCCCGCCCAACCCCCTTCCCCCCTCGTCACGCGGGGGGTTTTGCTGCATAGGGGCGGCAAGCGACAATGCGGGTATGAGTCCGCACCAAGAGGAGCATGGCGATGAAGGCCGACAATATATTGCAAACCATCGGCAACACGCCGCACATCCGCATCAACCGCATTTTTGGCGATGCGCAGGTTTGGATAAAATCCGAACGCAGCAACCCCGGCGGATCGATTAAGGATCGCATCGCCCTGTCGATGATTGAAACGGCCGAACGCGACGGCAGCCTGAAACCCGGCGGCACGATTATCGAACCGACCAGCGGCAACACCGGCATCGGGCTCGCCATGGTCGCAGCGGTTAAGGGATATCGCCTGATCCTCGTCATGCCCGAAAGCATGAGTGTGGAGCGTCGCCGCCTGATGCTGGCCTATGGCGCGACCTTTGACCTGACGCCGCGCGAAAAGGGGATGAAGGGGGCGATTGAACGCGCGCTCGAACTGGTCGAACAAACGCCCAACAGCTGGATGCCGCAGCAATTTGAAAATCCGGCCAATATTGACGTCCATGTGCGCACCACGGGTCGGGAGATTTTGGCCGATTTTGCCGACGCGCCGCTCGACGCCATTGTTACCGGCGTTGGCACCGGCGGGCATATTACCGGGGTGGCGCAGGTTTTGAAGGCGGCATGGCCCGCGCTACAAGTCTATGCGGTCGAACCCAGTCAATCGCCGGTCATTTCGGGCGGCGCACCCGGCCCCCACCCGATACAGGGGTTGGGCGCAGGCTTCATCCCCGCCAACCTCCACACCCAATTGCTCACCGGCGCTTTGCTGGTAGATGCAGACGATGCCAAGGAAATGGCACGCCGCGCCGCGCGGGAGGAAGGGATGCTGGTTGGCATATCATCCGGCGCGACGCTGGCCGCCATCGGGCAGGTGCTGGACAAATTGGGCCGCGATGCGCGCATCCTTGGTTTCAACTATGACACGGGTGAACGCTATCTGTCGGTGCCGGACTTCTTACCCGAACTGTGAGTAAGGCACGCCACAGCCAGCGACGCACGCAGGGCCTGTTGATCGTCGCCATATTGGCGGTCATCATGCTCGTGCTGGCAATTGTTATTGGCGCGGCGCTGGGTGAGGCGTCGGCCGCCCCCGACAGCCCGCCGCCTACGGTGGAGCCGGTGCGGCTGATGGCATTAAGCGCCGCAGAAGCGACCGCCGCCAATGCCGAACAACCCTTTGTCGCGGGGCGTTTTCCCGCTGCCCGCCCCTTTCATTTCAGCGGGGACGCCGCCAATTCGGCGCGCGCAGCCGATTGCCTGACCGCGGCCCTGCTCTATGAAGCGGGCGATGATGCCGACGGGCAGCGCGCGGTGGCACAGGTCATACTCAACCGCGTGCGCCACCCCGCTTTCCCAAAAAGCGTCTGCGGCGTCATATTTCAGGGCAGCGAACGCGCCACCGGCTGCCAGTTCACCTTTACCTGCGATGGCGCCTTGGCCCGCCGATATGGCGATGCCGCATGGGCACGCGCGCGTGGCATTGCCATTGATGCGATGACCGGCGCGGTCGATGCGCGCGTCGGGCTTGCCACCCATTATCACACCAATTGGGTGCGCCCCTATTGGTCGCCATCACTCGATAAATTGGCGCAGGTGGGGACGCATTTATTCTTTCGCTGGCCGGGATTTTGGGGCAGCCCAGCCGCCTTTCGCGGCAATGGCACGGGTCAGGAACCGCTCGAATATAAATTGGCGCCATATTCGACGAGCCATGCAGGCGCGAGCGCACCCTTGGGCGTCGATGCGGTCACCCCCGCATTGGTCGATCAGGCGGCGGTGGCTGCGGCCGTCGCGGCGGTGGTGCCGCGCCGCAATCTGATGCTGGGCGATACGATTATTTTGACGCTCGAACGCGGGCAAGGTGCGGAAAGCTTCCCCGCGCTCGCCCAAGCGGCCTGCGCCAGCCGCCCCTATTGCAAGGTCATGGCGTGGACCAACCCGCAATTGCGCCCGTCGAGCGAGGATATGAGCGACATGGCGCGCGCGTCGATGAGCTTTTCTTATCTGCGCGATGAAGGCCGCGACCTTGAACGGGCATTGTGGAATTGCGACGAATTTGCGCGCGACAATGCGGCGCAATGTATGCGGCGCTGATTGCCCACACCGCCCTTACGCCGTCGCAAAATCCTCCGCCGTCAGCGTCATCAACGTCGCCGCGCCTGCTTCCAGCTTGCGCCGGTGCGCGCCGGTTTCGGGCAGGATGCGTTCGGCATAAAAGCGCGCACTGACCAGCTTTGCAGCCAAAAAGCGCGTATCACCACCGCCACGCGCCAGCTCCGCCTGCGCCGTACGCGCCATTTTCAGCCACATCAGCCCGGTCACCACCGCGCCCGTAATGTGGAGATATGCTGTCGCACCGGCCCCCGCATTATCGGGGTTCGCCATCGCATTTTGCATCAGCCACATCGTCGCGGCCTGCATGTCGCCCAGCGATTTTTCGAGCCGCGCGCCAATATCTGCCAGCGCATCATCCCCCTTGGCCGCCGCGATTTCCGCCGCTGCCATCGCAAAAAATGCCTGCACCGCGCGCCCGCCCTTGGACGCCAGTTTGCGCCCGACCAGATCCATCGCCTGCACCCCGTTGGTGCCTTCGTAGATCATGGTAATGCGCGCATCGCGGACATATTGGCTCATCCCCTGTTCTTCGATGTAACCATGGCCGCCGAACACCTGCTGCATGTCGGTGGCGATGCGATAGCCCATGTCAGTGCAATATGCTTTGATAACCGGGGTGAGCAGGCCGAGCAGATCATCGGCGGCGGTGCGTTCCTCCTCCGTTTCAGCGCCATGCGCCAAATCGGCCTGCAACGAACCCCATAGGCACAGGCCGCGCAACCCCTCTGTCAGCACCTTGGCTTCCATCAGCATCCGCCGGACATCGG
>CALFXW010000080.1 GCA_937957805.1 uncultured Sphingopyxis sp.
GAGGTGATCGAGCCGCTCGCGCGTGGCCGCGTGTGGTCGGGCCGGCAGGCCGACGTGGAGAGCGTCGGCTACGAGAGCAAGACCAAGACGGTCTCCCTCAGCGCGAAGAAGGACGCGATGGGCCGCTACTTCGTGGGCACCGTCGACAAGAGCGCGCCTCCCCCGCCCCCCGCGGGCGACGCCGGCGCGCCTCCGCCGCCCGCCGCGCCTCCGTTGCCCGTCGCCGCGCTGCTGCTTTTGGTTGTAGCGGCATGGTTGACGTTCATCACGCTGGCATTTTTCCAGCTCGATGCGCAAAATCCGGATGCCGAAAGCCTTGTCGTTCCGGCAGCCAGCACCAATATCAACATTATGAGCCGCTAATTTTTTCGGGAGTTCCCCATGCAGTCGCAGAAGAAAATCTTTGAAGATATGGCCAAAGTGCTGAACGGCGCTGCGGGCAGTTTTGCCGGCATGGCGCGGGAAGTGCAGGAAGGTGCCAAGGAACGGGCGCGCGAATTTATGGGCGGCGTCGATTTTGTCAGTCGCGAAGAATTTGACGTACTTGCCGAACGCGTTGCCGCACTGGAAGCCGCGCTCAGCGCGCGCGCCGCGACGGATGCGCCGCTCAAGACAGGCAAAAGCAGAAAATAGCCGGGATTTTGTCTGCTTGCACCGCGCGGGCGGAACGCGCATGGCGGGCGCATGATGACCCATGGTTTTGATCAGGATGATGACGGCGATGAACCCATCGCCATGCTGGCCAGCTATTTTGAGGCGCAGGGCTGGACGCATGAAATGGTGGGGGAGGAGGAATTGGTCACCAGCGCACCGGGCAGCTGGAGCCAATATGAATTGCGCGCCGTCTGGCGGGAGGATGATGGTGTCCTCCAGATCATGCTGTTCCCGGACATTCGCGTCGCGGACGAACGGCGCGCCGCGACGCATGAAACCCTGACGCTAATTAACGAGAATATGTGGATGGGTCATTTTGAGCTGTGGTCCAACCCCGGCATTTTGGTCTGGCGGCATGCGACCTTGATCGGCACCGAACGCGGCATAACCATGGCGATGACCGAACAATTGGTCAGCGTGGCGATGGAGGAATGTGACCGTTTCTACCCCGCCTTTCAGTTCATGTTGTGGGGCAATAAAAGCCCCGCCGAAGCGATTGCCGCCGCGATGGTGGAAACGCAGGGCGAAGCATGAACAACGCTTTGCGGGATTTTGACGCACGCATCCTCCTGTTTGGATGCGGCAAGATGGCCGGCGCGATGCTGCACCGCTGGCTGGCTGAGGGGCTGAACCCAGCGCAGGTAAATGCGGTGCGCAGAAGCGGCGCGAGGGTTGCCGACGGCATCAATGTGGCTCCGAACGGCACGGGACTGACCACTCCCGACATATTGTGCATCGGCGTGAAGCCGCAGCAATTTGGCGCGCTTGCCGCGGAAATATCCCCGCTGATTGGCCCCAAAACGCTAGTGTTGTCGATGATGGCGGGAGTCGAAATCGCCAGCCTGCACGCCGCGCTGCAAACATCCGCACCCATATTGCGCATCATGCCCAATATGCCGGTTGCCGATGGATTGGGCGTTGTAGCCTTCACTGGAGAGATGCCCGATGCGGCGCGCGCGATGTTCGATGCACTGCTCGCCCCTTTGGGCATGGCCTGTCCGCTGGCGGATGAGGCCGCACTCGACGCTGTCGCAGCGCTTACCGGCTGCGGGCCGGCATTTTTCTATGCCTTTGCCGAAGCTATGGCAGGCGCGGCGATGCGATTGGGCGTTGGCGGGGATGATGCCGACGCGCTAACCCGCGCGACGCTGTTCGGTGCAGCATCGACGTTGCGCAACACGAGCAAAAGCGCGCAGGAACTGGCGCGCGAAGTTGCCAGCCCCGGCGGTATGACACAGGCTGGGCTGGACGTGCTGGCCCAAGAAAGCGCATTGTCGCAGTTGATGGCAGGAACATTGGAAGCGGCGGCACAGCGTGGACATGCACTCGCCGCCTTGGCCAAAGCCGATTAGCCAGCGCCCCTACGCCGCGCCAACTCGGCAATTGCGGCATGGCTGGCGACCGGCACCATCCCTTCCAGCACCCGCCAAAAACCACTGACCGCATTTTGTCCGGCACTGGCATATGCCTCCGCCAGTGCACGACTGAGCGTGCCATTGATTTGCGCTGACAATTGCTCCCCCGCCGCACTGGCAAAGAGCAGCCGTTGCCGTCGGTCGCGTTGACCGGGACGAATTTCAATGAAGTTACGACGTTCCAGATCGCGCGCTACCCGGCCGAGTGCCTGCTTGCTGGTTGCTGTAATCGGGACATAATCTGCAATGGCATTGCCCGGCCACTGCACGACATGGGCGAGCAGCCGTGCATGCGCGCGCCCAATCCCCACATCGCGCAACAGCCCATCGGCCTGCGCGGCGAGATGCACTGCGCCCATTTGCAGCAGGGCAAGACCGCGCATAACCTCCGCATCGCGCAAAAAGAGGGGGGAAGCCGCAAGGTTGAGCCTTGCGATGCCATAGCCGTCATCGACACGACCGCCATTTTCACTATTGCCCGTCATCTGCATCGTTTCAGCATGGGTGCGCGCCCATCGCAAGGCTTGCAACGCCGGACAGCGCTGGCTAACCGAATAAATACTCCCTATCCCAGCAAAAGCATGGACATGACTCGGATAATCACCCAGCCGCACCCCAACCCCGTTGCTGCAACCGAACGGGCAGAACGCATCGCCAACCCCGGCTTCGGCAAAATTTTCACCGACCATATGGTCATTGCCCGTTATGTAGAGGGCAAGGGCTGGGGTGATGCCGAGCTGACCGCGCGTGCGCCGCTCAGCATCGACCCGGCATGTGCGGTGCTCCATTATGCGCAGGAAATTTTTGAAGGGCTAAAGGCATATCGCCATGCCGATGGCGCGATGGCATTATTCCGTCCCGACGCCAACGCCGCGCGTTTTAACCAGAGCGCGACGCGCATGGCGATGCCGCATTTCCCTGAAGATGTCTTTGTCGACGCCTGCAAGGCAATTGCCCGCATCGATGCCGCATGGTTTCCGCCGGTCGATGGCGGGTCGCTCTATCTGCGGCCATTCATGTTCGCGTCGGAAGTATTTTTGGGCGTGAAGCCGAGCAATGAATATCTCTTCATTGTCCTCGCCGCTGCTTCGGGCGGATATTTCAAACCGGGCGCGAGCGGTATCAACCTGCTCGTATCCGACCATGATTCGCGCAGCGGCCCCGGCGGCACGGGCGCGGCCAAATGCGGTGGCAATTATGCGGCCAGCCTGCGCTTTCAGGCCGAATCGATTGCCCGAGGCTATGACCAGATTGTCTTCCTCGACGCGGTGGAACGCCGCTATGTTGAGGAATTGGGCGGTATGAACCTATTTTTCGTCTTTGACGACGGGTCGATCCTGACCCCGCCGCTTGATGGCTGCATTTTGCCTGGTATCACCCGCGATTCTATTTTGACGTTGGCGCGCGACAAGGGCCTGCGCGTGCGCGAAGAACGCTATAGCATCGATGCATGGCGCGCTGACGCCGTGAGCGGCAAGCTGCGCGAGACATTTGCCTGCGGCACGGCCGCGGTCGTCACCCCGGTGGCGAGTGTCAGTGGCGATGGTTTCAAGGCAAAAATCGGCGCAGGCGCGACCGGCCAGTTAACCGAGGCACTGCGCAGCCAATTGGTTGCCATTCAGCGCGGCACCGCTGCCGACCCTTATGGCTGGGTGCAACGTATCGATTAAATTACTGCGAAACTGCAAAAAGCGGCTTTCAAAATCGACCGAAGGCCCCTATTGCCGCGCCGCAACATGCTGGGGCGTAGCCAAGCGGTAAGGCAGCGGTTTTTGGTACCGCCATGCGGAGGTTCGAATCCTCCCGCCCCAGCCAATATTTTCGCATGGCCCGAAACTTCGGCCCACAGCGCTCAATGAAAATCGCGCGATTTGGGCAAAAGCCGCAAATTACGCGGATGGCCGTGTTGCTGCACCAAATGACGCATCGCTTCATGCGGGTGTTCTGGGTGGGCGAATATGTCGGCGCGAGATAATTTGGGTTCAAGCCTATCCATATTTGATAGACTGGCCAGAACATCGCTTCGGTCGGTTATTTGGCGCGCCATCACATGGATGACGCCGTCCTTGCTCCGCTGCAAATCCCCTTCGACCAGCATCACGCGCGCTGCCATCACCGCCCGGCGCATCCGCTCCAACTGGCGCGCCCACAGCACGATATTGGCAATGCCCCCTTCATCCTCCAGCGTGATGAAAATCGCATTACCTTTACCGGGCCGCTGACGCACCAGCACCACGCCCGCGACCCGTAATTTTGCCCCGTTTTTCATATTATGCAGCGCCGCGCAGGGCATGACATGTTCCTGTTCGAATAATGGACGCAGCAGCGCCATCGGATGCGCTTTCAGCGATAGCTGCGTCATCTGATAATCAGCAGCGACCTGTTCCCCCAACCCCATAGGGCGCAGGGCAATTTGGGGTTCGCCGCCCAGTTCGGCGGCGCGTGCTGCGGCGAACAAGGGCAATGCATCGTCGGGCATGCGGCGCACCTCCCACAATGCGGTGCGCCGATTCAACCCCAAGGAAGCGCAGGCATCCGCATCGGCGATCAGGCGCAGCGCCGGCTGTGGCAGGCAGGCACGGCGCGCAAGATTTTCGATATTGGTGAACCGCCCTTGGTGGCGTGCAGTCTGGATTGCCTGCGCCCATGTCTGCCGGAACCCGCTGATCTGCCGAAAACCGATACGCAGGGTGAGCATATCGCCATCCCCCTCCAGCCCATTGTCCCAATCACTGGCGTTCACATCGATGGGGCGCACCGCCACCCCATGGCGCTGCGCATCGCGGATAATCTGCGCGGAGGCATAGAATCCCATAGGCTGTGAATTGAGTAGCGCGGTGGCAAAAATCGCCGGATAATGACATTTAATCCATGCAGAAACATAGACGAGCCGGGCAAAGCTTTGCGCATGGCTTTCGGGAAAACCATAGCTGCCAAACCCTTCTATCTGGCGGAAACAGCGTTCAGCAAAGTCGCGCTGATAGCCGCGCCGCACCATGCCCCCAACCATCTTGTCACGGAAATTATCGATCGTGCCGACATTACGAAAAGTGGCCATTGCGCGACGCAGGCCGTTCGCTTCATCAGGGGTAAAGCCTGCCGCGACAATCGCCAGCTTCATGGCCTGTTCCTGAAACAGCGGCACACCATATGTCTTGCCCAGGACATGGCGCAGTTCGGCCGGGTCGTGCGGCGGGGTAGGCGATGGATATTCCACCGCCTCTGCCCCTTCGCGCCGCCGCAAATATGGGTGTACCATATCGCCTTCGATCGGCCCGGGACGCACGATGGCGACCTGCACGACAAGATCATGGAGATTGCGGGGCTTGAGGCGCGGCAGCATGTTCATCTGCGCGCGGCTTTCCACCTGAAATACCCCGACGCTGTCGCCCGCGCACAACATGTCATAAACTGTGGGGTCGTCCGACTGTAGATCAACCTCCAGACTATGGTCGCCAAGACCATGGTCGCGCATCAGATCAAAGCTTTTGCGAATGCAGGTCAACATACCAAGTGCCAGCACATCGACTTTCATCAGCCCCAGCGCGTCAATGTCATCCTTGTCCCATTCAATGAAGGTGCGATCCGCCATCGCGGCATTATGGATGGGCACCACCTCATCCAGTCGGCCCTGAGTCAGGATAAAGCCACCGACATGCTGCGAAAGGTGGCGCGGAAAATCCAATATTTCCTGTACAAAATGGTTCAAACGCGCGATTGCAGGATTATCGGGGTCAAAACCGCTTTCAGCCACCCGTTTATGTTCATATTTCGACGCGTAACTGCCCCAGACGGTGCTTGCCATGCGCGTTGTGACATCCTCCGAAAGGCCGAGCGCCTTGCCGACTTCACGCACCGCGCTGCGCGGACGGTAATGGATGACAGTCGCGGCAATCCCCGCCCGTTCGCGCCCATAGCGGCGATAGATATATTGCATCACCTCCTCGCGCCGCTCATGCTCAAAATCGACATCGATATCCGGCGGCTCATTGCGTTCAGCAGAGACGAAACGCGAAAAAAGCAAATCATGCACCGTCGGATCGACAGAGGTTATACCGAGCAAAAAGCAAACGATGCTGTTCGCCGCACTGCCCCGTCCTTGGCATAATATGGGCGGCGTCTGCGCCCGCGCGAAACGGACGATATCGTGAACAGTCAGAAAATAATTGGCGTAATTTTGTTTGCGGATCAGTTCAAATTCTTCATCGATCCGTCGTTGCGCATCAACGGGCAATGTTGCGCCATATCGCTTGTGCGCAGCCACCATCACCATATCTTCGAGCCAATCCTGCGCTTCCCAGCCATGGGGCACGGGTTCCTGCGGATATTCGTAACGCAGATCATCAAGGCTGAAGTGAATGCGTGAAAGGAAATGCTGCGTTTCGGCTACCGCCTGCGGCGCTTGCGCAAATAATCGGGCCATTTCGACGGGCGCTTTCAAATGGCGTTCCGCATTGGCGGCCAATTGACGCCCCGCCGCCTGCACTATGGTCTTGCAACGGATGGCGGTGAGTACATCGTGCAACGGCTTTGTGGCAGGGTCGGCATATAGCGCGTCATTGATGGCTATCATCGGCACATCATAATCTGCCGACATTTGTTGCGCCCGCGCCAGCAAGCGCTCGTCGCGCCCTGCGCGGTGCATCACCGCGCCCATCCAGACGCGATGCGGCGCATGGGCGCACAGCCGTTCCAGCAAAGCTGCATCAGCCCCAGGCATGACGATCAACAGCAGATCCGCGGCATGTTCCAGCAAATCGTCGAGGTGTAGGATGCATTCACCCTTGCGCGCGCGCAGATTGCCCAGCGTCAGCAAACGGGTCAGCCGCCCCCAGCCATGGCGGGTCGCCGGATAGGCCAGAATATCGGACGTACCATCGGCAAAGGCAAGATGCGAGCCGACAACCAAGCGAAAATCCGGCAAAACCAAGCCTTGCGCCGCAGCATGCTGCTGTGCCTCCTGCAACGCCACATGCGCTCGCACCACACCTGCCACCGTGTTGCGATCGGCGATGCCGATACCCGCCATGCCCAGTTCCAGCGCGCGGGAAAGCATCGCAGCGGGGGAGGATGCGCCGCGCAAAAAGGAATAATTGGTTGCCGCCGCCAGTTCGGCGTAAAATGGGACGGCGCTCATGCGAACAAGCCATGCACATACCAGCGCGGTTGGCTGGTTTCACGCCCGTAAAGACCATGACGAAACAGCCAGAAACGGTGCCCATCCCCGTCTTCGACACGATAATAATCACGGCTGTATCCGGGGTTGGCACAGCCATCCCGGCGGCGCCACCACTCGGGCGCAATCCGTTCCGGCCCTTCATAAAACCGCACGACATATTGCTTGCTGCGCCAGCGAAATCGACGGGGCGGGCCGTCGGGAATGGCGGCGAGCACATCGATCAACTGGGGTGGATCGAACAGAAAAAGCGGGCGAAGCGGCGGTTCACCCGGTTCATTGTCAAGCCACGGCATGTCACATGCCTTGCCCTGTACTTGCGCCAAATAGGCTGCACGTTCGGGGATATGGCTATTGGCAGCGGCAAAGCGCAGGGTCGCCGCCGGGCCGTAACGCACTGCCAGTCGGTCGAGCAGCACGCCAACATCGCTATCGGGTTGCTGGCTTGGGGCAAGGCTGCGCTGCGCAACGTCCAGCGTTTCTGCGCGGGTAACGCAAAGACTGATGCTGTCATAACCAAAACCAGGATCGAGCGGGTCGGCAAGACTGTCGATACGTTCCCGGACCAGGCGCATCACCAGCGCCTTATCGCGTGTCGGGGTGCCGGTTTCGACCATGAGGCGCGCGACATAGCCATCGCTGCGCGATAGGCTGATGGCAAAGGCGCGACCGCCCCGTCCGGCTTGCGCCAATTGCACCGCCACCTCGCCAATCAGCCATTCGATCGCGTCGAGCGCATCATCATGCCGACCAATGGGTTCGGGAAAACGCAGCTCCACGCGTATCGCTACGGGCGGCATTTGTGGTACAACATGCGGGTCTTCCCGCCCCATCAGCCGGTTAATCCGGCGTACCAATTGTGCACCAAAGCGCGCGGCAAGCGGTGCGGCAGGCAGATCCGCCAGTTCGCCAATGGTACGAAAACCGGCTCGGCGCAACGCGATTTGGCTGGCTGCATCCACCTCCAGCGCATCGAGGCAAAGCGCACGCACATCCCCGTTGTCCCCGCCCCCGCTGTCCCCACCATAGCGGGCGAGCGCACGCGCCGCGTCGGGCGTATAGGCAAAGCGCAACCGAACATGGTGGCCACGCTCGCTAAAATCGGCAATGATTTTGGCCTCCATCGCCTGTTCGCCACCATGCAAATGCGCGCAGCCGCTAATATCGAGCAGGATGGCGCGTGGGGGACAGGGCATCACGCTGGGCGTATAGGCAATGCAATGACGGGCCATTTTTTTCAGCAATAACGCATCCCCATCTGGATCATGCGTGAGGCTGATCAATTCAGGCACAAGCGCACGCGCATCGGCCAGCGCCATCCCACAAGCAATGCCGCGTTGCGCCGCCTGCGGGGAAAGCGCGGCAAGGCGCATCGCCCCGCGCTGTTTCTCCACCAAGACAAAGGGATGTTCAGGCCGCGCTTGCCCGCCGCATATCGCCCGCTCCGCCGACAGCCATGGCAGATCGAGGGCGAGATAGCGACGGGGCTGTGGCGGCGCTGTTCCCAAGGCGGAACGAAGCGCTGTCACCATCCCACTCCATGATAAAGCTGATGCCATCGCGCCCACCGCGCTGGCGCAGCAATTCAACCTCAAAAGCGGGTGCACCCGGCGCATGTACATCGAGCGCGCGTGATGGCGCAGCGGCAATTTGCCAGCGGCTATGGGCGGCGCTGGGGGTCGGACTGGCAGCCAAGCGCGTGCTGAGCACCATGGTGTCCTTTTCCGCAGCGGCCAGCGCAAAACGTCGGGTGGCGGTGAGGTCCAGTTGCGGCTGGCGGCCCGTCAATTCCACCACCACCGCTGCCACCGCCGCATCACGCGCGGCATCCAACGCCGCGCGTAGCACCGCCTTGGCGTCGGGCAGGATCAACAAGACCAGTTTGCGCGTATCGATGCCGAGTGCAGCAAGGCCGGGGCCATAAGGATTACCGCCATTGCGCGCGGCTTGCACTTCCCGCGCCCAGATTAACGTTCGGCCATCGCGACGCTGACAAAGCTGGCCGATCAACAAGGCAAAGCTGATCGTTGCGACAATATCCTGTCTGCTGCGCGCATAAAATTCATGCAGGCCGTCGGCACGCAAGCCACCGTTCAATTCCCTGTCCGCCACGTCGCATCCGAATGAAATGCGCGGCGCGTCGGCAGGACAAGCTGCCTTATCACCACAAAATGGCTTTCTCAGGGGCGAATCATATGGCATTTGTTCACATTATGTTCCGATTCTCCCCCATGTCGAGAGAAAAGGCGCATAGGCGGGGTCATCAGACCATCGGTGCCAGCCGATAACGCAATTGGTTCACCCGGCCGAGATCATCCCAATATAGATCGATCATTCTGTTGGTCGGATTATCATCCAACAGATCGTCGCACGAACCGGTTTCAACAGCGCAGGAAAAACGCGCATCCTCCACCTCTATCTGTTCCATTGCCCTTTGCGTCGTGGGCAGCGCACCGCCGAACATTTGCGCCAATTTCGGCCCGGCAACCCGAATTTCGGTCAACACACCGTCCAAAAAGGTCAGCGAAATGCCATCTTTGTTATAGCTGCAATCAGGCTCGGCCCTGCCATCCTGACGATGGGCTGGTGCCGCATAACCGTGCGGCATATCCGCAAAATCCATACCCAATTGCAGATGTTCCGCACCCTGCAATATCGCAAATATATGCGATGATTGCTGCGCGGAAAATTGCCAGCCTACGAATATAGCGCCGGTAATTGACAATATGGATATCAGCACCGCCAGACCGAAATAGATCCGCCCTGCCCTACCAAAGTTGGAAAACATGCCGACCCCGCAGATATTTGCCGGTGTCGCATAAGTGAAAGTGTTGAGCGAATCGCTAAAACATCCCCGGTACCTCGCGTTGCGCCGGTGTTGGTGCATCGGGCGTCAACATGGCATTTTCGGTCACACCGCCCGCCGACGGGCGCAGCGATGTCTGCCCCTGCCCGCCTGAACTGCTGATCGCACTACAGCTTTGCCCGTTCAAAAAGCCAATCGCTTGCGCCAAAGAGGCTTCGCGCACGTCACCCAGCGGCAGGCTGACATCATCCGCCGCGCGACAGGTCATCGGGAAACTGCCCGCCAGCCCGGTGAAATAAGCTGTGTTGTTGTTCGCATTGCCCGTTGCAAAGGCGATGACGCGCAACCGGTCATCGCATTGGCTGCGGTCAAGCGCGATCTGCCCGACCGGCTTGCCAAATGTATTGCCGCCGATCAGCGCGCTGTTGCTGCCCAAAAAGGGGATCATCCCGTTCATCACCAATTCGCTTGCCGAAGCGGTGGATGCGGTGCCGATAAAGGCAATTTTAACCGGTGATACCGATTGCGGCCCCGGTTGAAAGCGGTGCACCTCATCATTACTCGCTTTTTCGGGACGGAAACGGGTTTGCGAAAAAATATCGGCTGTCGAACGATTACCGCCCAACAAATCGCCGAACAAATTGGCCGTCGCCACCAACCCGCCGCCGTTATAGCGCAGGTCGATAACAAATTCGCTGATCCCTTGCGCACGGAAGCTCTGAAAGCTCGAACGCAATTGCGCATCGGCGGTGGAAATGAAGGTGCGTAGATTGAGATAGCCGACCCGCCTGCCCCCGCCCAAATCAATGACCCGTGCGCCATAGCGGCTGGAAACCGGCGTCAGCGTGAAATCGGCCTTGGCAATCGTCACCGTCCGGTTGCCACCCGCGCCGGTCAGTTGCAACGTGCGGCTGGTGCCCACCGTGCTCGGCCCCAGCGCATTGGTGATGCCCTGCGCACCTTCGGACGCAAAAATGTCGGTAACGCTGCGCAGCGTCGATGGGCTGGTGCCAATCGCCAACACCTCATCCCCCCGGTCAATCCCGGCGGCGAGCGCGGGTGCCCCCTCAAAAGCCTCTGCGATGAACAGCCGCCGCGCCACGCTGTCGGTTGCCAGTCGGACACCGAATCCGGCGCTCGACCCGCTGTTGAAAAAGGCATTTTCCTGCGCGATGGAGGTCAAATAGGTAAAGAAACGGTCGCGCCCCTGCGACCGTGCCGTTGCTGTCAGACTGTCGAGGAAATCATCCACCGTCGAGAAAGCGGCAGGGTTGGGGCTGGCGGGAAGGGTTTCGGGGAAAAGATACCATTCGCGCATATTGGCGAGCACCCAATCCTGCCGTTCGCGCAGCGAACAGCCCGCCGTTGGCGTCGGCGTGGGCGTCGGCACCACAACAGCGCCACCGCCCGATCCACCACCGCCACCGCAGCCCGAAAGGCTGAGTGCCGCGATGAGTGACCAACCCCATGTCTTCCGCACGCGATTTGGCTTACGCATAAACGCTCTCTCTGCCCCCCTCTGCTCCGGTGCGACATTGAAACCAATATGGGGGTTAAGGTCAATGGGGCGATTTGCGACGAAATGCGCGATGAAAGCGTTGACGTTTACGTAAACTGGCGACAGCTTGCCGTCCAAGCATCGACATGGTGCGGGAGGAGGATGGGATGAGCGCTACCGACGAAACCCGTCGCGTCCACAACCGCATGCCGGTGATTGTCGGCGTCGGCCAGTTGATGCGCCATTGGGTGGCCGACGGTGGTTCGGATGTATCCGCTGCGCCATCCCCGCAGGGCTTGCGCGCCGCCGCCGCGCGCATCGCTTTGGCGGACAGCGGCGCAGCTGCGGCGCTGCGCCAAGCCATCGACCAGATCATCGTCATCCGCACCATGGCCGATTCCATCCCCGGTCTGCCGCAGATTTTTGGGCGTGCTGAAAATCCACCGGGCGCGCTGGCCGATGCGCTGGGCATCCCGCTCAATCCGAACAATCTGATTTACAGCCATGTCGGCGGCGATCAGCCACAGACATTGGCCAGCGAAGCCGCCGCAGCGATCTGGTCGAGTGAAAAACAGGCCGTGCTGATCGCCGGAGCAGAGGCAATTGGCGCCATGAAGGCCGCGCAAAAGGCAGGGCTGAACCTTGATTGGCAGCAGGCAGCCAAGGGCGATTTCACCGACCGTGGTTACGGCGACCCGCTGCTTTCGCGCTATGCGCGCACCAACGGGCTTGGCGCGCCGATGACGACCTATCCTGCCTTTGAACAGGCGCTGGCGCACCGCTGGGGGCATGATGGGGCGCAACATCGCGATGCGATGAGCGCATTGTGGGCGGGGTTTTCGCACGTCGCCGCTGCCCACCCCCAAGCACAATTTCCGACCGCCCGCGATGCAGATTTCTTAAGTCGGCCGACCTCGGAAAATTTCCCAATCGCCGAACCATATTTGAAATGGGACGTGGCGCAGGATGCGGTCAACCAGGGTGCAGCGTTGGTCATGGTGTCGAGTGCGCTGGCCGACCGCCTCCAAATCCCTGATGCAAAGCGCATCTACCTCCACGGCGCGGCAGCGGCCAAGGATGTTTGCCCAACCGCGCGCGCCGACCTGTCGCAAAGCGTGCCGACGCAATGGGCGCTGACCCAAACGCTCGATGTCGCAGCAATAAAGGATGCACGCACCATCGAATATTTCGACCTTTATAGCTGTTTTCCTGTCGCGGTGTTCCTTGCGGCAGAGGCGCTGGGTATCGACTGGCGCGCTGAAGCACAGCGATTGACGTTGACCGGCGGGCTGCCCTTTTTTGGCGGGGCGGGCAATGGCTATAGCCTCCACGCCATTGCAACGCTGGTTTATCGCCTGCGCGACGGCGCGCGCGGCGCATATGGCCTTATCCTCGCCAACGGGGGCTTTTTGTCCAAGGAAGCGGCGGGCATCTATGCCGCGCACCCGCCCGCCGAATGGCAGGCAGCGCGCCACATGCCGTCCAACCACCTGCCGGAGGGGCCGCCGTTGTTGGCCGAAGATTGCGCCGGCCATATCGAAAGCTGGTCTGTCGGCTACCGGCGCGGCGCGGCGGCAGACGGCTATGCATTCGTCCGCACCGCATCGGGCGCGCGCGCGCTTGCCAAATGCCGGGCGGGTGAGGCGGTGATATTTGCGGCACGGGCAGCGCGGGCCAACGGCGTGCTCATCGGCGCGCCGCAAATTATCCACCATGTCGACGGGATCAACCATCTGGAATGTGCGGCATGAGCGATTTTCCACGCCAAGTGGCGCTTAACGAATGGCGTGCGGGCTGGTTGTCGGTGGTCGCGGCTGGCGCGATAATCGGCAGCGGCCCTGCCTTTTACTTCTTTGTCTCCAGCCTGTTTATCGAACCCATCCAGCACGCCTTTGGCTGGAGCCGCAGCGAAATGGCGACCATCGCCGCACTCCCCCTATTCGGTGCATTGTCGGCACCATTTTTCGGTGCGGCAATCGACCGTTACGGTATGCGCCCGGTCGCCATTTCCTGCATGATCATTGTCACGCTCGCCTATCTTGGACTGGCATTGACCAGCGGTGCCTTGCCCCAAGTGATTGCGCTGATGTTGTTGCTGGGCATAGCGGTGCCGGGCACCACCGGTCTTGCCCTGTCGCGCGCGGTCGTCAGTTGGTTTGACAGGTCGCGCGGGCTGGCGCTGGGGATGATGACGGCGGTGGTGACTTTGGCCAGCGCAGCGCTCGCCCCCGCCATGGGCTGGCTGATCGCCGAACAGGGCTTTCGCATCGGCTATGCGGCGATGGCCCTGCTGATGGCGGGCATCGGCATCCCCCTCACCCTCTTTGCCTTGCGCGAACGCAGCGAGCCGCTTGTCCCCGACCCAGAACCAGAGCCGGGGGATGATGGCCGTGGGCACCTCAGCGAATTAGTGAAAATGCCGGCCTTCTGGCTGTTAATGGCCGGGCTGGCGCTCACCAACATAACGACCGGCGGGGTGGTGACGCAATTGGCGCCGATTGTCGGGGGGCATGGCGTGGCTGCCGCAGATGCGGGTTTCATCCTCTCCCTCTTTGCGCTGGCGACCTTTGTCGGGCGCATCATCATCGGCTTTTGCTTTGACCGCTTCGCCGCCGCCCGGGTGATTGCGCTCGCGCTCCTCCTCGCGGCAGTGGGCGCGGTGAGCCTGATGCGTGGCGCACCCACTGGCACGCTCTATATCGGGGTGATGGCGGTGGCGCTGGTGCAGGGGGCAGAGGCGGACATCAACAGCTATTTCGTGTCGCGCCTGTTTGCCTTTCGGCTTTATGGCCGCGCCTATGGACTGGTGCAGGCAGTATCTATGCTGGGAACGGCAATGGGGCTGATTGGCTTTGGCTATATTTACGATGGCTTTGGCAGTTATGACCTAGCGATCGGGCTGTCGAGCATGCTGATGCTGGTTGCGGCGGGCATATTCCTTATCCTCCACCGATATATGCGGGTGCCGGATACACGGGCACAAGCGGCGGGGTAATTCCGGCAGCGATGGTGGTGAGCAGGCCTGGGTCGAGTCCCACGGCATCGCTCGTCGATGCCGAAAACAAAGGAACGCCGGTTCGGGAAAACCACGTTTGTGGTGGCGAACAGACCCATCTCGCGCATCGCGTGGACAGCCTCATGGTCGAGCGTGAAACTGGCGTCCTGCGCCGTATCCCGCGCGATGCGTATCAGCCGCGCGGCATAGGAACCTGCGACGCCGCCGCCCAAACTATCGACAATCTCGAGCGCAACCTTCTCTGACAGGCCGAGCTTTACCAAGCGTGCGCGTAAAGCCGTCTCGTTGGCCTCTTCTTGAACGGATGAGTTGACACCAGCCTCGTAGAAGTCCAAATTGATATTCGGTTCGGTGTCGCCTTCCAATGCAGGTGAGAACGACCTTTTGGCTTCCCCTTCGGCTACCGCCGAGGCGTCCGAACCCCGTAGTCTTTCGCCATATTTGTTCAAGCTGTAGTGAAACATACCGTCGTTGGCTTCACGCACGATCAGCACCACAGGCAATATCTTGTCCGTACTGGCATCGCGAAAATTGGCAGCATAACGATGTATCGCCTTCATTCCCGGTCGATTTGAAGGCTCGCTGCCAATCATCGACCCGCGCTCAATGATAGACGGAATGGCGCGTGCAACACGCAATAAATCCTCGCCTGCCCGCAGCGTCTTCTTGCGCCCAACGGAGTTGAAATGCACTGTCTTGCCATCAGCCGACTGGACAGTGGTGCCTACAATCCCATCATACCAGCGTGAAACCCGAGTTCGCAGCACCGCAAATCCGGTGTTTCCGCTACCAAACTTGCCCCAATCGGAGGAATTGATGCTCACCGTAGGCAGGTCGTCAGCGCGACTGAACAAGCTCCCCTGATCGCGCTCAGCGGCAAACAGCCCGCCTTCCTGATCGCCAAGTCCTTGCTGCCCCCCGCGTCGGGCCATGCCCTGCTGTTGCCGCGCGTCCAGTTCCTCGCGCTCGCGCGCAGTCATGCCCTTGCGTGGCTACTCAGGCTGGTCAAACAAATCGGGGCGCGACTCTTTGGCACTACCGCCCTCATCGTCCGTCTCCGGCTCCGTCTGGGCGGGGGCGCTGCCTTTTTCCAATTCGGTTTCTAGATCGTAAATCTCATCCACCAAACGGGCAATCTCCCCGCCATCGTCAAACTGGTCGGTGCCCTTGCCTTCGAACTCGGACAGCGTGCGCTTGGCGCTCTCTATTTCGCTCTCGTGGAACCGGATACCATCTTCAAAGCTGGCGACCTTTGACGACATGGACTGCACCAGACCAACGGCGCTGGCCCCGACGGATACCTTGCTGAACTGCCCGCCGTTGCGCGCAAGATACAGGTCGACGTCAACCGAACCGGAGAGCTTCTGGCGAATGATGCTGTCAAAACCAACTCAACACCGATGATCGCAGGGCCGATCACGTCTCGACCCTTGCGCATTTCGCGAATTTGGCCTATCTGATCTTGAGAGGTGAGCGCTGCAAAGCTCGCTTCCCCAATGCCCGAAAATCTGGGCGCTATCGAACGATGGCCGAACGACGCAGCGAGCGATCGTCCGGTGTGTCGGATGAGAGGCGCAATCCGTCGGCCGGCCTTTTTGAGGGCTGAAGATGATGACGTTGATCCACGAAGCCACACACCTGAACACCGGGGGCCAGCCTTTCCCCTCTGGCGCCCTTACCCGCGATAGGCTGGCATGGATCCAGCGGCGAGAGGCGAGCGCCACATTGGTGTCGCTCACAATGCAGTGCCGGGACCGCTATCATTATGCGCTGCGGCTCATCCATCCCGGCCGCCCCGTGCCGGAAGCTGGGCGCTTTCCGCCCAACGAGATCGTGGCCTGTCTGCTGCCTGCATGGGACCGGGTGTGCTGCTGGTATCGCGATGTCCTGTTCGACCCGCAGCTGGATTTGTTTATCTGTTAATGGCGCGGCGAACTTGACCGCTGGTACCGCTTTGTCTGCAACCGCTGCGAAGCGGTGATCCTCGACCGGCCGGAGGAAGTGCGCAGCATCCTGATTGCCACCGGTGTTATGGCCGCAGACCCACCCCAGATATCCCACGCCATTGATGGCTTCCAAAGCCATTTGCTCGAAATAACCATGGAGAATGAACGCTATGCCCGATCAGCACAGGATTTTTGAGGCGCATGCGCTCCTCAAAGCGGCCAGCTTCGCCGCAGACCGCCACCGCCACCAACGGCGCAAGGACGCTGCGGCAACGCCCTATATCAATCACCCGCTGACCGTCGCCGAAATACTGGCGGCAACCGACGTAACGGATGTTGACGTGCTCGCCGCTGCGCTGTTGCATGACACGGTCGAAGACACAGAAACCACACTCGACGAGATTGCGGAGCGGTTCGGCCCGCGCGTCGCCGCTCTGGTTGCAGAAGTAACCGATGATCGCAGCCTGCCCAAGGCGGAGCGTAAGCGTCTCGAGGTGGCGCGCGTAGCCGGCAAGTCGAAGGGCGCGCGGCTCATCAAGGTCGCCGACAAAATCTCCAACTTGCGCGACATTGCCGACCACCCGCCGCAGTGGGATGCGGAACGCGTCGCCGCCTATCGCCAATTCGCGGCGGACATGATAGCGGGTGCACGCGGGCTCAACTCCGCACTCGATGTCTTGGCGGACGCCGAGCTGGCGCGCGCGGGGATGAGCGGGACAGTTGCGAGATAACGCGCAAGGGTTTTCAGCATTTCTAGGGATGTTGGCGACCGGCGCCAAACCGCGCGGTGGTGGACAGGGCTGGATTCGAACCAGCGTACGACAACGTCGGGCAGATTTACAGTCTGCTGCCTTTAACCACTCGGCCACCTGTCCCCTCGCGGGAAGGCGGTGCAATGGCGAATGCGGCCTTGCCTGTCAATCGCGCGCGTGGAAAAAGCGACGGCATGAACAGAATAACACGCAACAATCGTAACGCCGCCCCACAAAGCGGCAAATTTGTCCGCCTTTGGGGTCGCCATGCGGTGACTGCAGCGATGACCAACCCAGCACGCACCATCCGCAAAATATGGGCGGTGCGGGAGGTTTTGGCCGAAATGCAGCTGCCGCCGGTGATACAGGTCAACCCATCGGGCAATGGTGACTTGGCAGCGCTGGTGCCGCCAGGCGCGCCGCACCAAGGTATAGTGGCAGAGGTGGAGCCGCTGGACGAACGCTGGATAGATGAATTCCTTGACCTGCCCGTGGACGACAGGCGACCGATCATCATCCTCGACCAAGTAACCGATCCGCAAAATGTCGGCGCGATCCTGCGGTCAGCCGCCGCGCGGCGGAAGGACGCGGCCAGCCGGTCCAGCATCGGCTGCAGGGCGCAGGGCCGAACATCGGGCTTTATGCCGGCAACGTCCAGGCGGGAAATATCGAGCAGATCGGAAGAGCGTCGTGTAGGGAAA
>CALFXW010000081.1 GCA_937957805.1 uncultured Sphingopyxis sp.
TTCGCATTGATTGCGAAATAATTGCGATAATCGGATATTATTGATTGACACGTTGCGATAATCGCAATAAACACCTCCCATAGCCGACGAGCACAGCGCTTGTCGGGACGGGAGACGAAACATGCAATCACATGCAAACACATGGGTAGAGGCCGCGAAGGCTCGCCCGGTATGCTGCATCGGCCAGCATAGCCCTGCCGATATGCGCGCGCTCAGTGCCGCCGTTCGTAGCGGCGAACTGGTCAAGCGCCGCGCCCCCTTCGCTGGGGGCTTCGGCGCAATGAAAACATATTATGCCGCGAGCGATGTGGCGTTCGACATCTGGCAGACGGAGCAAGTTGCGCACTTTGGCTTGTGCCAAATGCTGGACAACGCCAATCGCCGTGCCGCGCAGGTGCAATCATGAGCGCCCTCCCCATCAGCCGCCCAGACGTCACCATCGTTGGCTACGCGCCACACACAGGCTTCGACCCGTGCGATGGTCACGATCCGCACGTTGCATCGTCGCCTAGCGACCCTCTTGCTCCATACAGCACCAGGTTCACCGCATGGCGGGTGAGTGAAACAACGGGGGCGGCGCATCCGGTAGCCACGACAGGGCGTTGTCTGGATGATGTGCGCGACGAACTGTTAATCGTCTGTGCGCACAAAGACATTTTCCTCATCCGCGAGGAAACCGTCACGGGTGCGCAGACCGTCCACCAGTATGCGGTCAAAACCAAAGGCAAGCCTTCTTATCGCCGCATTGGCAATGAGGTCAGGCGCGGGCAGGACGTCCACGCGGTCAAGATAATGACGCTATCTGTGGCTGCGTTCGTGCCCATTGAGCCTTGGCGCTGGACGCCGGGCTGTGACGTGGTTGGCAATATCCACAATGACATTATTGAAGGGGTGGCAGCATGACCACCCACAGCCCGCACAGCGGCTTCACGCCGCGCGTCATCGCAGAGCAGGAGCGCACAGGCACCAACCGCGCCGCCGCGCCGTTAGTTGGCGACAAGCCGTCGCTGATGTGGCGGTTCGTCCATGCCGCGCTGCGGCCATTGTTGGGAAGAGCAAGACCATGACCCACGCACTCGCCACCATCGCCTTTGCCGTCGTCGCTGTCGCCGCGCTGGCAAGCATCATCCATGACATTGAAAGGAACCCGCTGTGAACGTCTACCAAGCAATAGCCGCAGTCCAAGGCGAGCTGGCAAAAGTCGGTATCGCCAAGGGACGGCGTAACCAGCAACAGGGCTACAATTTTCGCGGTATTGACGAGGTTTACGCCGCGCTGTCGCCCTTGCTGGCCAAGTATCAGCTTTGCGTCATTCCGCGCTGCCTTGAGCGCACACTTGTTGAAGGGCGCACGGCAAAGGGCAACCCGCTGTTTACCGTGACGGTGCGCGCCGAGTTTGATTTTGTGTCGGCAGAGGATGGCAGCACCCACACCGCCGCGACATATGGCGAGGCGATGGACACCGCCGACAAGGCGACGAACAAAGCCATGAGCGCAGCTTACAAATACGCCGCCTTTATGACGTTCGCTATCCCGACAGAGGGCGACAATGACGCTGACGCCGTGACGCATGAGGTAGCGGCCACAAAAATCACGGATGAACAGCGCGAACATCTCCTGCATCTCGCCAGTGAAGTGGGCGCAGACCTTGAGGCATTTTGCCGGTTTTACAAGATCGGCGCGGTGCCAGATTTGCCCGCCTCATCGTTTGAACACGCAAAGAAGGCGCTGGAAAGCAAGCGCACGAAGAAGGAACCAGCATGACCGACCAACGCACCCCAGAATGGTTTGCCCAGCGCGCAGGAAAGGTGACCGCCTCTTGCATTGCCGACATCATGGCGACAACCAAAAGCGGCCCTGCCGCGTCCCGCGCGAACTATTTGGCAAAGCTGGTTGCCGAGCGGCTGACCGGCGAAGTGGAACAGGGCTTTACCAATGCCGCGATGCAGCATGGCATCGACACAGAAGCGGAGGCGCGTGACGCTTACAGCTTTCTCCATAGTTGCACGGTCATCGAAGTCGGCTTTTGCCCTCATCCGACCATCGGCATGGCCGGGGCATCGCCAGACGGCCTTGTGGGTGACGACGGCCTTGTTGAGATCAAGTGCCCATCGACCGCGACACACATAGCCACACTGCGCGGCGGCAACATTCCCGACAAATACGTCAAGCAAATGATGTTCCAGATGGCCTGCACCGGTCGGCAATGGTGTGACTTTGCTAGTTACGACCCGCGCTTGCCGGTTGAAATGAGGTTGCACGTCCAGCGGATCCTCCGTGACGACGACGCGATTGCCAATATTGAAACCGCTGTCGTTAATTTTCTCGCAGACGTTGACGCGACGGTAGCCGACTTGATGGGCCGCTACATGAAGGAGGCAGCAGAATGAGCCTAAACCAGTGCAGTTTTATCGGCAATCTAGGTGCCGACCCTGAAATTAAAGAATTTTCCAGCGGCGACAAGATTTGCAACCTGCGGATCGCCGTCAGTGAAAAATGGAAAGACAAAAACACAGGCGAGCGCAAAGAGCGCACCGAATGGGTGAGTATTGTCATCAACGGCGCGCTGGTTGGCGTTGCCGAAAAATATTTGCGCAAGGGTAGCAAAATATTCATCCAAGGCCAGATGCGCACCCGCAAATGGCAGGACCGCGACGGCAACGACCGTTACACGACCGAGGTCAGCGTCGGCGGCATGGGCGGCGTGCTGCAAATGCTTGACGGCAAACCCGATGGCGAGCGCCAAGGCGCGACCGACACCGCGCGCGAACATGGGTATTCACAAAAACGCGACGCCACTCCGCCCGCGTTCCCCGATGACCTCGATGATGAGATTCCATTTTAGGAGACTGAAATGGCACATGACACCGCACCCCTAATATTCACCGTCAAGTTTGGCGCGCTACATCCCGCCAATACGGCGGCTGTTGAGGCGGTCAAAGTCATTCCGCCAGGGCAGGTTAGGGTCGAAATTAAACGCACCCGTGCGAACGAAGCGCGCCGCCGTTTCTTTTTCACCATGCTGGACGTCGCCGCAAAGGCGTTGACGGACCGAACAGGGTTCGCGTTCGACCAAGAGACGCTGCACGATGAACTGAAGCGTCGGCTTGGCCTTGGTCAGACATTCACCACACCAAGCGGCGCTACGATATTCAAGCCGTTTTCGACCAGCAACCGCGCGATGACAGAGCCAGAGCGCGCGCGGTGGACTGATAGGTGCGCCAACATTTTGTCGCATTGGCTTGAATGCCCAATTGCCGATTTGATGGATGAAGTGCGGCGACAATCTGGGGAGGATATTACACCATGACCAATCACAACATCGGCGGCTTGCCGATCCACACCAGCGTTGACGGACGTGCTGGCACCAGCCGCGCCGCTGCGCCGTTTGAGGCCAAGCGCCGCCGCCCGATGACCCTGCGCGCCGTGCAGTGGCTGTGCAGGAAGGAAGGGAAATGACTGATAAAAAAGGACCGCTGCCGCTTGAGCCAGAAGCAATCTTGCTTTGTGATGCGTCCACCCAACTCTGCCACATGGTAAGCATAGCAATCAGCTTGAAGCGTATTGCCGATGCGGTGCACGACGCTGGCATGGGCGGCGCATCCGATGAAGCGCGGGAGCGTTACGCCAAATCCATCTGCTGGACTGCTGACGCCAAGTCACTTGAGGCGCTGGTCGCCGCCGCGTGCAAAGCGGAGCCGGTGGCATGAGCGGCGTCCGCTACCTCAAATGGGTCACGCGCGACATGCTCCGCGCCGAGCCTGACGCCCGCTTTGTCTTTGGCGACAATTGCAAGCGTGTCGGGCTGGGTGGACAGGCGGCTGCGATGCGCGGGGAGCCAAACGCCATCGGCGTCGCAACACTCTATGCGCCCGGCGATTTTTACCGCCCCGGCTCAATCATCGCTTTGGCCACGGTGGCCGACGATCTGGTCAATGTCGCATCCGCGATTGAGGAAGGCCGAACGGTCTACGTCCCCGCCGATGGGCTGGGGACCGGCCTCGCACGGCTTCCCGAGTTCGCGCCCGACATTGCCAATCTCATCACCGCATTTTTCCGCGCTTGCCCCGGCGAGCGCTGTCCTTGGGAGTTTGTATCGTGACCGAAATCAAGAAACCGCGCGCGAAAAAGGCCGCGAAGGAAACCGCCATCCCTGCGATCAAGGGGATGAATCTTGATATGACGTGTCACCCGAGCGGCGGCAGTCTGGTGCAGTTTGAGGTCGGCAAGACCTATGAGGTCGCGGGGCCGATCAAGGCTTGCAAGAACGGCCTCCACGCCTGCCCTGTCGATGACGAAGCCAGCCCGCTCGCTGTTTTTGAGCACTATGCGCCGGGCACATCGCGCTACTTTGAGGTCGTCGCCAGTGGCGACACGGACCGCGACGGAAACAAGATAGCTGCTGCGAAGCTGACCATCGGTGTTGAGGTAGGCATCGGCGACCTGACGCGGCGATTTGTCGATTGGGTGATTAGCCGGGCAAAGCCGACTGGCGCGGCGTCGAACAGCGGCGCCCGTGGCGCGGCGACGAACAGCGGCTACCAAGGCGCGGCGACGAACAGCGGCGACTATGGCGCGGCCATGTCTCACGCATTCGGCGGCAAGGTTATGTGCGCGGGCGATGACCAAGCGCTCTACGCCTCCGAAATCAGCAATGACGGCAAACTGGTCTCCAACGCCTGCGGCATTACGGGCCGCGACGGTATCGAGGCGGGCGTTTGGTATGTCTGCCGCGACGGAAAGCTGGTGGCAGCATGAACGCGCGCATCATTCGCAGATCGGTGTGACGCAGAAGACCGCTTGGTTTATGCTCCAACGGTTGCGCGAAGCCTGCGGCAATGACCCTACCGAACTGGCGGGGATCGCATGACCGAGAAAGTCTTAGCCGCACTGGACGCGATAACCGCCCGCGTTCTCTCCTACCGCCCCAAGGATAAGGGACTGGCTGCGAAGAAAACCGAGCGCCGGTAATCACGCGCCATTGCTTGCAGTGCGAGCGTCAACTACACCAGCTCAACCGGCCGGTCCACGTCAAAGTTCACCTGAATGCGCGAGTCTCCGAAGCCGTCGTATTTCATACCTTCCCCCGCTATCGCGGGTCAGCCTAACACAGACTGAACGCCCGATTCACGTATGCCAAGGGGATAGACGCCCATTTCACGGTGGAGTTGCCAATAGTAACAGCGCTTGTCGGTTTTGAAGAATTGGGGAGTCAAGCAGCCTCTATGAGCCCGTGGCGCGCGGCGGTGTTGCAGGAACTCGT
>CALFXW010000082.1 GCA_937957805.1 uncultured Sphingopyxis sp.
TTGTCGCTGGTCGGCGCATAATGGATCAACTGGAACAGGTCGGTTTCATAAATGACCTTGCCGGGCGTCACCGCGATATTTTCACCCAGCGTGAATTTGCTCTTGTCCACATGGGTCAATTGCCCCTGCCGCAAATCATGCAGCATATGTTCGAGCCCGCGGATCAGATTGTCGCCGCGCGTTTCGATCGTGCGTTGCAACACTTCGGGGTTGGTCAGCGCAAAATTGCTGGGGCTGGCCGCATCGACCAGATTTTGCGTGGCAAAGCGCCATTGCGCCTTGGACTTTTCATCCAGACCATCGACCTTATCGACGCTGGCCAGCAGATGGTCGGCAATCACCGCATAGCTTTGGCGGATGAAGGCAAAAATGGGGTTGGCGCGCCATGCGTCATTGGTAAAGCGCCGGTCCTTTTCGGGGGCGTCGCTGACAGAGCCGCTGGCGACCCCCTGCCACATCGCCATATTCTGCTGCCAAAAGCTGCTGACCCCCGCCATCCATTGGCTGGGAAGTGCCGCCATATCGGGGGCTGGCGCGCCCGACGGCAGCGCATTTTCCCAGATCTGCGTCCACTTGCTAGGGTCGGCCCATTGTTGCACCATCGACCGGCCCGCCGCCTCCCCCTCTGGCGAGAGCGCGAATTCGAGCAATAATTGCTGCGCCCGGCCAATTTGCTGCGTCCAATGCTGCAAATCCTCCAAGCTTGCATTTTGGCCAAATGCATTGCTGCCAAAGGGGGTGCTGGGATCGCTGGGGCCGTTCATCGCCAATTCCTTGTTTCCATTCGTGCAATCATGCGTTGCCCGCGCGCGATTGCCAAGCAGGATATGGCGAAATACTTGCATGTGCGGCTTTGCCCGCTTAGCGCTGCGGCCATGTCTGATGCACCTGCGCCCGCCCATATGGGTATCGACGGTTTTGATGCCGACGCCTTCATCGCCGCCACATTGGCTGAAGATTTGGGGGACAAGGGCGATATTACCGGCAATGCCGTCATCCCCGCCGACGCGCGTTTCGACAGCGTCATGGACACGCGCGATGATGTGATTGTCGCGGGCCTGCCGCTCGCCGCTGCGTTTTTTCGTGCGCTCGATCCTGATTGTCAGATAGAGATTTTGGCCGAAGAAGGCGCGTTTGTCGCGGCTGGGGGCGATTTGATGCGCATTTCGGGCCGCGCGCGCGCGCTGCTCGCCGCTGAACGGTCCGCGCTCAACAGCGTCCAGCATCTGACCGGCATTGCCACCATGACCCGCGCCTATGTCGATGCGATGGCGGCGGGAGGGGCGGGGGCCGGGGCGGGCGGTGGTGCGCGGCTGCTCGACACGCGCAAGACCATCCCCGGGCTGCGGCGGCTTGAAAAATATGCAACGCGCATGGGCGGCGCGCAAAACCACCGCATGGGCCTGTGGGACGGCGCGATGATCAAGGATAATCATATTGCGGTCGCCGGCAGTGTCGAGCGTGCGGCGCGGCGCGCGGCGGCGGCGGGGATAAAGCATATTATCGTCGAGGTGGATGATATTGCCCAGATCGAACCGGCGCTGGCTGGCGGGGCGACGCATTTATTGCTCGACAATATGGACGTACCAGCCTTGCGCGCCTGTGTCGCGCTGGTCGCGGGGCGCGTGCCGACAGAGGCATCGGGCGGGGTGCGGCTCGACACCATCGCCGCCATTGCGGCCAGCGGGGTGGATTATGTCTCGGTCGGGCGGCTGACGCAAAGCGCCCCGGCTGCCGACATCGGGCTTGACCATGTGGCGCAAAATGTTGCGCGCTAATTGCCGCCTCGGGCCTGCGCTGCTGACGGTGGCGGCCTTCTCCATCAGCGCCTGCTCGCTGCCGGGGGCCAATGCTGAGGCGGATGGGCCGCAGGCGGGGCAGAATGAAACTGCCGCCGCCGACGCGCCGCAGCGCGCGTGCGGCCTGCCCGCTGATTTTGCCATGCCGCACGCCGAAAACCCCGGCGCGGGCCAAGTGCGCCGCCGGACCATCGGTGGCTATACGCTGGCGCTCAGCTGGTCGCCCGGCATCTGCGCGCGCGCCGACCGGGGGGATGGCCCTCCTGATGCCCCCGACGCCCCCGACGCCATGCAATGCGGGGCCGATGCGCCGGACTTTGGCTTTGTGCTCCATGGCCTGTGGCCAGAGGGGACGGCCCCGCGCGACTGGCCGCAATATTGCGCGCCCGCACCCCTCATCGATCGCGCCACCATCCGCCGTCATTTGTGCATGACGCCTGACCCGCAATTATTGCAGCATGAATGGGAACGGCATGGCAGTTGTATGCGCGATAGCGCGGGCGATTATTTCGACACCGCCGCCGCGCTCTACCAGCGCGTCCATATGCCCGACATGGCAGGGCTGATTGCGCGCGGCGGGGATGTTGCGGCGGTCAAGAGCGCCTTTGTCGCTGCCAACCCGACCTTGCCGGCGGCGGCGATTGCGGTCAGCGCATCGCGCAGCGGCTGGTTGAGTGAGGTGCACATCTGCCTCGACACGCAGATGCAATATAGCGCCTGCCCCGCGTGGCAGCGCGGCGCACCCGACCATGTCGCCATCCGTGTCGAGCCGCGAAATTAGGTCTTTTTCGAAATTCGCTTAATCGCGAACTTCGGCGCGGCACCAGCCCCCCATTAACCACAAAAGTCTGCCTTGTCCCTTGGCGGGACGGCAGGTGCGTTAACCCTCTTTGCCCCTTTTCAAATGTTTAACGCGCGCTTTACCATCGCGCCATGGACAGCAATTGGAAAAAAATCTTTGGCCTCGCCCAGCCGATGGCGCTGATGCAGCAGGCCGATTTGCGCATCGAGCCTGCGCCCAGCGGGGCAATGCTGCGCGCGCGGCTCATCCGCCGCGAAAAAAGGCTGACGGCGCCCTTCATCCGCGAATCGGACTGGCGCGATGCGATGATGGCGTTCGCGCTCACCTTTACAGGCGCGATGCTGTTCCTGATTTAATCGCACGCGCGTTTTATCTGCGCGCTTTGGCTAATCGCACGCGCGTTTTATCTGCGCGCTTTGGCTAATCGCACGCGCGTTTTATC
>CALFXW010000083.1 GCA_937957805.1 uncultured Sphingopyxis sp.
CGCTGTCCGGCTTTCCAGCGTCAATTCGGCGACCGAGGCGATGGAGGGGAGCGCCTCCCCCCGGAAACCCAGCGTCGTTACCGCCTCTATCGCCGCATCGGGCAGTTTGGATGTGGCGTGGCGTTCAAAGGCAAGGGCAATTTCATCGCGCGCTATGCCGCACCCGTCATCCTCCACCAAAATCGCATCAATCCCGCCGCCCGACAGGCGGATGTGGATGCGCCGCGCACCCGCATCAATCGCATTTTCGACCAGTTCCTTCATCGCACTGGCCGGTCGTTCGACCACTTCACCCGCTGCGATGCGATTCACTAGATTTTCGGGGAGCCGCCGTATTGACATGTGATGCGTCCTAGCGCAGTCCGCCGCCAACGGCGAGACGCCTTTTTGCCCCGATGTCGTAACGCTTGCGCATGGTCTGCACGGTGCAGCGACAATCGTGTATCGGCAAAGTTAAATTTGGGAAGCCTGCATGTCCTTTTTCAGCAAATTGTTCAAAATGTCGTCGAATGATATGGCCATCGACCTCGGCACCGCCAACACGCTGGTTTATGTCCGTGGCAAGGGGATTGTGCTCGACGAACCGTCGGTCGTCGCCATCGAAACCTTGAATGGCGTGCGCTCGACCAAGGCCGTGGGCAATGATGCCAAGGTGATGATGGGCAAGACGCCTGATTCCATTCAGGCAATCCGCCCGCTGCGCGACGGGGTGATTGCCGACATTGACGTTGCCGAACAGATGATAAAGGAATTTATCCGCAAGGTCGCTGGCGGCAATCCGCGCCCATGGAGCTACCCTGAAATCGTCATCTGCGTGCCATCGGGTTCAACGGCGGTGGAACGGCGCGCCATTCGCGATGCCGCGCTGAACGCGGGTGCGCGACAGGTTTTCCTGATCGAAGAACCCATGGCAGCGGCAATTGGCGCCAATATGCCTGTCACCGAACCGGTGGGTTCGATGGTCGTCGATATTGGCGGCGGCACCACCGAAGTGGCGGTGCTGTCGCTACGCGGCCTTGCCTATACAACATCGGTGCGCGTCGGCGGGGACAAGATGGACGAAGCCATCGTCAATTATGTCCGGCGACACAGCAATTTGCTGATCGGCGAATCGACCGCCGAACGCATTAAAAAGGATTTTGGCGTCGCCCGCCGCCCCGATGATGACAAAGGGCAGACAATCCACATCAAGGGACGTGACCTCGTCAACGGTGTGCCCAAGGAAATAGAGATTAATCAGGGCCAGATAGCAGAGGCGCTGGCCGAACCGATTGGCGCAATCGTCGTTGGCGTGCGCAATGTGCTGGAAAATATCCCGCCCGAACTGGCCGCCGACATTGTTGACCAAGGCATTGTGCTGACCGGCGGTGGCGCGCTGTTGAAAGACATTGATGTCGTGCTGCGCAATGAAACCGGCCTGCCGGTGGTGGTTGCAGAACGGCCGCTGACCTGTGTGGCCGAAGGCACTGGTCGCGCGATGGAGGACCCCGTGTATCGCGGCGTCCTGATGACCAGCTAGGGCGGCTGACATGGCGTCGTCCCAGGGGGAGCGCCGATCCTACGCCCGACGCGCGCAATATGGCGCCTTTGCCGGCTATGTCGTTGCCGTTACGGGCGCGCTCATTGGTCTATTCATTGCGATTGTCTGGGCGGTCGATCCGGTGGGCTTTGCACAATTGCGCCTTGCAGTCGCCGAAGTGACCGCGCCCGTCGCGCGTGTCGCCGGTGGTGCGGGCAATGGCGCATCGGGGCTGGGCGATGGCATTTCGGCATGGTGGCGCGCAGGCAGCCAGAATGCGCAATTGCGCGCAGAACTCGGTCAGGCGCGGCGACAGGTCATCCGCGCCGCAGCGCTGGAGGCGGAAAACCGCCAATTGCGCGCATTGCTCCAAATTTCGCGCAGCTCGCCGCAGCGTGTGGCCGTCGCGAACCTCCTGTCCACTAGCGCCAGCAGCACAAGGCGTATCGCGCTGATCGATGCGGGGTCGGGCGATGGAGTCGCACCGGGCCAGGGGGTGCGATCCGCCGATGGGCTGGTCGGCCGGACGATGGAGGTGGGGCCAAGCGTGACCCGCGTCCTCCTCCTCGCCGACCCGCAAAGCATCGTGCCCGCACGCCGTGCGCGCGATGGGCTGTCGCTGATCGTCACCGGGCGCGGTGATGAACTGTTGGACGTGCGCCCACTCAACGCGGCGGCCAATGTGTTGCGCGTCGGCGACCTTGTCCACACATCGGGCACCGGCGGCCTGTTCCAGCCCAATATCCCGGTTGGAATAATCGTGCGCCTGACCAGTGATGGCGGCCTTGCCCGCCCGCTCGCCGATGTCGGGTCAGCCAGCGGGGTCATCATCGAACGGGCAGCCGATGCGGGGATTGTCCCGCCGCCGGCCAGCGACACGCCGACCGCTGGCGAAACAGCTGATCCATAATGCCATCATCGCAGCCCAAGCCGCGCACCGCTGGTGGCCCACCCTTATCATGGCGCCTGCGGCTGACACCGACCATATCGGTGGTGCTGGCAAGCGCGGTCACTTTGCTGCCATTTTCGTTCGACACACCGCTGCTGCCACCATTGGGGTTGATGATGCTGCTCGCCTGGCGGCTGTTGCGGTCGGACAT
>CALFXW010000084.1 GCA_937957805.1 uncultured Sphingopyxis sp.
CCGAACAGGCTGAAGTCAAAGCCCGCCGCAAGGCGCTTCAAGCGGCACAAGCCGCCGCCGAATCGGCACGTTTGAAAGTGGTCAAAGAAAAAGTCGAGGAGGTCATCGCCAATGACTCCCGACTGGCGCAGTACAAAACCCAGATCCATCTCGATATGACGGCAGAAGGTTTGCGCATTCAGATTGTGGATGATCAGAACCGACCGATGTTCGCCAGCGGGGACGCGGCCGTTCAAGGCTACATGCGAGACCTGCTGCAAGCCATCGGCCGGGACTGCGTCGGCGCGGTGCAGTTGCTGGCCGAAGATGAGGGGCCCGAGGACGTCGACACAGTGCAAGCGCAGCCGCTGTCTGAGAAGGACATCGAGCGCCACCTGCTGGAAGCTGTGTCGCCGTCAAAGTTCGGGGCAGCGGGCGAGCCCGACGACGACTTCCGCATCTCGCTGGCCGGCGCACAGGAGAAGGACGCTTTCCTGCGCTGGAACGGCCGCTGGATGAAGCCCCGAGGCGCCACGCCCACCACGCACATCTTCAAGTTGCCGCTCGGGCTGGTGGGCGGGTCCAGGCGCGTGGACCTGTCCGACTCCATCGAGAACGAATGGCTGTGCGCGCAGATCCTGCGCGAACTGGGGCTGCCGGTGGCAAGCAGCGAGATGGCGGAGTTTGGTGGGCAGAAGGTGCTCGTCGTGGAGCGCTTCGACCGCGAGCGCATGCCGGCCGAGAAAGCAGGGGGAGAGACGGGGGACAAGACGGGCCGCAAGAGGGGCGGCAACGCGGGCCAGGAATGGATCGCTCGCCTTCCACAGGAAGACTTCTGCCAGGCGCTGGGCGTGGCACCGGCGTTGAAGTACGAGAAGGACGGCGGGCCGGGCATGGCCGCGTGCCTGAGGCTGCTGGCCGGCAGCGCCGATGCGCAAGCTATTCTCACCACTCACCGCGACAATCCCCGCCACGGCGGGCTGCGCTTTTCTGGGGGCGGATATGGCGGGGAGGGCCGCCGATATTGCGACGACGGGGCAGGTCATGGGGCGTTTTTGGGGCGCGTTGGCTGCGGCTGATGCGGGCAAAACATCGGCCGATTGGATCGCATTGGCGCAGCTATTGGGTACGCTGCGGCTGGCCAATCTGCCCAAACCGCTCGCCGCGATAACCGTTTTGGCGCGCTGTATCGCGCGGGCGGGCGGCAGGCGGCACCGATTGCGCGAACAGGCTGTGATCTTGCGGGTTGGCCTTGTTGGGCGGTAAGGAAGTCGGGGGAGGGGAGCGCGATGAACCGGATTTTACTCGGTGGCGGCATAGCCAGCCTGTTGCTCGTCGGCGGCGTTTTTGTCTGGCAGGGTGCGCAACAATGGGGCGAACCGGTTGCCGCTGCCATCCCGCCACCGCCAGAGGGGTTGCCCGAAGGTGCGGCAGGGCTGGTTGGTGCCGCGCCACCTGCGCCGCCCCAAGCACCCCAATTATCGCGCGAGGAACGGCGCTTTGGCCGCTATGACCGCAATCGTGACGGGCGGATTACGCGGATCGAAATGTTGTCGAGCCGCAGCAACGCCTTTCGCCGCCTCGACCGCGACGGCAATAATCTATTGTCCTTTGAAGAATGGGCAGCGGCCACGTCGACCCGATTTGCAGGTGCGGATGGCGACCGGGATGGCATATTGACCCGCAGCGAATTTGCCACCACCGCGCGTCCGGCGAGTGCCCGCGCGCCCAATGCTCGGGCACGCTGTATCTGCCCCGATTCAGACGGTGATTGACGGCAATATCGCGGCGTTTTCAGCAATCCAGCCGCGCAAAGCGGCATCGGCGCGGCGCGTATAGGCGAGCTTGCGATCCGCCTTTTTGGGCGCATCGACCGGCGGGAATAGCCCGAAATTGACGTTCATCGGCTGAAATTGGCTGCTGTCCGCGCCGTGCGTAATATGGCCGAGCAAGGCGCCGAGCGCGCTGTCGGCAGGCGGCGGCGGCAGGGGTGTGCCCGCCAGATCGCCATTCCAAAACAGCGCGCTGACAAGGCCGATTGCCGCGCTTTCGACATAGCCTTCGCAGCCGGTAATTTGCCCGGCAAAGCGGATATGCGGCCGATTTTTGAGCGCAAGGCGCGTATCGAGCACCTCTGGCGAGCGAATGAAGCTGTTGCGGTGCAGCCCGCCTAGCCGCGCAAACTCTGCCTTTTCCAGCCCCGGAATTGTCCGGAAAACGCGCGTTTGTTCGGCATATTTCAACTTGGTCTGAAATCCGACCATGTTCCACAATGTGCCCAGCCGATTATCCTGCCGCAATTGCACCACCGCATAGGGCCAGCGCCCCGTGCGCGGATTGTCCAGCCCCACCGCCTTCATCGGCCCAAAACGCAGCGTTTCGGGGCCGCGCGACGCCATGACCTCTATCGGCATGCAGGCTTCGAAATAGGGCGTATCCTTTTCCCATTCGCGAAAATCGCCGGTGTCGGCGGCCAGCAATAGCTCGACAAAGGCGTGATATTGCGCCTTGTCCATCGGGCAGTTGATATAATCCTTCCCATCGCCGAGCGCCGAACCCTTGTCCCAGCGGCTCGCCATCCACGCGACATCCATGTCGATGCTGTCGCGGTGGACGATGGGGGCAATGGCGTCAAAAAAGGCCAACGCATCGCGCCCCGTCGCTCCGCCAATGGCGTCGGCAAGGCTAGGCGCAGTCAGCGGGCCGGTGGCGATGATCGTTGCGCCATTTTCTGGTAATATATCAATACGTTCGCGGACAATGTTGATATTGGGATGCGCATCGATACGACGGGTTATTTCGGCAGAAAAAGCCTCTCTATCGACTGCCAGCGCTGACCCGGCGGGCAGGGCGTGCCTGTCGGCCACGGCCATGATCAGCGAACCCAGCATCCGCATCTCTCTGTGGAGCAGGCCGACCGCATTATGGTCACCATCATCCGAACGAAAGCTGTTGGAACAGACCATTTCGGCCAGGCCATCGCCTTGATGCGCCGCCGTCGTGTCGCCCGACCCCCGCATTTCGGAGAGGCGGACGCGCCGCCCCGCTTCGGCCAATTGCCATGCAGCCTCGCTCCCCGCCAGACCGCCGCCGATGATGTGGACGTCATAATTGCTAACATTCATGGCGCACCCCTTGGCGAAGCATGGCCGCTGATGCAATAGGGGGCAAAGGGGATGGATATGCGGCTAATTTGGTGGGCAGCGATATTGGCTGGTGTCAGTTATATGGCGGCGGTGCTGGGCCAGATGTACGGCCCCGCAATCATCGTCTGGAAGGGGCTGGGGGTTGGCCTGTTGGCGCTTTGGGCGGCGATGATGGCCAATCAGCGCGATGGCTGGTTAATTGCGCTGGTGCTGACGCTCGGCGCATTGGGTGACGTGCTGCTCGATGCCAAGGGGCTGGAAGTGGGCGCGCTGGCCTTTGCGGCGGGCCATTTTGTTGCCGCCTACCTATATGCACGCAACGCGCGGCCACAGCGCAGCCTGTCGCAAAATCTGCTGGCGCTGGCGCTGGTACCCGCGTCACTCATCATCTGCGTGGCGATGCTATATCCAGCGACGGGGTGGTGGCACGCGGCGCTCTATACAGCGATCGTCGCTGCAATGGCGGCATGTGCATGGATCAGCCGATTTCCGCGCTATCGCACCGGATTGGGGGCGATCGCCTTTCTGATCAGCGACCTGATGGACGAGGGTTATGAGGACGCACTGAAGATCTCCAACCGCAAGCATGATCTCGTCGTTCTGCGTACCACGGACCCGCGCGAGCAGGAACTCCCGAGTATGGGACTCGTCCAGTTCACGGACCCCGAGACCGGCGAGCAGCGCTGGGTGGATACCGGCAACAAGCGTATCCGCGATCATTACCGGGCAGCGGCGCTCAAGCTGCAGGCCCGCACCCGCGATGCCTTGCGCCGAGCCGGGGTGGACCACGCTGTGATCAGCACGCGAGAGGGCTACGTGAAGCCGCTCATGAACCTCTTCCGGCAACGCGACTGAAATGCGAAAACGCAGAGACGCTGAGATGCGCGGAGGAACGCCGAGTGTGATCGTGCTGGTGGCGTCACTCCTGCTTGCTCCTGCTCTTTCGTCCGCTCAAGGGGTGAATCCCGAAGCCACGCTGGACAAGGACCAGATCCTCATCGGGCAACAGGC
>CALFXW010000085.1 GCA_937957805.1 uncultured Sphingopyxis sp.
GGATAATGCCGGAAAAACCGATGTGAACTCAGTACGGTAGCTGCTTAAAAGAAAAGGGACTCAGTGATTGGCTAAGTCCTTTGGTATTACTGGTCGGGGCGACAGGATTCGAACCTGCGACCCCCACACCCCCAGTGTGATGCGCTACCAGGCTGCGCTACGTCCCGACCGGAGCGCGCCCTCTAAACGCGCGTTGCGCGCGATGCAAGCGGGGAAAGCGCCTGACGTTGCGTGCGCCCCATCTATATTCGCCTTTGCACGCGCCGATTGCGCAGTGCGCGCACCAATGCTAGGCGCGCGGGCTTGCACGCGGTGGCGTTGCGCCCCATATCGCATCGATTGGGTGGGCGTGGTGCCCCCCGGCCCCTATCCATCCGGCATCGCGCCAAATGCGCGCGGCTGTGTAACTAAGGCTTTCGACGATGACTTCGACCCTTTTCCTGGCGCAGGCGGCAGGCAGCGGCACCAGCGCCTTCATGATGAATGTGCTGCCGCTCCTCCTTATCTTTGCGGTATTTTATTTCCTGTTGATCCGCCCGCAACAACGGCGGATGAAGGACCATCAAGCGAAAATCGCTGCGGCTTCGCGCGGCGACACGGTGGTGACAGCGGGCGGTGTCGTCGGCAAAATCACCAAAATCGACGATGATTATGCAGAGGTTGAGGTGGCGAGCGGCGTCAAGGTAAAGGTCGTGCGTTCGACCCTGTCTGACGTTATCGACGCCAAGGCCAAGCCCGCCAACGACTAATCGAAAGCACAGCACCATGCTTGATTTCCCGCGCTGGAAAGTCATTTCGATCTGGATTGTGTTGATTGGCGGCCTGCTATTGGCGCTGCCCACTTTCATTCCGGCATCGGCTATCCGCTTCATCCCCGAAAATATGCGTCCGCCGGTCAATCTGGGGCTCGACCTAGCGGGGGGCAGTCACATTTTGCTCGAAGCCGATGTCAATGACGTGCGTAAGGAACGGCTCGATTCGATGGAACGGTCGATCCGCGAAGCGATGCGCGGTTCCCCCGGCGCGGCGGATGATATTGCAATTGGTGACATGGCGCGCACCGGCAACGGCATCAGCTTTATGGTGCGCGACGCGAGCCAGATTGATAGCGTGCGTGAACGGCTCAACAATCTGACCGTCGGGGTTGGGCTGACCGGACAGCGTAGCTGGTCGATTGAGGTGCGGGACACCAACCGCGTTGTGATGACGATGACGGCTGCGGGTTTGCAGCAATTTATTACAGAGGCGATGGCGGGCGCGCGCGACATCGTCGAACGGCGCGTCAACGCGCTGGGCACGCGTGAACCGACGATTGTGCTACAGGGCAGTGACCGCATCGTCGTGCAGGTGGACGGGCAGCTCAAGACGGGCCGCGACGTGATGATCGCCGCGCTGCTCGGCGCCGAGGAGTTCGGCTTCGCGACCGCGCCGCTAGTAGATCGGAAGAGC
>CALFXW010000086.1 GCA_937957805.1 uncultured Sphingopyxis sp.
TGGGTTCGAGTCCCTATTTTGGTTCGATGTCCCTCCGCCGGAGGGCACCATTTTTCCGGAATCAGCAAATGGCCGGGGGCCATTTGCCCGGAAAAATCCCGAGCGACAGCGAAGGGGGGCCATCACGGCCTGAAACCTTCGGTTCCGACAGCCGCCGTCCGGGGGACGGTTTCCCCGAAAAATGCCAAGCGACAGCGCGGCAGACGCAATAGCCGAACATGGCCGGGGGCCATCACGGCCTGAAACCTTCGGTTCCGACAGTCACTGTCCGGGGGAGGACGTTCTTGCCGATCGCCTTACCTGTCCCCCCGCCTGTTCGGCACCGCGTCGATGATGCCGCTGGTCGGGTGATGTTTATCGAGGTGGCGTTTGATGATCCTGAGGTTGCGGCTGTTCGATTTGAACAGGAAATCGAACGCATCGCCCGCAACCGGCACCGCGCCGACCAATGTGTCGAACAAGATATTACCGCTCATCCGCGCCAACTGCCATTTGGGCATGCCAAGGTTGCGCCCTTCCCAGACGATATAGGCACCCATGGCCGCAGTGATGATATCGCCGATCACCGGGACGAGGCCGACAATCGAATCTAGTCCCACCCCCATTTTAGTGCCGGGCAGGGTTAGCGAGCGTTCCAGCAGCATTTCCAGCCATTCGACCCGCTGGCGAATCTTGGCGGGATCCTGCGTATCGATAGCGAGGCTGGCCGCCAGATCATCAAAGCGCGCATTAACCTTTTCCATCCAAATCCTCCGTCCGCCGAACTGCGTCGGCAACTATCAATGTGGTGGCTCGGTCAGCCGATACAAGCCATGCCAGCCGCGCGCATTGACCGCAAAATTGGCAAGGCGTGGCGCGCGCAAGTTCCAACGCACCGGATTGCCAAAGGGGATGAAGCCCGCGTGTTGCAGCATTGCAGCATCGAGGTCGGACAGCGCGGCGCGGCGGGCCGTTTCATCCGCCGCTTCGCCCAACGCCGCGACCCGGGTGTTGAGGGCATCGCACATCATGGGTGCGCGGCAGCGCAGACGATCAAAATACCAGACGGCATCATTGCCCGGTGCCACCTCATCCACCAGTCGCAGGTCGGCGCTGGCCGACAGCGGCACCAAAACCGGCTGAAAGCCGACGCTGCGCAAATCGGCGCTGAGCCATGCAAAGAGCCGCCGCGCGCCCGGCCCATCGGGCAGGGCGATGCGCAGCCGCACGCCATCTGCCGGTTCGCCACGCCGTTCCGCCCATTGGCGGAGCAAAGCACGCGCGCGTGTCCGGCGCTCTGCTGCATTCAGGCTCTGCCATTCGGGGAGCGGCGGATCGACGCCCAATGGGCCGGCGGGGCGCAGCGTAATGCGTGGCTGCCAAGCTGGCACCGCGATAGCGCGGGCAATTTGGGTGCGATCGATAGCCATATTGATCGCGTGGCGCACCGTCGCATCGGCGGTCGGACTGTCGCGATCATCCGGGGTAGCCAACAGGCCGAACAGCCCCTGCACCGGGTCGATGGCCAGCGCCGAATCGCTGACATTCGCAGCCTCGACATAGGGCCAAGCGTCAAAACGTCCGCCGATAACGGCATCAACATCCCCGTCGAGGAACTGGGCGATGGCCCGCACGCTCGATGACGAACCCCAAAATTGCAGTTGTTCGCGCGGTGCCCCCGCTTCCTCTGTCACGGTGTCGGGCCGCATATCATCATCGCGGCGCAGCGAAATGCTGGCACCATTCCAGCGCGCACGCATGGGCCCCCACCCGCCCGCGCGCATCAGGTATAAATCGCTATGCGCCAGTCGTTCGAGGAAATCGGGGATAGGGCGGGTCAACTGCACCTCTATCACCCGGCTGGTCATCGCGCGGACCGAACGGATATGCGTGGCGTCGAGCGGTGATGCATCGCCCAGCGACCCGATCCGTTGGCGCAACATCGCCGCAACATCGCCTGCCGTCACCGTCCGGCCATCAGCCCAATGCGCGTCGCGCAGGCGGAAAATATAGCTGCGACCATCGTCAATCACCGTCCATCGTTCGGCAAGCCCCGATTCGACTTGGCCATCGCCCGCCAGAGTGACGAGTCCCTGGCCAACGGCATCTGCGTATAAACGGTCCGCCATCGACCATGGCGCGCCGGTGCGCGCGATATTGCGGTGCAAATTGCCGATGGCGGTCACGCGCGGCGCACCATCGTCGGTGCCGATGCCGCAGGCGCTCAGCGACATGGCGGCGGCAATGAATGCGCAAAGGGCAGGTGTACGGATCAGCGGCCAACGCCCCCCGGTGCGGCGGCTGTCGGCACCGCCGGTGTCAGGATGGGGCGATGCCCCTTCGCGTTGCTTGTCGGTTCGTGATTTCCCTGACGTGAAATGTGCCATTTCACTGGAAATCGATGTTTCGCCTTTGTGTGATTTCCCTGACGTGAAATGTGTCATTTCACTGGAAATCACTGGGGCGCTCGGGAATTTTCCGGGCAAATGTCCCCCGGACATTTGCTGATTCCGGAAAATTGGTGCGGACGGCGGGACTCGAACCCGCACTTCCTTGGGAAAACGGATTTTAAGTCCGCTGCGTCTACCGATTCCGCCACGTCCGCCCATGGCCGTCCTGTCGCAGCATGATGCGCATTGAGCAAGCGCGCAGTGCGCGCCCAACCCACAAATTTGGCCGACAGCTTGGCCGGTCAGTCCGCGTTGAGCCGCTGACGGATTTCCCGTCCGGCCTTGAAATGGACGACACGTTTGGCGGGTACCGCAACGCTCGCCCCCGTGCGCGGGTTGCGCCCGGTGCGGGATGCGCGGGCGCGCGTTGAAAAACTGCCAAATCCGCGCAGCTCGACCCGGCCACCTCTGGCCAGATGGTCGATGATGCTGTCGAAAAATATGCCGACAATCGTTTCGATGTCATTGTGCCGCAGCGCCGGGTTGGCGTCGGCAAGTTGCTGAACCAGCTGGGATCGGATCATATATTTCTCGTCCCTCTATAAATGCTCCGACCACAGGACATGGCAGGCAAGGTTGCGACCCGTCATGTCCCCGGCATCAAAATGATTGTCGGGCGCAGCAACGCTAGGTCGAACGGCGTCGGCGTCAAATATAAAGCAAGGCGTCGGTTAATCAAGTATTGTCACCTATTCATATGTTTCGCCATTTCGTTATGGAATTTCAAAAGAAAAGGGCCGCCTTTTCGGGCGGCCCTTCTTTCAAAATTGCGGTATGTTGCGCCGATTAGCCTTCGCGCTTGGCCTTCAATGCCTCGCCAAGGATGTCGCCAAGCGATGCACCCGAATCGGACGAACCATATTGTTCGACTGCCTGCTTTTCCTCGGCAATCTGCATCGCCTTGACCGAGAAATTGGGCTTCTTGGAACGGTCGAAACCGATGACCATAGCGTCGAACTTTTGCCCAACTTGGAAGCGTTCGGGGCGCTGTTCGTCGCGGTCGCGGCCAAGGTCGGTCCGCTTGATAAAGCCCGTCGCACCGCTGTCGCCGCCCTGCACTTCGAGCCCGCCATCGCGAACTTCGAGCACGGTAACGGTGACGATGTCGTTCTTTTTGAGCGTGGTGCCGGTTGCAGCAGTGCCCGTTGCAACGGCTGGCGCACCCTTTTCAAGCTGCTTCATGCCGAGCGAAATACGTTCCTTTTCGACATCGACATCGAGCACGATGGCGGTAACCGTTTCGCCCTTGCGATGCAGGTTGAGCGCGTCTTCCCCGGAAATGCCCCAGGCGATGTCGGACATGTGCACCATGCCATCGACATCGCCCGGCAGGCCGA
>CALFXW010000087.1 GCA_937957805.1 uncultured Sphingopyxis sp.
CGAGCAGACCCAAGTCGAGGCCCGGGTACGAGCCGCTGATCGGGCTCGGGTTGATGGGCGGAAACGCCTCCAGCTCCTCGGGGAACTCCTCCTGCAATTTTGCGATACCCGCCAGTCAGGCATTTGGCACCGGCCATCATGCAACGACCGAAGGCTGCCTCCACATTCTCGACAAAATGCAGCGGCGTGGGGCGCGTTTTGCCAATGTGGCAGACATCGGCACGGGCACAGGTCTGCTCGCCTTTGCGGCGCAACGCCTGTGGCCGCAGGCATGCATCATCGCCAGCGATATCGACCCGGCGAGCATATCGGTGGCGGCGGAAAATGCCGCTGCCAACAACATCGCACTGGATTCGGGGCGGGGACGGCGGGGGAAAATGCGCCTCGTCATCGCGGATGGCACCGGTCATCCGGCAATCGGGCGCGGCGCGCCCTATGACCTTGTCATCGCCAATATATTGGCCGGGCCGTTGATTGCGCTGGCCCCCGCCTTTGCCGCAATAGCAGGTGATGGCAGCCGGTTGATTTTGGCCGGACTGATTGAGGCGCAGCGTGCCGCTGTAACCCGCGCTTATGCGCGGCATGGTTTTGCAGTCACCCATGTGCGGCACGGCGAATGGCCGGTATTAACGCTGACCATGCGCGTCCGGCACGCGGTGCGCCGCAAAATCCGCACCAGCGGCTCGGCAGGCCAGCCGCCGGGCGATTTCGGGTCTTGGTAGGACGCTCAGGCCCGCGACAGCGCGTAGGCCTGCGTCCCATGGGTGATGACATCATCGCTCGGCAAAATATCGGCAACCGCTATGTCGTCCAGCTGCTCCAATTCGCGATAGACAGGGGCAAAATCCGTGTCGCGCGTATTTGACAATAATTGTTCAAAACTGTCGATAACGAAATAATTTTGCTGGAAATCATCGATGCGATATTCGGTGCGCATCACCCGCAACAGGTCAAAGGCTAATCGGCTAGGGCTTGGGTCATTTAAAGCGAAAACACTCTCCCCAAAACTGGACACAATCCCCGCGCCATAGATGCGCAAATCGCCATTTTCGCGGATCAGCCCAAATTCGACCGTATACCAATATAGCCGCGCCAATTTATGGAGCGCGCCAAAGCCCAGACTGCGCAGCCCGCCCGCTCCATAGGCTTGCATATAGTCGGCAAACACCGGGTCGGCGAGCATCGGCACATGGCCGAACACATCGTGGAAAACATCGGGTTCCTGCAGATAATCCAATTGGTCGGCGCGGCGGATGAAATTGCCGCTGACAAAGCGCCGATTGGCCAGATGGTCGAAAAACACATCATCGGGCACCAGCCCCGGTACGGCCACAACCTGCCAACCGGTTGCCGCCATCAGCCGCTCATTCAGCGCGCAAAAATTGGGGATGCCCCCCTTTTCAAGCTTTAGGACATCCACCCCGCGTAAAAAACGTTCGGACGCGCGGCCGGGCAGCATCGCCACTTGCCGTTCAAACAAAACATCCCAGACTTTATGTTCGTCGGCAGAAAATTTTTCCCAATTCTGGTCGATCGTCCAATCGGCGCGCGCACCGGGCGGCGGCCGGTCAAAAATATGGCTGGTCATCCTCAACAATCCTAAGCGGTTTCAAGCCCGCAGCATGGGCATCGCTATAAGCGCAATAGTGGCAAATGACCATGGTGCCGCGCGCGGCGGCGCGCCCAAGCGTGACAAGCTTGCCACAATTTTTAACTTGCCCCTTGCGCATAAGGTCGCGAAAATGGCGCGACTATATGAATGGATAAGCGCCTCGCCAGGGTAAGCGGGGTTCGGGGAGCGAGATTGCATGGCTGCTGGCGCAGCGATTTGGGGATTTTTGTTGGCAGCAGGGCAGATTGCGCCCACCGACATCGCCCAAACCAGCCTGCCCGCCGGCCCCGATGGCCCGGCCATTGCCGCTGCTGCCCAATTAGATGCCATCATCCAATATTCGCGCTGGCCCGTCGCCACCGGGCCGCTCAACGCCTGTTTGATTGGCGATAGCGCACTGCACGACCGCTTGACCGACCATAGCCTGCCCGACGGACGGTCGCTGCAATTCACCCGCATCAGTCCTGGGCAATTCACACCGGCCACCTGTGACATTGCCCTGATCGGGCGAATCAGCCGCGCCGACGAACGACGCATCATCATCGATGCAGGGGACGCCCCGGTGCTCACCATTACCGATGCGGATCCCGCCTGCACGCGCGGTTCGATGATCTGCTGGAATCTGGGTGCCGAAGGATTGGGCTTTGACCTCAACATCGGGGCGGTCGCACAAAGCAGCATCCGCATTGACCCGCGCGTCTTAACGCTTGGCTGGCACCCGAGGCGGATATGAGCCGCTGGAGCGCCTTTTTTGCGGCCGACCTGCATGGGCTTGTTTCGCGCGCCTTTGCGCTGGTCGCGATGTTCAGCCTGTTCATCGCACTGGCGGTGGGGATGGCGGGGGGGCTGTGGCTGCAGGGACGGTCGCAATCGGCCAATATGGCGCTGGTGGCGCAAAATGCCGCCTATGTCACCGAAGTGCCCTTGGTATTCAACGACCCGCAGGCCGCGCGCGAAGTATTGCAACCCAATCTCGGCGGCAATGATGTGGCCGCGATTCGCCTCCTCAATGGTGAGGGTCGGGTTTTTGCCGAGGTGCGGCGGGATGGCCGACACGGCTTTGATGCGCTCGCGCCCAGCGCGCTCATCCCCGCCCCGGTGCGGCACAATATCAGCAGCGCGGGTGGCGTTATCGGCAGCGTCGAAGTCATCGGCAGCGGTGATGCCATCGGCGCATTAATTGCCGTTGCGCTGGTCACGACATTATTCGGCATATTGTTGGTCGCAGCGGGCACCTATTTCATCGCCCGCTCGCTCGGCCGCAACCTCGTCACACCTTTGCACGCCATCGTCGATGTTGCGCGCGAAGTGCGGCTGGAACGCCGCTTTGACCTGCGCGCGCAACCACAGGGGGTGAGTGAGGTGCGCGAACTGGCGGGCGGGTTCAACGCGCTGCTCGACCAGTTGCAGACATGGCAGGGGCAAAATGACAGTGCGCAAGAAGCCTTGCTCTATCGTGCCAGCATCGACCCTTTGTCTGGCCTCCCCAACCGGGCAACCTTTTTGGAACGACTACGCGAAACATTGGGGATGGCACAACGCAGCGGCGACAAGTTGGCGGTGCTTTTTCTTGACGGCAATCGCTTTAAGGAAACTAACGATCAATATGGTCATGCCGCCGGCGACCGTGTGATTGCCGAAGTGGCAGCGCGCATTTCCCCCATTTTGCGTATCGGTGACATGGCGGCGCGCGTGGGTGGGGATGAGTTCGCGGTGCTGGTCAACCATCTCGAAGGGACGGGTGACGCCAAATCGGTTGCCCGTCGTATCCGCGAGGCGATGAGTGTACCCATCGCGGTTACCGATGCGGATGTTGCCAGCATCAGCCTGTCGATTGGCAGCGCAATATTCCCCGACGATGGGCGCGATGTTGATACGCTGCTGCGCATCGCCGACGAACGTATGTATGCCGACAAAATGTCGGGCCGCGAGGCAGAACATTGGAACAGCCCATGACAAAGGTAACCGAAATTTTCACCCACGCCCGCCATGTGCTGACGATGCTGCTGCTCGCCGGTGCGCTCAGTGCCTGTACCACGGTGCGCGATGTGCATGGCGTGACGGCGGCGCAGCGACAGGTGCTCGTCGCCGAAGGGTTCGTCGACACCCCCGACGGCTGGCTGTTGTCGATGCAGGATCAATTATTGTTCGATGTGGATTCGAGCGAGATAAAGGCGCAGATGCGCAACCGCATCCAGCATCTGTCTGAAAATCTGCTGCGCGTCGGCATCGATCATGCCCGTATCGACGGCCATACCGACAATAGCGGCACGGCGGAACATAATCAGGCGCTGTCGCTGTCGCGCGCGCAATCGGTAGCGATGGTTATGACGCAAAGCGGATTCACAGAATCCCGCCTGACCGCAGTCGGACGCGGCGAAACCAGCCCGATTGCCGACAATGACAGTGTGGACGGCCGTCAGCGCAACCGGCGGGTCAATATCATCATATCGAGCACCTAGCTAATACGCCGGGCCAGTCATTCCACGCGCGCGGCGGCGAAAATCGTCGCCCAACCAGCCTCATCGACCACCTCTATCCCCAATTCCTGCGCCTTTTTCAGCTTGCTGCCGGCCCCCGGCCCCGCGACCAAAAGGTCAGTGAGGGCGCTGACCGCCCCCGCCGCGCGCGCGCCTAGCAATTCCGCCTGCGCCTTGGCTTCATCACGGCTCATGCTTTCAAGCTTGCCCGTAAAAACGATGGTTTTGCCCGTCCATGCACTGGCCCGCACCGCCACGACATAGGGCGGCGGGGTCACCTCCCCCAGCAAATCATCCCATTGGGCGACATTATGTGGCTCGTGGAAAAAATCGCCCAAAGCGGCAATCACCGCCGGGCCAACACCGTCGATGGCGGTCAACTGAACCATTGCAGCAGCATCCCCCGCGTGCGCGGCGATTGCGGCGGCGCGCACGGCGGGCAGCGTCGCAAAGGCTTTGAGCAAATCGCGCGCGGTGACCGCACCGATGTGGCGTATACCCAATCCAAAGAGCAGGCGCGCGGCATCCGGCGCGCGCTTTGCCTCTATCGCAGCCAGCAGATTATCGACCGATTTTTGCTGCCACCCTTCGCGGCTCAGCAAAGCTTCGCGGTACCGGTGCAGGCGGAATATATCGACAGGGCCGTGCAGCCAGCCCAGGTCGATAAATTCGGCAATGCTTTTTTCGCCCAACCCTTCGATGTCGAGCGCCCCGCGCGCAACGAAATGTTTCAGCCGTTCGAAACGCTGCGCCCCGCAAATGAGTCCGCCGGTGCAGCGCACATCCACCTCACCCGCTTCGGCGACGGCTTCGCTGCCACATTCCGGGCAATGATCCGGAAAGGCAAAGGACGCACGCGCCATGTCACGGGTCAGATTTTCGACGATTTGCGGGATGACGTCCCCTGCCCGCTGAATGGTCACCCGGTCGCCGACGCGCAGCCCCAATCGCGCAATTTCATCGCGGTTATGCAGTGTGACATTGGATACCATCACCCCGCCCACATTGACCGCGCTGAGACGGCCAACAGGGGTCAATTTGCCGGTGCGCCCGACCTGTATATCAATCGCTTCCAGCGTGGTTTGCGCGCGTTCAGCGGGAAATTTATGCGCCAATGCCCAACGCGGCGCACGCGCAACAAAGCCCAGCCTTTCCTGCCAGTCGAGCCGGTCAATCTTATAGACAACCCCGTCAATATCATATGGCAGGTCGGCGCGTTCGCTTTCGATCGCACGATAATGGCTGAGCGCCGCATCTGCCCCAGCAAGGCGGCGCAGGTGTGGCTCCACCGGGAATCCCCAACCCGCAATCGCGCGCATCACGCCATATTGTGTGTCGGCAGGCAGGGTGGCTGTTTCGCCCCAGCCATGCGCCAGAAAGCACAAGGGGCGTGCGGCGGTGATCGACGCATCCTTTTGGCGGAGCGAGCCAGCCGCGGCATTGCGCGGGTTGGCGAATATTTTCTGCCCCGCCGCTTCCTGCGCTGTATTGAGCGCTACAAAATCCGCCTTGGCCATATATATTTCGCCGCGCACTTCGAAAATATCGGGCGCATCATCGGGCAAAATCTGCGGTATGTCGGCAATGGTCAGGACGTTGGCGGTCACATCCTCCCCCACTTGGCCATCGCCGCGCGTTGCCGCTTGCACAAGACGGCGCCCCACATAGCGCAGTGAACAGGACAGGCCATCAATCTTGGGCTCAGCGGTCAGGGCGATTGCGCGCGCATCATCCAGCTTCAAAAAGCGGCCGACGCGCTGTGCAAAGTCCATCACATCGCCATCGGAAAAGCCATTGTCGAGGCTGAGCATCGGGCGGGCATGCGCCACTTTGGCGAGCGCGCTCTGCGCCGGTGCGCCGACCGATTTGGATGGGCTGTCGGCGCGCACCAGATGCGGAAACGCCGCCTCCAGCGCCGCGTTTTCGCGCACCAGCGCGTCATATTCAGCATCGCTGATCGTGGGCGCATCTGCATCATGATAGGCGCGGTTGTGCTGCGCAATCTCACGCGCTAGGCGCATCAGCCGGTTCGCGGCATCGGCTTCCTGCATCGGGGAATCATCACTCATCGGGCAAGTTTAATCGCATACATCTCGCGCGTCGTCACAAAACCAAGCGCATGGTATAGCGCATTGGCACCGGCATTTTGCGCATAGCTGTGCAGAAACGCCCCCTCCCCCCTGACCGCCATATCGTGGAGCACATGGATGATGAGCGCGCGCGCCAGCCCGGCCCCGCGAAAATCTTGGTGGGTGGCAACACCGCTCAATTCCGCCATGCCGGGCAGCAGCATGCGCTGTCCCGCCATCGCCGCCAGACGCCCGTCGATGCGCACGCCAAAAAATGATCCATAATCTTGTGTGCGATCATGCCATGGGCCGGGCTGCGCATGCGCAGCAAGCGCCGCCATTTCGAAAACGTCCGCCGCGCCCAAGCGACCAATGGCATGAGGATGGTCGATATTGTCAGGCAGGTGGCTCAATCGCATCTGGAGCAGCAGCGCCTGATCAAGCCGCGTGCCCCCCGGGGGGGTTGGCCAATCGCGATCCTCCACCATCCAATATGTTTCGCGCGGCTGCATCAGTGCCGCCATGTCGTTGCGTGCCGCTCGCCCGCTATCCCGCGCGGCGATAAAGGGGCCATAGGCACGGTCGATTGCCACCGCATCGCCGTGCCAATGTGCCAGATGCGCCTGCCGGTGGTTCAGACAGTGCCAGACGGGGCGATGCAATGCGGCATCAGCATTTTTCGCGGTCTCAGACATGTTCCAGCAGTCGCGCCGCCGCCGCGCGCGCTTCGTCGGTGATTGCCGCGCCCGACAGCATGCGCGCAATCTCCTCCTGCCGCGCGGAGGCATCGAGAAGGGTCACGGCCGTGCGTATTTCCCCATCCATCGCCATTTTGGCAATCAGCAAATGCTGGCCACCGCGTGCGGCAACCTGCGGCGAATGGGTAACGACCAAAATCTGCCGTTCGCGCGCAAGCAGCGCCAGCCTTTCCCCGATCGCGCTCGCCACCGCGCCGCCAACCCCGCGATCAATTTCGTCAAATATGATTGTCTGCGCATCGCCAACGCCCGCCAGCGCCACTTTGAGCGCCAACAAAAAGCGCGACAATTCGCCGCCCGAAGCAATTTTGATCAATGGGCCAAAATCGCTGCCCTGATTGGTGGCGACGCGAAATTCGACCCGTTCTCTCCCCATCGGCCCCCAGTCAATTTCTGCCACAGGCTCGACCGTCGTCTGAAAACGCGCACTGTCGAGCTTGAGCGGCGGCAGTTCGCCCGCCACTGCCGCATCCAGCGCCGCAGCGGCCGCGCGGCGTGCCGCCGATAGCTGGGCGGCAGCGGCGCAATAGGCATCGCGCGCGCGGGCCAGAGCATCCTCCAGCGCGCTGAGGCTGCTCGTCCCTGCATCGATGGCCGCGCGCCGCTGTTCCAATTCGGCATGGAGCGCGCCCAGTGCATCCGCCTCCACCCGATGTTTGCGCGCCAGTGCCCGAATATCGAACAAGCGGGTTTCGATGCGGTCGAGCTCCGCCGGGTCGTGGCGCAGCGCGTCAGCGGCGCGCGCCAATGCCCCCTCCCCCTCATCGCATTCGGCGAGCGCACGGTCAAAGGCAGCGAGCGCCTCGGCAAAAAGAGGGTGTTCGCCCGCCAGACGATCAAGCCTGCGGGTGGCGCCGCGCAATTGGGCGAGCGCCCCCTCACTCCCCATGAGCTGGGCAAGGATGGCGGCCATATCTTCGGCCAGCCGCTCCCCCTTTTGCATCGTTGCGCGACTGGCGGCGAGTGCCGCCTCCTCCCCCGCCTGCGGCGCGATGGCCGCAAATTCCGCGAGCGCATGGTCAAGCCATTCGCTTTCATCGCTATCGGCGGCGAGCCGCCCCTGCGCTTCGGCCAAGCGCGCCGCCGCCCCCTGCCATGTCGCCCAGGCGCTCGATACGGCGGCGGTGTCGATGCGGCCAAAAGCGTCGAGCAGCACGCGGTGCCCGCGCGCGCTCAACAAGCCGCGTTCATCATGCTGGCCGTGTATCTCCACCAGCATATTGCCCACATCGCGCAACAAGGCGGCGCTGACCGGCTGGTCGGCGATAAAGGCGCGGCTGCCCCCGTCGGCGCGCGAATCGCGGCGAATGACCAGAGCCTCATCACGCGCGCCCTCTATCCCCGCATCTTCGAGCATGTCCCAAATGGCATGACCGGCTGG
>CALFXW010000088.1 GCA_937957805.1 uncultured Sphingopyxis sp.
CGCCCATGCCGCCGCGCGCCATCTGCCGCTTGCCAGTCCAGCAGCCAGCTTTCCATATTGGCCCCGCCCGAAAGCCGCTGGCACTTGCCCAATTGCCCCGCCGCATCGGGTAGGATGCGCCGCAACAGCGCATCGAGTGCGCTCTCAAATTGTTGATCGCCGTTCAGCGCTGGGTCGCCAAATAAGCGATGACGTCGGCGCGCGCCTGTGCGTCAGCGAGGCGAAAGGTCATTTTGGTGCCCGGCACCATCATCATCGGCGATTCCAGATAGGCAAAGAGCGTATCCTTGTCCCAGACACGGTGGGATGATTTGTTCGCGCTGGAATAAGTATAGCCCGCAACGCTGCCCGCTGCGCGCCCGACAACGCCGTGCATGCTGGGGCCGATGCCATTGCGCCCGGCGTCGATCGAGTGGCACGCACGGCATTGGTTGAAAATCGTCGCGCCGCGCGTGGCATCCCCATGTAGTCCGGCGACGACAAAATCGGCGGTGGGTGCAGCAGGGGTGGGCGGCGGTGAGGTTGTGCTGTTGGGGGTTAATGCGGCGGCGGTTGGTGGCGGTGGGGGCGCGTCGTTCTGGCCGCAGGCCGCCACTCCCAACATAACCAAGGTCAACATGACATAGTTACGCACCTGATATTCTCCCCTATTTATGCATTCGAACTTGGTGCATGGCACCAATTAATCCACGCAACATGCGTCCAACCAAATGATATTTCAAACGTGCATATTCGTATCAACGTGCCAAGCGGCTCCATAGGCTGCGGTCGCGCAAAATCTCCCGCGCGGCATTGTGGCCCGGCGCGCCGGTGACCCCGCCGCCGGGGTGACTGCCCGCGCCGCACATATAGAGGCCCTTTATCGGCGCGCGATAATCACCATGCCCCAGCACCGGGCGTGCCGCCCATAGCTGGTCAATCGACATGGCACCGTGCATGATATCCCCGCCGATCAGGCCGAATTTGCGTTCCAGATCGAGCGGCGAATGCATCTGCATCGCCAATATCGAACGGCGAAAATTGGGGGCATGGCGGGTAACGGTATCGATGACCGTCGCGGCTGCCGCATCGCGCGCATCATCCCAGCTTTGGCCCATGGTCAGCGCTGGCGAAAATTGCTGGCAAAATAGCGCGGCGACATGCGCGCCGGGTGGGGCAAGGCTGTCATCGACCGTGCTGGGCAGCGTCATTTCCACAATCGGTTCGCGCGACCAGCCATGCGCGCGCGCATCGGCAAAGGCACGGTCCATATAATCGAGCGTTGGGGCGATGATGATCCCCGCCTGATGATGTTCGGCCATGGCCGTGCCGGGCAGGGCGGAAAAATCGGGCAATTCGCTGAGCGCGACATTCATGCGAAATGTGCCCGACCCGGCCTTGTAATTGGCCATCCGCCGGACAAAATCGGCGGGCAGGTCAGCACCATCCACCAACTGCCGATACAGCATCGCGGGGCCGACATTGGCGGCAATTATGGGGGCGAACAGCTCCTCACCCCCGGCAAGACGCACACCCACCGCGCAACCATTATCAACCAACAGCCGCTCGACCGGCGCGTTGAGGCTGATTTCGACGCCATGTTCCGCCGCAGCCGCCGCCATATATTGGGTAATGGCCCCCATGCCGCCAATCGAATGGCCCAGATCGGA
>CALFXW010000089.1 GCA_937957805.1 uncultured Sphingopyxis sp.
GGATTGTCCCTGATGGCGCGAATATCATGCATGGCAAAGCGCGCTAAACGTCCGCGCCGATCAAGGCAAGCGCATAGAAAAGGGGCGGCTGCATCGCTGCAACCGCCCCATTGCCCCGGCGTTGCTGCGCCGGTCTGCGCGCCCTGTCAGGCAGCGCAGGTGGAGTTTTTGCCGTCCTTGCCATCCTTGCGCTTCAGGCGGCGGCGCGTGACCAACGCGGCAGCGGCTGCACCGAACAGCAGCACCATCGGCGGTGCTGGCACATCGGTGCCGCTCGACGTGCCGCTCGACCCGCCCGAACTGGACGAGGAGGAGCTGGAACTGCTGCTCGACGAGGAGGAAGAGGTGGAACTGGTAGATGTGCCAAAGCTCGACGACCCGCCAGAGCTGGACGAGGACGAACTGGAACTGCTGCTCGATGAGGAGGAGCCACCAAAGCTCGACGAACCGCCAAAGCTCGACGACCCACCCGACGAGGAGCTGGACGAGGAGGAGGAAGAACTGCTGCTCGATGAAGAGGAGGACGAGCTGGAGGTGGAAACCCCCGACGATGTCGAAACGCCACCGGTCGAGGTGGATACGCCAGAACTGGTTGAAACCCCGCCGGTCGACGTGCTGACGCCGCCGGTGGATGTGGATACACCACCTGTCGATGTGCTGACACCACCTGTCGATGTCGATGTGCTCACCCCGCCGGTCGAGGTTGAAACCCCGCCCGAGGTGGAGGAGGAGGTGGAGGAAACCCCGCCGGTCGATGTCGACACGCCGCCGGTCGAGGACGACGTGCTGCCGCCGGAAGTTGATGTGCTGCCGCCCGACGTGGTCGACGAAATGACGATGCTGCCACCGCTCGACCCGCCGCTGCTGCCGCCAAAAAAGCCGCCAAAAAAGCCGCCGAAACCGCCGCCAAAGCCACCGCTGCCGCCGATAACAATCGGGTAACCGCCGCTCGACCCGCCGCCATATTCGCCGCTGGGACGCGGCAAGGGCACCGGTGCGCCGGTTGTCGTGATCACGGTGGGTTGCGCAGGGATGATCGTCCGGCGCGTCACCACCCGGCGCACGCGTTGGATGGAACGGGCACGGGTCACGCGGTGCGGGCGGGCACGATGGACGACGCGCGAACGCATTTTGGGAACCGAGCGCACATTGCTGACGCGCTCCCGCGCAACCGAAGGCTGGCTCAATTGCACGGCACCCGTGCCAATCAACGCCCCCCCGCAGGTGCAGGCACAAAGTTTTGCCAAGGCCATGCGTACCGACATTATCGTCTCCACCTTAATCTTGTCGGGGTGATGCGCGCTTTGTTGACGCTACATGCCCCATTGGCTTTTCCCATTGCAGTCCAGCGCTCCTTTGGCGCTTTCTACTATATGGATGCAATGGCTTTAACCATGGATGACTTACCAATTCACCCCCTGCTGACCCATCTTGGACGGATTCGGGACAAATTGTTTCAAAATCGGACAGGCGGTGCGCCATTTCCTATGGGCGCACATGTGACGATATGCCCCTTGCGGCACCCGCTTGCGCTGCCTATAGCCGCGCCTGTCGCACGCCGAGAGAGACGGCAGCGACCCATAAGATGCAGCGATAAAGCCTGCACGACATTTTGGAAACGCGCGTGCAATGTCGGGAGCATCAAAGCACATGTCCTCCTCCCCAACGGGTGCCACAGCCCAAAGCGACGACCATGTAAATGGTGATGGCCTGACGCATCGGCCCAGCCTTGCCCCCGACGGCTATGTCCCCGGCGATGGCGAAGCCTTTATGAATCCGCGCCAACAGGCGTTTTTTCGCCGTCTGCTGGTCGATTGGAAACGCAATATCATGGACGAAGCGGAATTGACGCTCGCCCATTTGCAGGAAGGGCCGCTGCGCGAACCCGACCTGACCGACCGGGCATCGAGCGAAACCGACTGGGCGATCGAATTGCGCACCCGCGACCGGCAGCGCAAGCTAATCTCCAAAATCGACGCGGCACTGCGCCGGATTGATGAGGGCGAATATGGCTATTGCGAAGTGACCGGCGAACCCATCGCGCTCGCGCGGCTGATCGCCCGGCCGATTGCCACCATGACGCTGGAAGCGCAGGAAGCCCACGAGCGCAACGAACGCATTTCACGCGACGATTAACCCCATTCTAACCCCCTGCTTCTAATCCCAGAATCTTGAATTGGGGTGCCGGCCATTTGCGTCGGGGCACCCATTTTGGCGGGATTGAGTAGAATGAAGCATGATGTCCCCGGCGATATGGATTTTGAGGCGCTGGCCCTGCGCGGGAACCGGCGCGACAGCATGTTCTTAAAAGCCATGGCGCATGTCGAGCGTCTGGATGGCAGCTTTGACATCGTCATCCGCAACTTGTCGGCGGGCGGGATGCTTGCCGACAGCAAGGTCGAATTTGCCGTTGGCGAAAATGTTGCGGTTGAAATTGCCCGGATCGGCAAGATCCCGGGGCGGGTCGCGTGGGTGCAACCGGGGCGCTTTGGCGTCAGGTTCGATGTGGCGGTCGATCCGCGCGATGCACTGCGCCCGGTAACCGTGCGTCCGACCACCAAGCGCGCGTCCCGCGCCGCGCCTGTTGTGCGCCGGGCGCGGGTGATTCGCTGAATAGGTAAAAACAGGGGGCTTGCGGCGCATTTGGGGGCAAGAATATCCTGCCCCCCCCTGCGTGTTTAATGCGCGTTTAATGCGCGTTTAATGCGCGTTTAATGCGCCTTTAACCCGTGATAAGACTATCCTTAATCTTGAGTTTGGCGCGCTTCAGCTCCGCAATAATCCCCATATTTGGTTGCGGACGCGCCGATTCGGTCGCGATGCGCGATTCGAGGTCGGCATGACGCGCCAACAATGCCTCGATATGGGGGGTATGGACGGAAACAGCCTTGGACATGCCATAGTCTCCTTTCAGATGGGCTT
>CALFXW010000090.1 GCA_937957805.1 uncultured Sphingopyxis sp.
CGGCGCTTACCCGCGTAAGTGAGGGTTAGTGTGCGCTTGGCGCGGGTAATGCCCACATAGGCCAGCCGCCGCTCCTCCTCCAGCCCTTTCAGCCCGCTCTCGTCCATGCTGCGCTGGCTGGGGAACAGCCCATCCTCCCACCCCGCGAGGAAGGTTTCGTTGAATTCCAAACCCTTGGCGGCGTGGATGGTCATGATGGTGACGCCCGGTTCCTCATCCGCCCCCTCTTTATCCATCACCAGCGACACATGGTCGAGGAAAGCCGCCAGATCCTCATATTCCTCCATCGCGCGGACAAGTTCGCTTAGGTTTTCGAGCCGCCCGGCCGCTTCGGCGCTGCGGTCGGCCTGCAACATCGCGGTGTAACCCGATTCTTCGAGGATGATTTGCATCAGCGCGCCATGGCTGGTGGTCGCTGCCATGTCGCGCCAGCGCGCGATTAACATGGCAAATTGGCCAAGCCCGCGCCGCGCCTGTGGCGTCCCGATATCGCCCGCCTGCATGGTGGCAATGGCGCTGAGCAGCGGCACGCCATCTGCGCGCGCTATCTGGTGGAGGAGCGCCATCGCCTTGTCGCCAATGCCGCGTTTGGGCTGGTTGACAATGCGTTCAAAGGCGAGGTCATCTGCCCCCTGATTGACGATCCGCAAATAGGCAATCGCATCGCGGATTTCGGCGCGTTCGTAGAAACGAAAGCCGCCGACCACGCGATAGGGCATGCCGATATGGATGAAGCGTTCTTCAAATTCGCGCGTCTGAAACCCCGCCCGGACGAGGATGGCTGCACCATCGAGCGGCTCACCCCGCCGCATCCGCCCCTCCAGCGCCTCGCCGACATGGCGCGCCTCCTCCGGCCCGTCCCAGATGCCGACGACGCGCACCTTGTCGCCACCATCGACATCGGTCCACAATGTCTTGCCCAGACGGTCGCCATTATGCGCAATCAGCGCCGATGCCGCGCCCAATATATGCGGGGTCGAACGATAATTTTGTTCGAGCCTGATGACCTTGGCACCCGGAAAATCCCGCTCAAAACGCAGGATATTGGCAACTTCCGCCCCGCGCCAGCTATAGATGCTCTGATCATCATCGCCGACCACCGCGATATTGCGCTTTTCCTGTGCGAGCAGGCGCAGCCAAAGATATTGGACGGCGTTGGTGTCCTGATATTCATCGACCAAAATATAGGAAAAGCGCGCCTGATATTGCGCCAGCACATCGCGGTTGCTGCGCAAAATCGTCAGCATATGGAGCAATAAATCCCCAAAATCACAGGCGTTGAGGGTTTTGAGCCGTTCCTGGTAGAGGCGATAAAGCGCCACCCCCTTGCCATGGGCGAAACCGTCATCATCCCCGCTGCGCACGTCGGCAGGGGTCAGCCCGCGATTTTTCCAACGGTCGATAATCGCGGCAAATTGGCGCGCGGGCCAGCGTTTATCGTCCACCCCTTGCGCCTGCAAAATCTGGCGGATGACGCGGATCTGATCATCAGTATCGATGATCGTGAAATTATTGTGCAAGCCGACCAGTTCGGCATGTTGGCGCAGCATCCGCCCGGCGATTGCGTGAAAAGTGCCAAGCCACGCCATCCCTTCGCCCGCCGGGCCGATTTGCTGGACAATGCGTTCGCGCATTTCGCGCGCCGCCTTGTTGGTGAAAGTGACCGCCAGAATCTGTGACGGCCACGCTAGGCGGGATCGCACAATATGCGCCAGCCGCGCAGTCAGCGCCGCCGTCTTGCCCGTGCCCGCGCCCGCCAAAATCAGCACTGGCCCCTCTGTCGTCAGCACGGCTTCGCGCTGCGGCGGGTTGAGGTGCGCGAGCCACGGCGGCGCGGCCTGCGCCTGGCGGAACGCGAGGCTGCGATCGTACCAGCCGCCGCCCATGCCGAGCCGGTGGCCGTGTGCGTCGAAACCCACCAGCGGCAACACGATCAAGGCCATGTCTCCGGCTTT
>CALFXW010000091.1 GCA_937957805.1 uncultured Sphingopyxis sp.
GGCCGCCTATCATTTTACCGGCTATCGGCGGGGGATGGCGCTGCTCAATGTCCCCGCACCGCATATCAGGCTGGCGCGCAGTGACCATGGCCTGACGCTGGAAGTTACGTTCAGCCTGCCGCCCAAACTCGCCCAGGATGCGCGCGTCGGTTTTAGCGCCATCATCGCCGATACGGCGGGTAACAAAGCCTATTGGGCGCTGCGCCACCCACCGGGGGTGCCCGATTTTCACCATGATGATTGCTTTGCCGCGCGGCTTGGGGCACCGCAGCGGCCATGAATGTCCAATTTGGTATCGACCGCCTGCTCACCGACCCGCAATCGCTGGGCGAATTGGCGGGCCGCCGTGTCGCGCTGCTCGCCCACCCGGCATCGCTGACTGCCGACTTGCGCCACAGCCTTGATGCGCTGGTTGCGGCGGGGGTCAATATAACCGCCGTTTTCGGGCCGCAGCACGGCGTGCGCGGCGACTTGCAGGATAATATGGTGGAAAGCCCGGATTATACCGATCCGGTCTATGGCATCCCCGTGTTCAGCCTCTATGGCGAAGTGCGCCGCCCAAGCGGGCAGATGCTTTCGACCTTTGATGTGATTTTGGTCGATTTGCAGGATTTGGGTTGCCGCATCTACACATTCATCACCAGCCTTCTCTATATCCTCGAAGCCGCTGCCGCGCATGCCAAGAGCGTCTGGGTGCTCGACCGGCCCAACCCCGCTGGCCGCCCGGTGGAGGGGCTGGCGCTGCGTCCCGGCTGGGAAAGCTTTGTCGGTGCCGCACCCATCCCGATGCGCCACGGCCTTACCATGGGCGAATTGGGCCATTATTTCATCGACCATTATGCACTGGACGTTGATTATCGCGTCGTTGCGATGACGGGCTATGCCCCCGATGATGTGCCCGGTTTTGGCTGGCCGATGGAACATATCTGGGTCAACCCCAGCCCCAATGCGCCCAATCTCAACATGGCGCGCGCCTATGCGGGGACGGTGATGCTGGAGGGGACGAGCCTTAGCGAAGGGCGCGGCACCACCCGTCCGCTCGAACTGTTCGGCGCGCCCGATCTGGATGCGGGCGCGATTGCCCGCGCGATGGCGGATCTGGCACCCCAATGGCTGGCGGGCTGTAAATTGCGCCCGGTCCATTTTGAACCGACTTTTCACAAGCATGCCGGGCAATTGTGCAATGGCCTGCACATTCATGCCGAAGGGCCATGGTATGACCATGCCGGCTTTCGCCCGTGGCGGGTGCAGGCGCTGGCGTTCAAGGCAATCCGCCAGCTTTACCGCGATTATCCGCTGTGGCGCGATTTCCCTTATGAATATGTGTTCGACCGCTTGGCGATTGACGTCATCAATGGTGGTGAGGATTTGCGCCGCTGGGTGGATGACGATGCAGCCACACCGGCGGATCTCGACGCCATAACAGTGGCTGACGAACGCGCATGGCTTGAGCAACGCACCCCTTTCATGCTTTACTGAGCGCATCGACCGCTACCAAAGGGGGGCGTCATGATATTGGTTACCGGAGAAATTTTGGCCAAGCCCGACCGCGCGGCAGAGGTGGAGGGGCTGTCGCTCGCGCATGTCAAACGCTCCCGGGCGGAGGATGGCTGCATCAGCCATGATGTCCACCGCCATGTCGAAGACCCCAATCGTTTCGTTTTCGTCGAAGCTTGGAGCGATATGATCAAGCTTAAGGCACATTTTGCCCTGCCGGAATCGCAGCAATTCGCGCGGCAAGTGGCGCTGATGGCGCAGGAACCCGTGAAGATAGAGATTTTTCACGCGGTGCCGATAGCCGCCAACCTGTCGCTGTAACCTGCCGACTGTGCCTGTAAATACGCCGCCGTTGGGGCTGATAGAGGGGTTTTTCGGCCCGCTATGGTCATGGGCGGAACGGCGCAGCGTCGCCCAAATCCTTTCCGCGCACGGCTTTGGTTTTTACCATTATGCGCCCAAGGGCGATGCTTTGTTGCGTGAAAAATGGCAGATAGCCTATGCCCCGGCGGACGTCGCAGCACTTGGTGCTTTCGCAGACTATGTGCGGGGGCAGGGGATGCGCTTTGGCGTCGGCCTGTCGCCCTTTGGCGCGCAACATGGGTTTGATGCGGCCGCACGCGCCGCGATGCGTGCCAAGCTGGCGCAGCTCGACGATGCGGGCATCGATGACCTCGCCATCCTGTTTGACGATATGGATGGGGCGATTGGTGACCTTGCCGCGCGACAGGTCGAAATCATCGATTTTGTAACCCAGCACAGCCGCGCGCAGCAATTTTACACCTGTCCCAGCTATTATAGCGATGATGCGGTGCTCGACCGGGTGTTTGGCGCGCGGCCAGCAAATTATCTCGAAGATTTTGGTCGGCTGACGCACCGGGACATTGCGGTATATTGGACGGGGGAGGAGGTGTGCGCCCGCGCCATTTCGCCCGGCCATATCGCCGATGTCACCCGGCGCTTGGGCCGTGCGCCTGCCATTTGGGACAATTGGCCGGTGAATGACGGGGCGCGGATGCGGGGGCATTTGCATTTGCGCGGCTTTACCGGGCGCGACCCGGCGATTGCCCCCGCTATCCACAGCCATGCGGTCAACCCCTGCCTGCAACCCATTTTGAGCTGTATCGCTGCCATCACCCTGCCGCAGCTTTACCGTGAAGGCGCGGATTATGCTTATATGGCGGCATTTGTAGCGGCGGCAGAAATGGTGTGCGGGGCGCAACTGGCCGATATGCTGCATGCCGACCTGTTGCGGCTCGAAGATGGCGGGCTGCCGCGCATCGATGCGACGGCACGCGCGAAACTGACCGCGCGTTACAAGGCCATCGACCATCCAGCCGCGCGCGAAGTAGTGCGCTGGCTGGCGGGCGATTATGCCAAGGATGCGGATGGCGTGCAGACGCAATAAAATTACCCAAAAATCGCGACTTAGCGATGATTGATTGGTTGACGCTTACGTGAACGTGAAACATGATGCGCCGAGGATAGAGATTCGGGGGATCGCGCGTGGCAGGGCCGCTGACCGGCATAAAAATCATTGAATTTGCAGGGATTGGCCCCGGCCCCTTTTGCGGGATGATGCTGGGTGACCATGGCGCAGAGGTCATACGGATCGAACGTCCGGGCGGGATGCGCCTGCCGCATGACCCGCTGGCGCGCAATCGCCGGTCAATCTGCCTCGACATGAAAAATCCGCAAGCTATCGACATTGCGCGCGAACTGTGCCGCAGCGCCGATGCGATCATAGAGGGGTATCGCCCCGGCGTGATGGAACGATTGGGGCTGGGGCCGGACGTGCTGCTTTCCGACAATCCGGCGCTGATCTATGGCCGGATGACCGGCTGGGGCCAGCATGGCCCCTATGCGCCCGCAGCGGGGCATGACATCAACTATATTGCGCTGTCGGGCGTGCTCCACACCATCGGGCGTGCAGGCGAAAAGCCGGTGCCGCCGGTCAATTATGTCGGCGATTTTGGCGGTGGCGGGATGATGCTCGCCTATGGAATGGTCAGCGCCATCCTCGCGGTAAAAATGGGCGGCAAGGGACAGGTTATCGACTGTGCCATGACCGATGGTTCGGCGCTGCTTTCGGCGATGACGTGGGGTTTCCGCGCGCTCGGCGTCTGGCAGGATCAGGCCGGGGTCAACCGGCTCGACGGTGGCGCACCCTATTATGACACCTATGGTTGCGCCGACGGCAAATATATCTCGATCGGGTCGATTGAGCCGCAATTTTACGCACTATTGCGCCAGAAAACCGGGCTGGACGCCGACGCCGATTTCGATGCGCAGGATGATGCAGCACGCTGGCCCTTGCTCAAGCAGAAATTGACCGCGCTGTTCGCCAGCCAGCCGCGTGACCATTGGTGCAATTTGATGGAGGGGAGCGATATCTGCTTTGCCCCCGTGCTATCGATGGCCGAAGCACCGCAGCATCCGCATAATGTCGCGCGGCAAACCTTTATCGAAGTGGATGGCACGACCATGCCCGCGCCTGCGCCGCGTTACAGCGGCACGCCCACGGCGCACCCCAAAGGGGCAGGGCCAAAGGGTGCCGACGGAGATGCGATTCTGGGCGAAATTGGGTATGATTCAGCGCGAATCGCCGCGCTGCGCAGCAATGGCGCGATGCAGTAAGTTTCAAAGCGCGTCCCCCCGCGCTGGTTGGTGGATTTTTGCCGGGTCTACCCGCGACAACAGCGGGCCGGTGCGGAGTAAAAAAGGGGTCGGCATGCGTATCGCTGTAGTTTTGGGGGTTATCGCCGCGCCATTATTGGCGCTGGCTGGCTGTTCGCTCTCGGGCGGGAGCAGCGCGGTCGTCGATGATAATCGGCTGGTGCAGGCGGCGAGCCACCCCGACGAATGGGTGACGCACGGCGGCACCTATGCCGAACAGCGCTTCAGCCAGCTCGACCAAATTAGCGCGCAAAATGTCGGGCAATTGGGCCTCGCGTGGAGCGCGGAGTTTGACACCAATCGCGGGCAGGAAGCGACGCCGATTGTCGTCGATGGCGTGCTTTATACGACAACGGCGTGGAGCAAGGTTTACGCGTTTGATGCCGCAACCGGCCGGCAATTATGGCGTTTCGACCCCGAAGTGCCCGGGCAGCGCGGCTTTTCGGCCTGCTGCGATGTCGTCAATCGCGGGGTGGCGGTTTATGGCGGCAAGGTTTTTGTCGGCACGCTCGACGGGCGGCTGATTGCCATTGATGCCAAAACCGGGCGGCAGGTCTGGTCAACGGTGACTGTTGACCAGTCCAAACCCTATACGATCACCGGTGCGCCGCGCATCGTAAAGGGGCGCGTCCTTATCGGCAATGGCGGCGCGGAATATGGCGTGCGCGGCTATGTTTCGGCTTATGACGCCAATGATGGTTCCTTGGTCTGGCGATTTTACACTGTTCCGCCGGGGCCGAACCAGCCCGCCGACAACGCCGTTTCCGACCCTGAAATTGCGCGGATGCGCGCGACGTGGGCGGGCGACTGGAGCCGATTTGGCGGCGGCGGCACGGTTTGGGATGCCATCGTCTATGACCCGGATTTCAACCAGATCTTGATTGGCGTGGGCAATGGCAGCCCGTGGAACCAGAAAATCCGGTCGGAGGGACGGGGCGACAACCTCTTCCTCTCCTCGGTCGTCGCGCTCGATGCCGACACTGGCCGTTACCGCTGGCATTATCAGGGGACGCCCGGTGAGACATGGGATTTCACCCAGACCCAGCCGATTATCCTCGCCGACCTCAATATAGAGGGGCGGCCGCGCAAGGTGATGATGCAGGCCCCCAAAAACGGCTTTTTCTATGTTATCGACCGCAGCAACGGGCGCTTGATTTCGGCGCGTAACTTTGTGCCGCAGAGTTGGACGACGGGCGTCGATATGGCGACTGGCCGCCCCATCGAAACCCCCAATGCCCGTTATACCGATGGCAGTTTTGTCGCGCTGCCCAGTGCGCTTGGCGCGCATAATTGGCACCCGATGGCGTTCAGCCCTGATACCGGGCTCGTCTATTTGCCCGCGCAGGAAGTGCCCTTTGCCTATAGCAATGACACGGCCTTTGCCGGGCGTCAGGGGGGCTGGAATGTCGGGATCGACTTCCTCGCCAATGCGGTGCCCGATGACCCGTCAACCATCCGTGCGGTGCGTGCGATGCTCAAGGGGCAGCTCATCGCCTGGGATCCCATCCGCCAGCGGGAGGTTTGGCGCGTCCAATATGACGGGCCGTGGAATGGCGGGGTGCTGGCAACGCATGGCGGCCTCGTCTTTCAGGGCAATGCCCATGGCGCTTTTCAAGCCTTTGATGCGCGCACGGGGGCCAAGCTGTGGTCGTTCGATGCGGGCACTGGCATTATCGCGCCGCCAATCAGTTACCGCATTGGCGATACGCAATATATTGCGGTGATGGCGGGCTATGGCGGGGCATTCCCGCTGTCGTCGGGCTTTGTCCCCAATGCGCGCCCGATGCCCAATGGCCGGTTGCTGGTGTTCAAATTGGGCGGCAATACGCCCTATAGCATCACGCCGATTGAAAACCCGCCTGCGGTGCGCGTGACGAGCAGCTTTACCGCCGCTCAGGTCGAACGCGGACGGCAATTGTTTGAAACAAATTGCGGCGTTTGCCATGGGGCAGGGGCGATGTCGTCGGGCGTCTTGCCCGATTTGCGCCGCCGACCCAGCATCAATGATGCCGCGACCTTCAAATCCATCGTCATCGATGGCGCGTTGCAGGACAATGGCATGATCAGCTTTGCGCGCTATTTCTCGGCCCAGGATGCAGAGGCGATACGCGGTTACATCGCATCGCGCGCGGCATCACTGGCCCGGCAGGAAGCGGCTACGCCACCAGCCAGCCCAGCTGCGGCACCACCCGCGCGCCGATGATGCGTTTATTGCCGCGCACCCATTGACCATGGCGGCGCATCCCCCTAGGGGGAGCGCCGGTCGGGGCCCTTAGCTCAGTCGGTAGAGCAACTGACTTTTAATCAGTAGGTCGCTGGTTCGAACCCAGCAGGGCTCACCATTTCCCGGCCAGCCAACTAGTCAGCGTCGCGAACCAGCGATTTTCATGTGGCGGCGCGACGCCATTGAAATGCTGCGCGAGTAGGATTAAATCCTACGCCTGAGGAGGCGAGCATGCGAACAACCCAACAATTCAGCGTGACACTGCCCAATGAAATGGCGGCCAGCGTGCGCGCCAAGGTTGCATCGGGTGAATATGCCAGCGAAAGCGAAGTCATCCGCGAAGGTTTGCGCGCGCTGCATGCCCGCGAACGCGCGCTCAGCGACTGGCTGGTGCAACAGGCCTTGCCATCCTACGATGCTTACCGTGCCGACCCTTCAACGGGCATATCGCTGGAGGATGTTCGCGTGACCGTCGGCGAGCGCGACGGCTGATAGGGCGGGCGGCGTGGCGGCGACATATCGCATCGTCTTTACGCCGGAGGCGCGCGATCAACTTGTGCATCTCCATAGCTATATCGCGGCTGCGGCCGATCATGACACAGCGTCGGGATTCGTAAACGGCATTCTCGACCATATTGCCGCGCTGCATGCTTTCCCAACCGGGGCACGCCGCGTGACGATCTTCGAACTGGCCTGCGTACGCTCGCCTGGCGGCGACGTGTGACCATCGCCTACATGGTCGAGGATAAGACGGTGGTCGTGATCGGTGTCTTTTATGGCGGCAGAGATTTTGAGACTTTGATTGAGGGTTAAGGACCTTCGCCATTGGTTGCCAGTAATCGCCGACCGATTTGTCGCGCGGTGGCCGGCGCGATGCCCGCGCGCCAGCCGGGCACCAGTTCGGCAACCAGCGGCGCGACAAAGGCGCGTTCGTGCCAACGCGGATGCGGGATGATGAGCGTGGGGGACTGGACACGCCCGCCGCTCCACAAAATAATGTCGATGTCGATGACGCGCGGCCCCCAACGCCGCGCCCGCCGCCGCCCGAACGCCCGCTCCACCCCCT
>CALFXW010000092.1 GCA_937957805.1 uncultured Sphingopyxis sp.
GGATTGTTCTTGGTGCGGCGCGACAGCACCTGGATCGCGCGGCGGATCTCGTCGTCGCGGCCGATCACCGGATCGAGCTTGCCAGCGCGTGCATCGGCCGTCAGGTCGCGCGCATATTTTTTGAGCGCATCATAGCGGTCTTCGGCGGTCGCACTATCCGCAGTGCGCCCCTGACGCAGCTTTTCGATCGCCGCATTTAGCGCCTTGGGGTCAAGCCCCGCCGCATGCAAAATCTTGGCCGCATTGGTGCCCGATGCCGTGGACAGGGCGAGCAGCAATCGCTCGACGGTGACGAAACTGTCACCCGCTTTGGTCGCCACCTGTGTTGCCGCATCGATGACGCGCACCAGATCATTGTCGAGCCCGGGGGCGGCATTGGCCCCCGACCCGGTGACTACCGGCAGTTTGTCGAGGGCAGCATCGACGCCTGCCAGTGCCTGTTTGGCGTCGGCCCCCGCCTGGGTCAGCAGATTGGCAGCCATGCCCTGATTGTCATCGAGCAAGGCCTTCAGCAGATGGTCGCTGCTGATGCGCTGGTGGTTCATGCGGATGGCGATGGTTTGTGCGGCTTGCAAAAAACCTTTGGCGCGATCGGTCAGTTTCTCAAGGCTCATGGTCAGCGTTATTCCTTTTGTCCCACCCTGCCGCTGTTCGACATTTAGGGATTATTCGCTGCCAAAATAGTGTTGCACAATGGTCACACAAGGGTGGTGAGCCATTGGTGCTTGCCGTTCGGCAATCACGCGGGCAGATTGGCGCATCGGGGGTGCGACAGCAAAGGGGTGCAGTGGATGCGCGCGCTGAAGAAAATCCTGTTTGGTTCAATCCTTTTTCTGGGCGTGCTCGCGCTTGCCCTCATCATCTGGGAACCGCTCAGCATTTCGCCGGTGACAGCCGTTCCCTATCAGCCGCGCGACGTGCGTATTGCGCGAGACAGCTTTGGCGTGCCGCATATATTTGGCCGGACCGATGCCGATGTCGCATATGGTGTGGCCTTTGCCCATGCGGAGGATGATTTTTCGACGCTGCAAGAAGTGCTGGCAATGACCCGCGGGCGGCTCGGCGCGATGACAGGGGCGGATGGGGCCAAGGTTGATTATGCGGCGCAGCTCATCGATGGGCGCGGCACGGTGGCGCGCCATTATGCGCAATTGCCCGCCGATGTGCGCACCATCTTCACCGCTTATGCAGCTGGGCTCAACCATTATGCAGCGCAACACCCGGATGAGGTGCGTTTGGCAGGACTTTTCCCGGTGCGGGCGGAGGATGTGGTGGCAGGCTTTGTCATCCGGTCACCCTTTTTCTTTGGGCTGGACAATGTGCTTGGCCGATTGGTGGAGGGTAAGCCGCTTCATGGTGAAGGTGGCCCGCCAACGCCCGCCACGACAGCCGTTGCGCAAAATATGCCACAGGAGGATGGGGCGCGCCCCTATTTCGCGGGCACATTATTGGGTGGGGGTGAAGGGCAAAATGGTTCCAACGCCTTTGCCGTTGCGCCATCGCGCGGGGGGGATGGGCAAACCCGGCTGGTTTCCAATTCGCACCAACCCTGGACCGGCGGTGTCGCTTGGTATGAACTGGTCGTCCATTCGGGGGAGGGATGGGATTTTGCCGGCGCGACTTTTCCCGGTTCGCCCTTTCCCTTTCTCGGCCACAACCGCGATCTTGGCTGGACCAATACGGTCAATCGACCCGACCTTGTCGATGTATATCGACTGACGTTGAACGGCGATGGCACGAAATATCGGATGGACGGGCGCTGGCTGCCGCTGGAAAGTCAGCGCATCTGGTTGCGGGTCAAATGGGGCCCGTTCGTCATCCCGGTGCCGCGCACCATTTACCGTTCGATCCACGGGCCGGTCATCATCAATGACCAGGGTGCCTTTGCCATACGTTATGCCGGTATCGACCGGCTGGACATGGTGACCCAATATTACCGGCTGCAAAAGGCGCGCAATCTGGACGAATGGCGCGCCGCCATGGCGGGGCAGGGTGTGCCGGCAACCAATTTCATCTATGCCGACCGCGAAGGGAATATCGGCCTGTTTTACAACGCCCTCTTTCCCGACCGTCCAGCAGGCTATGATTGGCGGCATATTTTGCCGGGCGATACGCGGCGTGACATTTGGACGGCCAGCCTGCCATTTTCGCGGGTGCCGAGCCTGATAAATCCGGCATCTGGCTATATTTTCAACGCCAACAATACCCCCTTTACCGCCGCCGGTCCGGGTGATGAACTCAACCCGGCGGCATTCGACCCGCGCATGGGGGTGGAATTGGATGAAACCAACCGTTCGCTGCGTGCGCTCGACCTGTTTGAAGCGGCGGGCAATATTGACGATGCGGCGCTGGCGCGGATCAAATATGACACCGGTTATGTCCGGCGCGGCTATGCCGCCCAATGGATGGCGCGCTTGTTGGCGCTGCGACCGGCCAACCGCCAGATGCGTGATGCGCAGGCGCTCTTGTCGCGGTGGGACTGGCAATTGGATGGCAGGGGGGATGGTGATGCACTGGCGCTCACCGTGCTGCGTCCCGCCAATCGCGTGCATTACCAGCGCAGCATCGAACCGGTTGATCCCGCCAAGACTTTGAGCGATGCTGCAACGCATTTGCAGCGGCATTTCGGCACGTTAAATCCACCCTTGGGGCAGGTTTTGCGCCTGCGCCACGGGACAGGTCGCGGCGCGGTCGATCTGCCGCTCGATGGTGGGAATGATACGCTGCGTGCCTCCACCTTGTGGGATGTTGACCCTGACGGACGCTACCGTGTGCGCCATGGCGACAGTTTCCTGATGTTCATCCGCTGGGACAGGGATGGACGGGTACATTCGCAATCGATCCAGCCATTTGGCGCGGCAACCACCCGCCCCGGGTCACCGCATTATAATGACCAAGCGCCCTTATTTGTGGCGCATCGGTTAAAGCCGGTATTGTTCGAACCGGCGACGTTCTGGGCGACGCGGCCGCGGGCCTATCGCCCATGACGTTACGGCGCGCGGGCGGTAAATGGGCTTGATTACAGCCGTCGTCGCCCGCATACCCGCAGCGATTTTGGAAGTTGTGATATATAGAGAGGGTTGAAATGGCAAAACATTGGTTGGCACGCACACGGTTGTTTTTGACACTGGGAACCGCGGTGATGCTTGCATCCCCCGCGCTCGCGCAGAATGTCGATGCCCCCTCTCCCCCCTCGGCCGACCCGGCGGTGGCCGCGCTGGTCGACCGGATCGACATTCCCTTTGAACGCTTCACGCTCGACAATGGTCTGACGGTCATCGTTCATACCGACCGCAAGGCACCTGTGGTCGCGGTTTCGGTATGGTATGACATTGGTTCGAAGGATGAACCGGCTGGCAGCACCGGCTTTGCCCATTTGTTCGAACATATCATGTTCAATGGCACCGAAAATGCGCCCGGCGATTTTTTCACTTGGTTGCAGGATATTGGGGCGACCGACCTCAACGGCACGACCAACCCTGACCGCACCAATTATTTTGAAACCGTGCCGACCGGCGCGCTCGACCGCGCGCTATTCCTCGAAGCAGACCGTATGGGCCATCTGCTCGGCGCGCTGACCCAAGAAACGCTCGATAATCAGCGCGGCGTAGTGCAAAATGAAAAGCGGCAGGGCGACAATCAGCCCTATGGTCTGCTGCGTTACTATATTTTTGAAAATCTGGTTCCGCGCGGCCACCCCTATTATCATTCGACCATCGGTTCGATGCAGGATCTTAATGGCGCCAGCCTCGACATGGTGCAAAATTGGTTCCGGCAAAATTATGGACCGAATAATGCGGTGCTGGTGTTGGCGGGGGATATTGACGCCGCCACCGCGCGCCCGATGGTTGAACGCTGGTTCGGGGCCATTCCGCGCGGGCCGCAAGCGGTTGAACCGCATATCGATGTGCCGACCCTGCCCGCGCCGGTGGCGCGCGTCGTCACCGACCGTATTGCCACGCCGCGCATTTACCGCATGTGGGCGATCCCCGGCTGGGTGAATGATGACAGCGCCGAGTTGCAGATTGCGGGCAGCGTGTTGGGCGGCCTCGCCTCCTCCCGCCTCGACAATGCGTTGGTGCGGGATGAGCAATTGGCGGTCAGCGTCAGCGCGGGCGCGCAAGCGTTTGAGGATTTGGGCATTTTCATCGTCTCAGCGGATTTGAAACCGGGCGCGGATATTGACCAACTCAACCGCCGTCTGGATGAAATTATTCAAAACTTCATCGCGGAGGGGCCGAGCGCGGACGAAGTACGCCGGACGGTGATGTCCAGCCTGTCGAGCGAATTGTCGGGGTTGGAATCGGTCGGCGGCTTTGGCGGCAAGGCGGTCGCGCTTGCCGAGGGACAGCTTTATGCGGGCGATCCCGCTTATTTCCGCACCCAGATTCGCGACCTGGCCAATGCCACGCCAGCGGGCGTGCGCGCGGTGATGCAACATTGGCTGACCCGCCCCGCCTTTTCGCTAACCTATCAGCCCGGTGAACGTACCGACACTGGCGATGGGCGGGGCGGCGCGGTGACGGCGACGCTCGACGTGCTGCGCGGCGAGGGCACGGTGGCCAGCACCAACATCCGCGACATCGTCGACCGCATCCGCCCGTCCGCGCAGACCGTGCTCGAGGCCGGCAAGGACCGCTCGCGCGAGCTCCAGCTCAGCGACGCGATCCGCGCCAACGTCCGCCACGCGGTCGACCACCTGCGCCACGGCAGCCGCATCCTCGAGGAGATGGTCACCGACGGCCAGCTGGTGATCGTCGGCTCGACCTACGACATCGCCACCGGCCACGTCGACTTCTTCGAGATGCCCGCCGCGCTGCGCGAGGCCCTCCAGGCCGGCTGACGCGCCCGC
>CALFXW010000093.1 GCA_937957805.1 uncultured Sphingopyxis sp.
TGGTCGACGCCCTTCACCCGAAATTGAAAGGCGGCAACCGGTGCTGCATCAAGCGCGGCACGCAGTTGGTCGGGGAAGTTCCCGCCCACATCATTGGGCGAAATCAGATATATTTGGCAATCATGCCGCTTGCCCGCTGGCCGCAGCCGCGCCGCAAATTGCGGGTCGAGCGCCAGCGGGTCGGCATCTTCCATCAACCGGCAACCTTTTGGGTGGATCCACGATAAATATCGTCAATCGCGCTGCCCAGCGATGCATCGAACGCCGCATCATCCATCGAATGACGCAAATCTTCGAGCAATGCACGGCTGAAACTGGCGATGATTCCGCGGTTCTTGGCCAGTTCCGCGCATGCTTCGGGGCGGTTATACCCACCCGACAGCGCGACAACGCGCAACACCTTGGGGTGATCGACCAACGCATCAAACGTCCCCGGCACGACGGGCAGCGATAGTTTCAGCATCACCTCGCTCCCCTCCGGCATCGCGTCCAATTCACGCAAAATTGCATCGCGCATCAGCACATCGCATTCGGCGCGGCTGTCGCTCTTGATGTTCACTTCGGGCTCCAGAATCGGCATCAGCCCGGCAGCCAATACTTCGCGTCCGATCGCGAACTGCTGCGCGACTATGGCGTTGATACCGTCCGCATTGGCATGGTTGATGACCGAACGTTCCTTGGTGCCGAACACGCCCAAGGCTTTGGCGCGCGCCAGCAATGCCGACAATTCCGGCATCGGCTTCATCATCTGGACGCCATTCGCCTCATCCTCCAGACCCTTGTCGATCTTGATGAAGGGGACGATACCCTTGGCATTCAGCGCGCTGGGCACCGGAACGCCGGCAACATCGCCGTCCATCGTCCGTTCGAACAATATCGCGCCGACGACTTTTTCACCCGAAAAGGCGTCGGACGCGATGATGCGGCTGCGCATGGCGTGGATCAGCGCGAACATGCCTGCTTCGTCACTCCAGGCATCAGCCTCAACCCCATAGCCCTTCAGCGCCTTGGGGGTCGAGCCGCCCGACTGGTCGAGCGCGGCGATAAACCCGTTGCCCTCAGCCATAATGTTGCGCATCGCCAAATCCACCATCGTCAAAATCCTTCAAAAAAATAATAGCTTACACTTTTGCGCGGGTCAGTGCCACCACGCCGGGCAGTTCGCGCCCTTCCATCCACTCCAGGAATGCGCCGCCGGCGGTTGAAACAAAGCTGAAATCGCCCGCCACCCCTGCGTGGTGGAGCGCGGCAACCGTGTCCCCGCCGCCCGCCACCGATACCAGCGAGCCTTCACGGGTCAGTGCGGCTGCCGTCTTGGCGAGTGTGACCGTTGCTGCATCAAAAGGAGGGGTTTCAAACGCGCCCATCGGGCCGTTCCACACCAATGTCGCGCAATTTTTGAGGACATCGCCCAGCATTTCAACGCTGGCAGGGGCAACGTCCAAAATCATCTCATCAGCCGCAACTTCATGGACGTTGCAGCTGCGCAAACTCGGCGGATTGGGCGCAAATTCGCGCGACACCATGACGTCATAGGGCAGATGGACGGTGCAATTGGCGGCTTCTGCTGCGGCGAAAATCGTCTCGACCGTCGCCAGCAAATCATGCTCGCACAAGCTTTTACCAACATTTACCCCGCGCGCGGCGAGGAATGTGTTCGCCATGCCCCCGCCGATGATCAGATGGTCGACGCGCGACGACAGATGGACGAGAACATCAATCTTGCTCGACACTTTGGCTCCGCCGACCACGGCGGCAACCGGATGCTTGGGGCTGCCCAAGGCGGCGTCGAGCGCGCGCAATTCCGCCTCCATCGACCGGCCCGCAAAGGCGGGCAATATATGCGCCAGCCCCTCGGTCGTCACATGCGCCCGGTGGGCGGCGGAAAAGGCATCATTGACGTAAAAATCACCCCACGCCGCCCAGCTTCGCGCCAATGCGGGGTCATTCGCCTCCTCCCCCGCATAAAAACGACTGTTTTCCGCGAGGATGATGCTGCCAGCGGGCAAAGCGGCCAGCGCATCGCGGCTCGGCTCCGCCATGAAGGTGACCGACCGACCCAAAACTTCGGCCAAGGGTGCGGCGATCGAGGCGAGCGACAATGCGGCGTCAAACTTGCCCTTCGGCCGCCCAAAATGCGCGAGGATGAGGGTGATGCACCCCATATCGGACAGCGCGGCGAGCGTCGGCACCGCTGCGCGCAGCCGCGTATCATCGCTCACCCGGCCATCGGCCATCGGCACGTTCAAATCTTCGCGCACCAACGCGATTTTGCCGCGCAATTCCCCCAAAATACGGGGCAAATCATCCAAAATATTAAACGCCGTCATGCAAAATCCTGCTTGGTCAAAATCCTGATGGAATCGCCCACGCGCACTTCGCCTTCTGCAACGACAAAGGCACAAAGCCCGCCACGCCAGTCGGGGGTCAGCGCCGCCTGCAACCCGATCGCTAATGCTTCCATGCGCTGGCAAGGGTCGGTTTCAATCGTCGTTTCCAGAACCACCTTGTCCCCAATGGCGATGCGCACGCCTGCCATTTGGGGCAGGTCAAAATCAGCGACCAGCAAATTGGCGCGCCGCTCCTGCCATGGAATGGCAAGCCCCAGTTCGTCCATCGCCGCTGCCCAATCCCCCGCTTCGAGGAGGGAGATTTGCCGGCGATAGGGTGCGCCCTTCAACGCGCCGCGAAAATCCCCCTCTACGCCGCCCGCAAAGCTGATATTTGCGCGCTCGATGACCTCCATCGTCCCTTTCGGGGCGGCGCGGCGGGCAATGCCAGCGATGCGACCGGGCATGGCAGCGCGCCCTTAGATCAGGCCGCCGATGACGCCTGCGGTGTCGACCATGCGGTTGGAAAAGCCCCATTCATTGTCATACCAGCTAACCACGCGGACCAATTTGCCGTCGATTACTGCGGTTTCCAGACTGTCGATGGTCGAACTCGCCGGACAATGGTTAAGGTCGATCGATACCAAAGGTTCGTCGGTAAAGTCCAAAATACCCTTTAACGCGCCTTCCGATGCGGCTTTAAGGAGGGCATTCACCTCATCCCGGCTGGTTTCGCGCGCGGGGGTAAAGGTAAGGTCAACCAGGCTAACATTGGGGGTCGGCACGCGGATTGCCGAACCATCGAGCTTGCCCTTCAATTCGGGCAAGACTTCGCCAACTGCGCGGGCTGCACCGGTGGTGGTCGGAATCATTGACATGCCAGCGGCACGAGCACGGCGCATATCCCCATGAATTTGGTCCAGAATCTTCTGATCATTGGTATATGCATGCACCGTGGTCATCAGCCCGCGTTCGATGCCGATCGCATCATTCAGCACCTTGGCCAGCGGGGCGAGGCAGTTGGTGGTGCAACTGGCATTAGACACAATCAGATCATCGCCGGTCAGGCTTTCATGATTGACGCCATAAACCACGGTTTTGTCGACTCCTTTGGCAGGTGCCGAAATCAGCACCCGCTTGGCCCCGGCGGTCAGATGCGCGCCCGCGCTGTCGCGGTCAGCGAAAAAACCGGTGCATTCCAACGCGATATCGACGCCATTTGCCTCATGCGGCAATTTGGCGGGGTCACGTTCGGCGGTAACATGGATGCGCCGCCCGTTGATGATGATGTCATTGCCATCGGCATGGACATCACCCGGAAACGCGCCGTGGACGCTGTCGCGCTTGAACAGCATGGCGTTCGATTTGGCGTCGGCCAAATCGTTAATCGCAACCAGTTCCAGATCATGATCGCTGCGTTCCAAAATGGCGCGCGCCACCAAACGACCGATGCGGCCAAAACCATTGATTGCAACCTTCGTCGCCATGTCAAATACTCCTGTTAAACGCCTAATTTAGCGATAATTTGTGGAACAATCGCGTCCACGGTAAAACCAAAATGCGCGAATAAATCTGGCGCGGGTGCCGATGCGCCAAAACTGTCAATCCCGATAATCAGGCCATCGCGGCCAACATGCCGTTCCCAACCGAGCGTAACCCCGGCCTCTATCGCCACCAACAGCGCATCATCGGGCAAAATTTCGGCGCGATAGGATGCATCCTGCTCGGCAAACAGCTCCCAGCACGGCATCGAAACGACGTCCGCGCCAATCCCCTGCCCCTCCAGCGCGGTGGCAACATCGACGGCGAGCGCAACCTCGCTCCCCGTCGCAGCCAGCACAACCCGCCGTTTTGCCGTCGCTGCGCGCAGACGATAGGCGCCGCGCGCGCTGCCCCCGCCGTTATTTTCAGCCAGCGAAGGCAGGTTTTGGCGGCTGAGCGCCAGCACGCTCGGCCCATCGGTGCGCGCAAGCGCTAACCCCCATGCCTCGGCCGTTTCGACCGCGTCGCAGGGACGGAAAACATGCAAATTGGGAATGGCGCGCAGGCTCATCACATGTTCGACCGGCTGGTGGGTCGGCCCGTCTTCGCCCAGGCCGATGCTGTCGTGCGTCAAAACATAGATGACGCGCTGTTCCTGCAATGCCGACAGGCGGATGGCGTTGCGGCAATAATCGCTGAAAATCAGGAATGTGCCGCCATAGGGGATGATGCCGCCATGCAGCGCCATGCCGTTCATTGCCGCAGCCATACCAAATTCGCGGATGCCGTAGTAAATATAACGCCCGCCGTAATTTTCAGGGGTGAGCGGCGCGGTCGCGCGCGTCTTGGTATTGTTGGAACCGGTCAAATCCGCCGATCCGCCGACCAGTGCAGGCACCGTCGCCGTCAGCGCCTCCAATGCCATTTCGCTTGCCTTGCGCGTCGCGACATTGGGCTTTTCAACACGAATCTTGTCAAGGTAGGCGCTAAGGCCTGTGTCAGCGGGCAATACGCCCGCCATGCGCGCGGTAAAGCTCTCACGCGCCGGGCTTGCCGCCAGTCGTGCCTGCCATGCGGCATATTCCCCCGCGCTGCGCTGGCCTGCGCTCGCCCAATTGGCTGCAATATCCGCCGGTATTTCAAACGGCGCGGCGTTCCAGCCCAGTTCGGCGCGGGCGGCCGCCACCTCATCCTTGCCCAGTGCCGCCCCATGCGTCGCCGACGTGCCCTGTTTATTGGGCGCACCCTTGCCGATGATGGTGCGGCAGGCGATGAGCGATGGGCGCGGATCGGCCAGCGCCTCGTCAATCGCGCGCGCTATATCCGCGCCATCATGCCCGTCACAT
>CALFXW010000094.1 GCA_937957805.1 uncultured Sphingopyxis sp.
CTCCTTCGAGCTCAGTCGCCGGGTCCGCTTCTGGGTCGCGAGCTTTTTTGCGCCCTTGGTAGGATGCTGATCAATCAGACCCTTGTGCTTGGCGTGACCAAGGATCGCCTGCAATGTGCCGACGCAGCGGCCTGCTACGCCGGGGCCACCGGTGGCTTTCCCACCGCGGCCGCCAGATCGCAGCTTCGCGGTTTTGCCGTGCAGAACGTCGGTCTGCATCTTCTCGACATCGGCAATCGTCAGGTGCCGCGCTTTGCGGTTACCGAGCAACGGCTTGATGTGCGTCTCAATGCGGCTCTCATCCATGTTCAGGGAAGACGTCTTGATCGGACGGTTCCGGCGGCCAAGCAGATTTCCGGCGCGAGCCTCCTTCAGATACCAGTCGCACATCGCCGTGACCGTCATCTCTGCGCGCGCCGCGATCACCTCTTCTGCAGGGTCCAGGCCCGCCGCAACTTCACCCAGTTTGATCTTGGCCAGATCGCGGGCCTGCTCGACGGTGATCAAACCAAAACGCCCGATCTTGACCCGGCGGATACGCCCTTCCTGGTTCACATATTGGATGACGAACGACTTCACGCCGCTCGCTCCAACCCTAATTCCGAACCCTTTGATCTCGGTGTCCCAAAGGAAGCTCTGTCCGGATGCCGGAATCGATAAAGCGTCGATATTCCGTTTGTTTAGCTTCGCCAGCGCCATTCAAACCTCCAAATCATATTACGCGGACCCTGCCGGAGGGCAAAAGTAACAGTAACGTAATAGGATTTTATCGTTTCGAGGCCAAGAGACGGAAATGCGCTTCGGCGTAAAAACTCATAAACCGTTGTTTTATAGTAATATATACAACCGCCGGATACTGCGGAAAAGGCTGACCCTAACGTTGCCAAGGTTGGGGTCGAGGGTTCGAATCCCTTCGCCCGCTCCAGTTTTTCAAACACTTTCGAGACTTAGAGCCTCCGAGCCACCCCCTCGGGTTGCCGGCGGGGTTACCGTGCCCTGTGTGAAAGAAGCGACCCGCAGAGGCCTCTGCGAGCCGCTTCCTTCGGTCCTTAGCCTTGGATACCTCTCCCCGCCGGGACGGGGCTGTCTCTAAGTGCAAGGCTTCGACTGGCGAAGAACGCCGCGCCGGGACCTAAGCCGATTGCTTGTGCTTGGGCCGGGAGAGCGCCTTGCTCTTTGCCCTCGCCTCCTCCTTCGCCTTCGTGAACTCGGGCTCAAGCTCCTTCATCTTCTTGACGAGCCCCGTGAGGTCATACTCGTTGCTGGTCTTGCCCTTGCCCGGACTGGTCCGACCGATCCGTTGAATCAGGCCCGCACCCTCCATCTCCGCGATGTGCCGCTGAATTTGGCGGTCGCTCATGCCCATTCGCTCCGCCAATGTCGCCTTGGAGGGCCACGGCCGCCGGTCGGCTGACCACCACTGGTCGAGGAGGTGCATGACGATGTTGAACTGGACCGGGTTGAGCCCAATCCGCGCCTGCGCCTTCATCAATAGCGAGGGAGTGATGCAGAAGCCCACGTCCATCACCGGCTTGCCAAACTTCTTCTCCGAGGCCTTCCGCGTGTCCTGCTTGCCGGATTGCGCGAACAGGTCGGCAAGGTTCAGAACCTTCTTGTCGTCGTCAGATTGCGTCGCGCTCATTGCCGTGTCCTTTCATGCCCCCATGTATGCCCGATCTCCGAGGCATTGCAAGCGCACCGACCAGACGCAGGCGTCCTATGCTACAAGACGTAGGCGTCCGGTAGCTCCGGTCATGGAGGACCTATGAATCAGGATAGCCCGTTAATCGGCATTACGGCTAACCGTATCACGAACTAGGACAGTGACAGGACCGGGCGCGGATGTCCGGTGGGGTGGGCCAAATTTCTTGCGATCACCTCGTCCAGTTGATCTTGGGGTCCTTGTGGAGGTGGCCCACTCTGCGGACCTTGAGGCGGTCCCATCCGCTGTAACCATACTCGGCATCAAACGCGGCCGTGAGTCGATTCAGGGCCGCGAGGGCGTTGGTGGCCTGCGTCTGGCATTCAGCGAGATTGTAAACGCGCTCACCGTGGACGAGCTTGTTACGCATTTTCGCGGTCGCATCGAATGTCGCCCAATCGGCGCCAATCAGGGACGGCAGCTTGCGATGCTTTGGGTCATAGAGCTCCCATGCGTCCTTGAGCCTTTCGAGTCCGCCTAGGCCCTTCACGATCTTCTCCGCGTCCGTGGACCTGAATCCGGCCGAGACCACGAGTTGCCGCAGCGTCCGCCGGAGTGTCTTTTCGACCGTGAAGGCGGTGGTGACGAGCGCCTCCGCGTGATGGCCGTTGCTAATCAGGTCGGTGATTCGCTGGACAGCGCCCGCGTAGCCGATTTTGACTGGATACATGATTCCCCACGCTTATTGCCCAAGGAGCGCATAGCGTCCTGCGGTAGCGAAGGCTAGTCCGAGCACCTCTCGCGCTCCCACGCCGCCACGAGCGTCTCGTCACCCCACTGCGCCATGTCCCGGGCATACGCGCGCCAGATTTGGCGGCCCGCCTCCAATGCATCGGGACACGCGCGCTTGCTCAACAGGTAGCCCTCGACCGTCTCCCAGCTCTTCGGGGCGGCCGGGAAGGCAGCATCCCCGAGGCCGTCGCGCGCGAAGTCTCCGCGCGGGTCATCGTGATACTGGTAGAGCTCCAAGTATTGCTTCAATGTGCAGGAGGCGGCCAGCTCGCGCCACTCCCCATACCAAGCCGCGCTCCGGCTCTTCCAGTCATTCGGCGTGTTGGTGGTGGTCACGACATTTCCTCCATTCGGGAGCTACACTGCATAGGGACTGGTCTCCGCCGCCCTATTCGAGCACGCCCCGCAAAGCCGATGGTGGTTGCCCTCGCTCTCGAAGGGCTTGCGGCATCGTAGGCAGGGGCGCGTCGTGGTCCCGGCCAAGTCCCCATGCACGTCGCGGCGACGGCGATTGGGCGACGGGAGGTAGCGGGGCCACGCCATCGCTCAGCCGTCCACCAGCGCCCGCATCATGCCCAAGGCGACGGCCTGCCGGCGGGACAGCTTATCGACCGAGACAAGCTCGGCCGCGTGGGGCGAGCGGATCACGTCCACCCACACCTCGCCCCGCGCGCCGGGCTGGCGCAGCAGCCCGAAGAACGCGCCCAGCTCGGCCGCATCGACCCGGAACAGCCGCGCGATCTTGCTGACGATGGGGACCGTGGGCCAACGGCTCGGCTCGTTGCACCGGGCGTCGATCAGCGCCGCCAGGTGCGCGGAGCGCGTGTTGTGGTCGAACAGGGCGAGGTAGCCGTTGCGGAAGCTATGTTCAGCACGCGGGGTGGACGCCAGAAATGACAGACGATGCATATGTATATGACGCGGATAGCGGCGAATGGATGTCTGCCGCCGAGCTCGCGGCCAAGCGCGCGGCGGCGGCGGTGGTCGTCGTGCGCGATGCGGTGGGCAATATATTGGCCGATGGCGATCAGGTGACGCTGATAAAGGATCTGACGGTTAAGGGCGCGGGGCAGACGTTGCGGCAGGGGACGGTCATCAAATCCATCCGCCTGACCGGCGATGCCCAGGAAATTGACTGTAAATATGACGGGATAAAGGGGTTGGTGCTGCGCGCCGAATTTGTGCGTAAGCGATAGGCAGGATGTTTCGGCCCCAGGCCCCTGCTTGCGCAGGGGCACGGCAAGGGCACCCCCTGCCTGCGCAGGGGCACGGCAAGGGCACCCCCTGCCTGCGCAGGGGCACAAAGTGGATACCCCCTACAGAGGCACCGAGAAATATCCCCCTCCCCTTCAGGGGAGGGGGGTTAGGGGTGGGGGATTGATAAGCTCGGTGGGGGATTGCTGTGATGCGACTGGATCCCTGCATTCGCGGGGATGACAAAGGGGGGAAGAAGCACAGCACCAATTCCTCCCCGGCACGGGGAGGGGGCGGCTGTGGCTGGCGCGAAGCGGTGGTGGAGGGGTTGATGGATTCCGGCCTTCGCCGGAATGACGGGGAGATATAGCGGGGATGACAGTGGTTGCTTGTATCCCTGCGAAAGCAGGGATCCAGTGGTTGGCGCATTGCCTTGACGGTCTAGGCTCCTGCATACGCCGGAGCACAATGACAACGCCTCCTGCATACGCCGGGGCACAGTTAAGCTCCTCCTGCATACGCCGGAGAGCAATGACGATGCACTGTGCACAGCATCTTGGGCGGCTTGGCGCGAACCAAATTCTCGACTTTATGCTCTGCCGCGATAGTCAGCGCCTGTGATGCTGGCGAATATTCCGTCCAAACGCCCCGTCATCTGTTGATGGCAAGTCCGTGCAGCATGGCCTTCAAACCCGCAATATAGGGTTTTGCAGATGCCGCGAAGTCATCCGCTTTGGCACAATTGAGCGCCGCCGCCTGAATGGCTGCCAACAACAGCTTCGCCAGCGGTTCGACCGGTTGGTCGTCAATGGCCCCCGCCGCGATGGCCGACGCAAGTGTTGCGGACAATTGCCCGCCAAAATGATGCGCATCCAACGCACTCCAGCGTTCATAGCCCAAGGCGCTGGGCGCATCGCGCAATGTGATTTGCACCGTCGCGGCATCGCTGCACAGCATAAAATATAATTCTATCGCCAAAATCAATTGTTCGATCACGCCGACGTCGGATCGGATTTTGGCCCCGATTGCATATAGCAATCGCGCCGATACGCGTTCGAACACCGCCTCAAAAACATCCCGCTTTGCAGCAAAGTGGTGATAGACGGCACCCTTGGCGACGTGCGCCAAAGCGGCGATCGCATCCATCGTGGTTGCCGCATAGCCCTGTTCACCGAACAAGGTTTCGGCCGCATCCAGTATCGCCTCCCTAGTTGCGGCACGACGCGCCTCTTGCCGGACCATTTCCCCCTCCCGTTGACAAACCGACCAACAGTCGGTTAATACCGACTCATAGTCCGAAAATGCCTTGAGCCATGGGGAGAAGCAACATGGGCGATGTAAATTTCCTGCTCGGAAAAGCTGGCTTCATCCTGTTCACGATGGGCCTCGTAATCGGCGCGTTCATTCCAAAACTCCAAAACCCGCGCATGGGTCTTTCCGCGCATCTGACTGCGGTGCAGGTCGGAACGGCGCTGATCGCATTCGGCCTGTTTTGGCCATATTTCAGCATCGCGTCATGGGCATCCGGCCCCTTGTCCATATCGTTGATTCTATCGTCTGGGCTGCTGGTGTTCGGGCTGTTGCTCGCCGCAGCATTTGGGGCAAGCAAGGCATTACCGTTGGCGGGCACGGGATTTCGGGCGAGCCCCGCCATGGAAATAATCGTTTCAGCCTTGACCGTCGGAAGCTCTGTCTGGATGCTGCTGGCGTGCCTTGGTATTTGTTTTTTCGGTTTTATATCCTGAACTTAATCCATATGTTTGATACCAACGCGCAGATAATCCCACCCGGTGATGAGCGTTAAGGCCGCCGCTGCCCACAAACTCCCCAGCCCGACCTGTTTGACAAAGGCGAATTGCGGCAGGCCGCCCGCCAATATCAACGCGCCCAATGCCACCATTTGAAAGGTGGTTTTCCATTTGGCGAGGCGGCTGACCGGCACCGAAACCTGCAATCCGGCGAGGAATTCGCGCAGACCCGACACCGCAATTTCGCGCAGCAGGATGATCAGCGCGGGGATGAGGTGGAAATCGGTGATCGCGGCGGGGGCGTGGCGGGTGCTGCCCAGCAGCAATATGACCGATGCGACCAAAATCTTGTCGGCAATCGGGTCAAGGAAAATGCCCATTTTCGACACGGTTCCCTGCGCGCGCGCCAGATAACCGTCGAAATAATCGGTAATCCCCATCAGACAATATAGCGCAAAGCCGATCAGCCAGCCCGCCTGCCAGCCGGGAAACCACAGCAAAAAGACAAGGCCCGGCACCGCGAAAATCCGCGACAGGGTCAATAAATTGGGTAGGCTGAGCAAAACCACGTCACCCTTTGGCGTGTTGAGGCCCCCCTTTTACGCAAAGCGCGCGCTTTGGGCAAAAGGCTTTTGACGCATCGCCACTATCGGCTAAGCCATTGGCCGACCAGCGACAGGGATTTGGGGGCGGACAACATATGGATGGCGCGGCGAAACTATTGCGCAAACGACGTTTTCTGCCGCTGTTCGTCACCCAGCTATTGGGTGCCTTTAACGATAATTTGTTCAAAAATGCGATGGTGCTGTTCGTCGTTTATCAGGTCTATTCCGACCCGGAGAGTGAGACCTGGTTTTCCGCCATCACCACCGCCATCTTCATCCTGCCCTTTTTCCTTCTGTCCGCCATGTCGGGCCAATTGGCTGACACGCGGGACAAGGCGCGCATCATCCGCATCATAAAGCTGTGCGAAATCGGCATCATGCTGGTGGGTGCATTGGGGTTGGTGTTGGCGTGGGCAGGCGTTGGTGTTCATGTGTTCGCCATCCCCCTCCTCCTCCTCGCGCTGTTCGCCATGGGGGTGCATTCGACATTTTTCGGGCCGATTAAATATGCCATCCTGCCCCAGCATCTGGAGGAGGATGAGGTGCTGGGCGGCACCGGATTGGTGGAGGCTGGCACCTATATCGCCATATTGGCGGGGACGATTTTGGCCGGGCTGATCCCCGTCGAAATCGCCGCCATCGGCGTCATCCTCGTCGCGATCATCGGTTATATTGCGGGACGGCAGGTGCCCCCTGCCCCCGCCGACACCCCCGATCAGCCGATCGACTGGCACATCATCCGTTCGTCGATCAACCTTGTCGCCGCGACGATGCACATCAAACGGCTGTTTCTGGCGATAATCTCCATCAGTTTTTTCTGGACGATCGGCGCGGTGCTGTTCATCCAGTTCCCGCCGCTCGTGAAGAACATCCTCCACGCCGACAAGAGCGTCGCCAGCCTGTTTC
>CALFXW010000095.1 GCA_937957805.1 uncultured Sphingopyxis sp.
TGTTAGAGTGTATCAATGAAATTGAAGAAGTGGCCAATACTCAAACGATGGTTATTTTGTCTACTTTTAAAGAGAGTAAAGTACTGCCGATTCCTTACTGATTTCCGGTAATAAATCATATCAATACAAAGCGCGACTCAACAGTTGCGCTTTGACCCCCGAGCCTGCATTTTACAGTCATGCGACCGACCTGCCGTCTCCGAGATCAGCTCATCCTCGTTATGGGATGTGTGGCGGCGCTGCTCAGCACCACCGGTGACAGGCTGGAACAGATTGGCGCATCGAATGCTGCGCGTCTGTCCGCCATCGACGCGCAAATGGCGGCATTGCTGGATCGTTTTGCCGCGCTTGAAAATGCGCACCACGCCGCGTCGAGCCAGACCGGCGATTATGCCGAGCGGGCGGAAAACCTCGCCGCGCTGGTCGACGGGTTGCGCACCGACGTTGCCGAACAAATCCCCAGCCATGTTGCGGCACTGCACCAGCAATTGGCCGCAAATGCAGAGGCGGCGAACAGCCTGCCGCAAATGCTGGACAGCAGCAGCATCCGCGTCGATGCCCTGCTGGGACGGTTGCGCAATGTCGGTGAGAATCTGTCGGCACAGGAACATCATCTGGCCGATCGGGTCGAGTCCGCCGCAGCTGCAAGCGCGGCAGAGGGGGAGCGGCTGACCCTCCTCGAAGCGCGGATAGCAACGATCGGTGACGCGCTCAACGCGTTGTCGAACGATGGCAGCAGCGCGATTGCTGACATTCTGCGCAGCGTCGAAACGCAGCTCGCGGGTGTGCAGCAACAGGCGCATGGTGCCATAGATGCGCTGGCCAGCGGTTCGGGCGAAGCGGTGGCTAAGGCGGTCGAAGAAGCGATTGCGCGCGCCGGGCAGGATGCGCTGCACAGCCAACTGGCCGAGATTCGCGCGGCGGGCGACAGCGCGGCACAGGCCGCACAAAGCGCGACCGAGAAATTGATGCGCCAGCTTATCACCATCGCCGATTCGAGCGCGGCGCTGGAGGCCAAGGCGCAGAATGTCGCGGAAAATATCGACGCCGCGCAGGGCGAAACTCTGGCGCGTCAATTGACGATGCTGACCGAATCGCTGCAATCCCAAGCAGTTGATTTAACGCGGTTAATTGACGTTGACGTTGCCGACCAGAGCTGGGAATCCTACCTCAAAGGCGACCGCAGCATTTTTGCCCGTCGCGCGTTCAGGCTGCTGTCGAACAGCGATGCCCGCACCATCCGCAAATCATATGATGATGCGGATGATTTCCGCGCCCTCGTCAACCGCTACATCCATGATTTTGAAGCGATGTTGCGCGCGGTCATTGACCGGCGCGATGGGCAGCAGTTGGCGGTGACCCTGTTGTCGAGCGACATTGGCAAATCCTATGTCGCGCTGGCACAGGCGATTGAGCGGCTGCGCGGTTAAGCCCCCCTATTCCATCGCCGGGTCTGGCGCGATTAAATGGCCGCCCTGCACCACCGCATCGATGCTTTCCAACTCACGAATATTGCTCAGCGGATCGCCGTCCACCGCGATAATGTCGGCATAGCGGCCAACCGCAATCGCCCCCAAATCCCCCTCCCGATGCAGCGCCTGTGCTGCATTGCGGGTGGCGGCTTGGATCGCCTGCATCGGCGTCATCCCATATTCCACCATATAGCGAAATTGCCCGCCAGCAGTCGCATGCGGCATGACGCCCGCATCACTGCCGAAAACCATGCGCACACCCGCCTGCACCGCACGGCGGAAATTATCGCGCTGGATCTGCGCGACGTCGCGATCCTTGCGCAAATTATCCTCCATCACCCCGTTCCGCGCGCCTTCTGCCTGCGTATATTCGGTGTTGAAGATGTCCATGGAGAACCAGACCGGGCGTTCGCGCGCGGCGGCGAGGCGTATGCCCTCTGCATCCACCAAGCTGGCATGTTCAATCGTATCGATGCCCGCGCGGATGGCGGCGCGGATGCCGTCTGCGCCATGGGCATGGGCGGCGACCTGCATCCCCCACATATGCGCTTCCTCCGCAATGGCGCGCAATTCATCCTCGCTCAATTGCTGTTGCCCCGGTTCAGTATTGCGCGAAAATACACCGCCGGTCGCGCAAACCTTTATCACCTGCGCGCCCATGCGCCGCATTTCGCGCACCCGGTCGCGCAATTCTGCCGGCCCGTCCGCGACCCCGGGGGATGGGGTGTGGAGCGACATGGGCAGATAGGTTTCGTCGCAATGCCCACCCGTCGCGCCCAGAGCATAAGCGGCGGGGATGATGCGCGGGCCGGTCGCCTGCCCCTCTGCAATCGCTTCGGCAAGGCCAACATCATTAAGGTCGCTCGACCCCAGATTGCGCACGGCGGTAAAGCCCGCTTGCAGCATGGCGCGGGCGTTGCGCGCCGCGACAAAGGCCCAGAAACGGTCGCCATGGCGCAGGCTGGTATAGCCGCCTTCGTTCGCCAGCCCGTCAAGGTGGACGTGCATGTCGATAAGCCCGGGCAAAATCGTGCGGTTGCCCAGATCAACATGGGTGACATTCGCCCCCCAGCGCACCGTGCGTGCATCGGCTATGCCGGTGATGCGCCCGTCTGCGCCGACAAAAATTGCCGGATTTTCAACCACCCTGCCGGTTAAAACATCGATCATCCGGGCAGCGGTAATGACGCGGGTCGGGGCCGCCGCATCGCTCTGTGCCTGTGCCGCAGGGGCCGCCAATATCGCGGCGCTGCTGCACGCCAAAAACGTGAGAAAACTGCGCAACTTCACACGATATTGCATATAAAATCCCTTTTTGAATCATCTGGCACGCAACATGGCAAAATCATGCGGCGTAGGACAGGCTTTAGTTGGGGTTTGGCCGCCCGCGCCGCAGATAGATCCAGCCCAGCAACGCAAAGCCGGTGCCGAGCAGACTGCCGCCCAATATGTCGCTCAGCCAATGGACGTTGAGCATCATGCGCGATGCGCCATTGAGCAAAATGGCGGCGATGGCAGCAGTCATCGCACCCACGCGCCAGCGCGGCGGCACCAGCAAGGCCAGCAATAGATAGACCGCCGCTGCATTGGTCGCATGACCGCTGGGGTAGCTGGGGCTGCCAACCGGATCGAGGTGGGGGAGCAAATCGGGGCGCGGCACCGCAAAGGCGATTTTGAGCGCGCTCGACACAATGTTGGAACCGAGCGCGGCAATCAGCATGGCGATGGCCGTATCGCGGTTGACCCTCCACCAAAGGGCGGCAATCAGCAGGCTGACCAAAACCCAGCGCAATGTCCCCCCGCCCAGCGCGCTGACCCAGATCATCGGCTGGGCCAACGGGCTGGCGCTGGTGCGGCCCATGGCCCCGGCAACCGAAAGGTCGAGCATCTGCAGCCACCCCGCCTGCACCACAAGGCCAAGCGCGATGCATGCCGCAATGGCGGCAATGGCGGCAATCAGGATGCGCCGGTCAGATATGACCCGATCAGATATGGCCCGCTCAGATATGAATCGCGCGCCCATAGGCGGCGAGCACCGCTTCGTGCATCGATTCGCTGATCGTCGGGTGCGGGAAAACGCTGTGGATGAAGTCGCCCTCCACCAGTTCAGCGGTTTTGCCGATGGTGTACCCCTGGATCATTTCGGTCACTTCGGCCCCCACCATATGCGCGCCCAGTAATTCGCCGCTGTCGGCGTCAAAGACGGTTTTGACGAAACCCTCCGCCTCCCCCAATGCAATGGCTTTCCCATTGCCGATAAAGGGAAAATTGCCGACGCGCAGCTTGTGTCCCGCCGCCTTTGCCTTTTCTTCGGTCAGGCCGACAGACGCGATCTGCGGGTGGCAATAGGTGCAACCGGGGATGTTTTTGGCATCCATCGGGTGGGGGTGCACATCCTTGTTGCCCAGTTCAGCGGCGATGGCTTCGGCGGCGATGACGCCCTCATGGCTCGCCTTGTGCGCCAGCCAAGGGGGCGCGGTAATATCGCCAATTGCCCACAGGCCGGGCACATTGGTGCGGCAATATGGGTCGGTGTTGATATGCCCCTTGGTCATGGCGACGCCCAGCCCCTCCAGCCCCAGATTTTCGCTGTTGGGGACGATGCCAATGGCGACAATCGCATGGCTGAAATCAACTGCCTGAACCTTGCCGTCGCGGTCTTTGATTTCGGCACGCACCCCATTGGCGCTGCTGGTGAGCGATTGGACGCCCGCACCGGTCAGGATGGTCATGCCCTGTTTTTTCAGCGCCTTTTCGAGGAAGGCAGAGACATCGGCATCCTCCACCGGCACCACCCTGTCGAGCATCTCAACAATGGTAACTTCGGCCCCCATGTCTTTGTAAAAGCTGGCAAACTCTACGCCGATCGCGCCAGAGCCGATAACTAGCAATTTGGTGGGCATTTCGGCGGGCACCATCGCATGGCGATAGGTCCAGATGCGTTTGCCATCCGCCGGGGCAAAGGGCAGGTCGCGCGCACGCGCGCCGGTCGCAACGATGATATGTTTGGCGGTCAGATTTTCGCTGCCCTTGTCACTGGTCACCGTCAGGCTGGTCGGCCCGGTCAATTTACCCTCACCCATATGGACGGTGATTTTATTCTTTTTCATCAGGTGGGTAACCCCCTGATTCAATTGTTTGGCGACCCCGCGCGAACGCTTGACCACGGCATCCAGATCCGCGCGGATATTGTCCGCCGCCAGTCCATATGCCTTGGCATGTTGCATATAATGGAGGATTTCTGCCGAACGCAGCAGCGCCTTGGTCGGGATGCAGCCCCAGTTCAGGCAGATGCCGCCCAGATTCTCCCGCTCGACAATCGCGGTCTTGAGGCCAAGCTGCGCGGCGCGGATGGCGGCCACATAACCACCGGGGCCGCTGCCAAGGACGATCAGGTCATAATTGGACATTTCAGGCCACCAAATTCATTGGCTTTTCAACCAATTGTTTGAATATCTTGATAAGTTGTGCGCCGTCCGCGCCGTCAATGGCCCGGTGGTCGAAACTGCCGGTCACCGTCATCACCGTGGCGATGGCCAGCGCATCATCGACGATATAGGGGCGCTTTTCCCCTGCCCCGACCGCCAAAATCATTGCCTGTGGCGGGTTGATGACGGCGGTGAAATGCTTGATCCCCATCATCCCCATGTTGGAGATGGATGCGGTGCCCCCCTGATATTCATGGGGTTGCAGTTTGCCCGCCTTTGCCCGTTCGGCAAGTTCGGCCATTTCGGTCGATATTTTCGACAGGCTTTTGGACGCGGCATCGGTGATGATGGGCGTAATCAGCCCGCCGGGGATGCTGACCGCCACCGAAATATCGCTACGCTGATATTGACGCAACACATCGCCGCCAAAGCTGACATTGCATTGCGGCACCGTTTCGAGTGCCAGCGCCAGCGCCTTTATCAACATGTCGTTGACCGATAATTTGACCCCGCGATCGGCTAAACTGGTGTTGAGTTCGCCACGCAATTTCAGCAGCGCGTCCAGCCGGACATCGACGCTGAGATATATATGCGGTGCCTCTGCCATCGATTGTGTAAGCCGTTTGGCGATGGTTTTGCGCATCCCCGACAATTTTTCATCGACATGCGGGATGCCGAAATCGGGGATGGCCGCGTTCGTTGCCGGTGCTGCTGGCGCGGCCGCGACGACGACAGGCGCGGTTGCAACCGGGGCAGAAGCTGCCGTCGCGCTGCCCGCAGCCTCGACATCCGCCTTTACAATCCGGCCATTGGGGCCGCTGCCCGACAGACTCGCCAAATCAACCCCGCGTGCCGCCGCAATACGCTTGGCGAGCGGACTGGCCTTTATCCGGTCACCCGATGGGGCAGCGGCAACAGCGGCGGGTGCCGGTGCGGGGCTGGCAACAGGCGCAGGTGCGGGTGGTGATGCTACTGCCACGGGCGCCACGGGCGTCGCATCGCTCGCCACATCGCTGGCATCGCTGCCGATCAGCGCGATGACCGAACCGACCTTCACCCCCTCACTCCCCTCCGGCACCAATATCTGGCTGATAACCCCTTCATCGACCGCTTCAAATTCCATCGTCGCCTTGTCGGTTTCAATTTCGGCCAACAGGTCGCCAGAATTGACGCTGTCACCCACCTTTACCAGCCATTTGGCGAGCGTCCCTTCCTCCATCGTCGGGGAAAGGGCGGGCATTTTTAGTTCGATCGCCATCTGCGCTATCCTATCTGGCGTTACGGCATGGCGGGCATCCTCCCCCCATGCGCCTCGCGTCCTTCCAGCTTTTTAGCAGGCTTTGGTCAAGCCTTTATCCGATTTTTTACCGGCGCTTGCATTTAATCTTTCTATGCCGCACCTTGGGCACAAGGGGTCGAACAGGGGAAAGGGGGGTCTGCCATGCGCACCTACCTCGTCGTAATTGATGATAGCGCGGAATCGGCGCTGGCACAGCGTTTTGCCGGTCGCCGCGCATCGCGCACCGGCGGCAATGTCCATTTACTGCTGGTGACCGACAAACCTGCCTTTGTTGCATGGGGCGGCGTGCAGGCGACGATAGAGGCGGAGGCTCGTGAAAAGGGCGAAGCGGTTGCCGCCCACGCTGCGGCTCAATTGGCAGAGGCATTTGGCATCACCCCGCGCGTGACCGTGCGACAGGGGGATGCGGCGGCCATCGTCAAATCCCTGATTGCAGAGGATGGGGAGATAGCGGCGCTGGTGCTGGGCATGGCGGCGAGCGGCGCGCCCGGCCCCCTCGTCGCGCATTTTACCGGCCATGATGCGGGGCAATTGCCGGTGCCGGTCATGCTGGTGCCCGGCGACCTTAGCGATGCTGAAATCGACCGGCTGAGTTAACAAATAGAGCCTGTTTCGATTGGATTGAATCAAAACAGCCTCTAATTATCCTTGTTTTCCGTGATTTCCGAGCCGTGAAATGTTCCATTTCACTCGAAATC
>CALFXW010000096.1 GCA_937957805.1 uncultured Sphingopyxis sp.
TAGCTCGGGCGAGATCGGCGGGCCGAACTGGGCTTCGCCGCCGTTGGTCTGCCAGAACTCGGCGAAGCGCGCGCCGATCGCCACTTCACCCGCTCCGACCGGCCGCAGCCCGGCGTCGCCAAGCCGCACCAGCTCGCCCAGCGGCACGCGCTCGCCCACGGGGAAGCCGAGCACGTCGTCCACGTAGAAGGCGACGGGCGTCGAGAAGTCCACGCGGCGCGCGCCGTGCATCTCGGTCAGGATCACGTGCAATCCACCACCGGCGCGCGCGTCATCATCGAGCAGGATGTCCGTGCCGCGGCCCGCCATGTTCGTCGCGATGGTGACGGCGCCGGTGCGCCCCGCCTGCGCGACGATATGCGCTTCGCTTTCGTGGAAGCGGGCATTGAGAACGCTGTGCGCGACCTTTTCCTTTTCGAGGAACGACGACAGCAGCTCCGACTTTTCGATCGACACGGTGCCGACAAGCACCGGCTGACCGCGCTCCTGCGCTTCGCGGATGGTGCGTGCGATCGCGCCGAACTTGTCGGTGATATTCTTGTAGAATTCGTCTTCGTCATCCTTGCGCGCGATCGGGCGGTTGGTCGGGATGGTGACGACGTTCATCTTGTAGATGTCGAAGAATTCGGCCGCTTCGGTCGCGGCGGTGCCGGTCATGCCGCCCAATTTGGGGTACATGCGGAAATAATTTTGGAAGGTAATCGACGCCAGCGTCTGATTTTCCGGCTCAATCTTGACGCCTTCCTTGGCCTCAACCGCCTGATGCAGCCCGTCCGACCAGCGGCGACCATCCATCATCCGCCCGGTAAATTCGTCGATGATGATGACCTTGTCATCCTTGACGATATAATCGGTGTCGCGACGGAACAGGACGTTCGCACGCAATGCCTGATTCACATGGTGGACAATCTGCGTGTTTTCAATGTCATAGAGCCGTGCCCCGCCGAGCAGGCCGGCATCGGCGAGCAATTGTTCGACCCGTTCGGTGCCATCCTCTGTCAGGTTGATAGTGCGCTGTTTCTCATCCTTTTCATAATCTTCTTCGACCAGTTGGCGCACCAGCACATCGACCGCGACATACATGTCCGACTTGTCATCGGTCGGCCCCGAAATGATCAGCGGCGTGCGCGCTTCGTCGATCAGGATCGAGTCCACTTCATCGACGATGGCGAAATTAAACGGGCGGTGGACCATCGCGTCGCGGCTATATTTCATATTATCGCGCAGATAATCAAAGCCGAGTTCATTGTTGGTCGCATAGGTGATGTCGGCGTTATAGGCGGCGCGGCGCTCATCCTCATTCAGACCGGGGACGATAACCCCCGTCGTCAGCCCCAAAAAGCGATAAACCTGCCCCATCCATTCGCAGTCACGCGTCGCCAGATATTCGTTGACGGTAACGACGTGCACGCCCTTCCCCTCCAGCGCGTTCAAATAGGTGGCGAGCGTCGCGACCAGCGTCTTGCCCTCGCCTGTCCGCATTTCGGCAACCGAACCTTTGTGCAGGACGATACCGCCGACCATCTGCACATCATAATGGCGCTGGCCGAGTGTGCGCTTGGCGGCTTCGCGCACCGTTGCAAAGGCTTCGGGCAATATGTCGTCGAGCGTTTCGCCTGCTGCCAGCCGATCCTTGAAATCCTGTGTGCGCGCGCGCAGTTCATCATCCGTCAGGCCGATAAGCGATGGTTCGATAGCATTGATTTTTTCAACGATTTTACCGAGCGAGCGGACATAACGGTCGTTGGAGGAGCCGAACAGGCTCTTGGCCATAGCTGCAAACATGGGGTGGATTTCCAATTTAGGGGGAGCCGCATTGCGGCGCAAAATATCGGGCTTAGGGGGCGCGCACGTGGCGCGGGTGGCACCCTGCCCTATTCGTGGCGACGGGCGAAAATTGTCCGGGCAGCCAGCGCATATGGGCGCGCATGTAGCGCAAGATGCGGCTGCGACCAGCGCAACGCAGGCATAACCACGGCTGGGATGCTGGGTGCCGACGCTGCGGCTTCGATGATGTCGGGCGCGACCACAGATGCCGCCGAAGGCGCGGATGCAACCGCAACGGGCCGCATATTGGCACGGTCAGCACCAACATTTAACCCAAGGGTTGCCGCCAGAACGGCATAAAAGATGGTCAGCAGTTCCAAAAATCGTCCATCAAAATGCGTCAATCATCACCGCAGGGGGGCATAACCACCCACAGCGCAATGCCACATAGGGGTTGATAAAGCGTTCGTCCAATCGAAAGCGCATTGCCACAGGCCCCGATGGGCATCGCCACCAACATTGCGCGCAGGCCATCCTTCTTGGGGAGCCAATTTCGACCGGTATACGTCGCCATTTCGACAAGCCATTCCCGTTAACCGGCAGGACGGCCGATGCCCCCCGCCTTGCGTAGCGCGGGAACCACCATCACCACATGATCGTCCGCATTGGCCCGCCCGCAATCACGCGGATAATGGGGCTATGCCCTAACTACCTTGTGAGCGTGCAGCAGCTCTGCCACCACCGATGGCCGCCGCGCAATCATCGCCAGCAGCACCTGGGCCGGGCCGGTGGGGTGCCTGCGGCCATGTTCCCAGTTCAAAAGCGTTCCCTTGGCCACGCCAATGCTCCTGGCGAACTGGCTTTGCGACAGGCCTGTTTGTGCCCTAATCTTGGCAACATCGATCACCGGAACTTCGATGACGTGGACGCGCGCACCGGTATCCTGGCCGCCTGCAAAGGCAATCGCTTCGTTAAGGCCTTCGACCAGTTCGTCGTAAAACTTGCTCATTGTCCTGCTCCGTACCTTGCCAGCAGCGTCTTGGCCAACTGCACCAGATAGGCCTGCTCGGCCTTGCTCAGATTATCCTTCACATTCTTGGCGAACACACCCACCAGAAACAACGGCGCATGCACCCCGCCAAAGACAAACAAGGTTCGGTATCCACCGCTCTTCCCGCCGCCTTCGCGGGCAACGCGAACCTTGCGCAAACCACCGCCCAGCGGCACACCAGCTTGCGGGTTGGCCGCGACATAATCGACAATCGCGGCGCGCTCCTCATCCGACATGATCGCCTTGGCCTGCCTCTCGAAGGTCGCGAGTTCGACAACAGTCTGAGGGACAGTCATATCGCCTGTCTATATGCCAAAGGAGCATATGTCAATGACATATAGTTGCGGGGTTACGGTGCGAGGTCCCGGTGGAGTTACGGTGACACTTTACCTAACCCCTAATTTACGCGCGAATCATCGTTTTTGGGAAGCGAATTTTCGGCCGGTGTGCGTCGCCATTTCGACAAGCCATTCCCGCTAACCGACAGGACGGCCGATGCCCCCCCCGCCTCGCGCAGCGCGGGCGTCCCTTTCACCACATGTTCGTCAGCATTCGTCCGCCGCACTCGCGCGGATAATGGGGCTATGCCCTAACTACCCTGTGCGCGCGCGGCGAGGATAGCCGCCGCATCCCAGCGCACCGGCTGGTTGACGCGCGCGGTAATCCGCCGACCATCGGGCGCGCGGGCAGGTATGAATGTCGCGCGTATTGCCAGCGCGCGGCAGGTCAAATTATCCAGATCGCGGTGCCCGCTCGACCGGATGATGGCACAGCTTTCCACATCCCCCCGATTGCTGATCGTCAGTTCGGCAATGGCGGTGCCGCTGCGCCCTTCGCTGAGCGCGGCGGCGGGATAGTCAGAAAAATAGACCAAAGGCCGATCGGGATAGGCCAGCATCGGCGGATGCGGCGCGGCGGGTTCGACAGCCATCGGCCCATCAGAAGCAGCAAGCATCAGCAATAAGGATAATAGCATGACCCAAATTCCCATGTTTATTCGGACAAGAGTGGCCATAATTTGCGCTTATTGGCAAGCATCAATTGCATCCTGCGCCGCGCGCGTTATCGCGCAGCTGTAAACATTGGGAAAAATATGAACCGCTCACCACTCGCCCCCGCTGCATTTCCGGAGCTTCCCGAAATCGGGGGTGTCGAACGGCGCGTCACCTGCGCGCGGTACAAGGATTGGGCGCGCGCCGACCTCAGCCTTGTCACGCTTTCCCCCGGCACACAGGTCGCCGGTGTCACCACGCGCAACATCTGTTGCTCCCGCGAGGTGGAGATTTGCCGCGCGGGGATAAGCGGCGGGCGGGCGCGCGCGCTCATCGTCAATGCGGGGAACAGCAACGCCTTTACCGGCTGGCGCGGGGCGCAGGCGGTTTCGATATTGCAGGGCGACAGCGCCGCGCATCTGGAGTGCCCGTCGAGCGAGATTTTTGTCTGCTCAACCGGGGTGATTGGCGTTCCCCTGCCCGAAGACAGGGCGCGCGCCGGGCTCCACACCGCCTTTGCCGCCGAAACTTGCTCCTGGCAGCAATTGGCCGAAGCGATCACCACCACCGACACTTTTGCCAAGGGTGCGAGCGCCAGCGCGATGGTCGGCGAAACGCGGGTGCACATTGCCGGTATCGCCAAGGGTTCGGGGATGATTGCGCCCGATATGGCAACCATGCTCGCCTATATCTTCACCGACGCGGCGATGGATGCCGCGCTCCTGCAGGACATGATTACGCGCGCCAATGCGACGAGTTTCAATGCCATCACCGTCGATGGGGACACATCAACCAGCGATAGTTTGCTGATTTTCGCGACCGGCGCGGCGGGCAATGCGCCGCTGACCAGCATGGATGATGCCGGGGCGGACGCGCTCTATGCGGCTATCCACGATGTCTGCCGCCAATTGGCGCACCAGATCGTCCGCGATGGGGAGGGGGCGCAGAAATTCATCGCCATAAGCGTGACGGGCGCGGTGGATGACGCCAGCGCGCACCGCGTTGCGATGGCGATTGCCAATTCGCCATTGGTCAAAACCGCGATTGCCGGGGGCGATGCCAATTGGGGGCGCGTGGTCATGGCGGTCGGCAAAGCGGGCGAGCCGGCAGACCGCGACCGGCTGTCCATCCGCTTTGGCGATGTGGAGGTGGCGCGCGACGGCTTGCCCGTCGATGGATATGACGAAGCGCCCGTCACTGCGCATCTTGCGGGGCAAGAGGTTGATATTTCAGTGGATTTGGGGCTGGGGGATGGCCGTGCGCAGGTTTGGACTTGCGACCTGACGCACGGTTACATCGAAATAAACGCCGATTATCGCAGTTAAATTACCGACTCAATCCAGCCTTTGAGCGCGCTCTTGGGTGCTGCGCCCACCTTTTCCGCGACTTTTTCGCCATTTTTGAACAACATCATCGTCGGGATGCCGCGCACGCCCAGCTTGCCCGGCGTGTCGGGATGATCGTCAATATTCAGCTTGGCGATGACCAGTTGCCCGGCCAGTTCGTCGCTGATTTCTTCGAGCGCGGGGCCAATCATCTTGCACGGGCCGCACCATTCGGCCCAGAAATCGACCAGCACCGGGGTGTCGCTGGCCAAAACATCGCTGGCAAAGCTGGCGTCGCTGATTGCCTTGGTCGCCATGAAATTCTCCTTATCCGAAATTGCCTGTTCCCTACATAGGGATGGCATGGCGCGCCCTCAAGCCATGGTGGGGCGCGATAATCTATATCGTCGCCAATCTGGGCTTGTGCGCCTCCAACGTCGCGGCATCAAGCGTGAAGAGGCGCGGCCCGGCAGTAAACAGCAAATGCGCGCGCACAATATGGTCAGGGAAAATCACTGATATTGCAGATACATAGGCCGACATTTGGCGCAAATAGCCGGTGGGTATATCGGCTATTGCTTGGGCTATATGGTGCCCCGATTTGAAATCGATGATGTCCACCAAACCATCGCGCACCAGCAGTCGGTCGATGCTGCCCGCAATAACCCTGTCACCCACCAGCGCCGAAAAGCCAACCTCGCCGCGCGCATCCGGCCCGAATATCGCGGCGTATCGGCCATCCTCCATCACGCGCAGCACGGTGTCGATGATGTCCAGCCGCGAATCCCCATCCAAATCCGCCGCTTCATGCCCCAGCCACGCCAGTGCGCTGGATCGCCGCAGCGCCGCATCCACCCCGCTCAACCGTTCGAACAGCGCATGGATCAAAGTGCCGCGCCGCATCGCCGCATCCCGCGACAGGCTGGGTGCGGTCGGCACCGCCAGCACAGCATCGTCCACATCGTGCGACGGGGCCAGCGGTTTGAGCGGGCGCGCCTCCACCGGCGCGGGCTTATGCGCCCAATCGGGCAGCGCCACGGGTGCATCGTGCGATGCCGCCTTGTCCTCAGCGGGCGTATCCTTACCCCCCCGACCGAGCCGAAGCATCGGGCCATAATCGCACCAGATCGGGTCGTCGGTTACCGGCTCCGCCCCCATCGCAGCAGCCGCAGCGGCGAGGCGGCTGTACCAGGACGGCTTGTCCTTCGAAGGATTTTTTGGTGCAATGCCGGTGGCGCATAATGTCCGTTCGGCGCGGGTCATGGCGACATAAAGCAGCCGCTTCGATTCGGCCATCGCCCGCGCCCGCGCCGCCGCCGTTTCCTCTGTCACCGCCGTCAATTGCTTTGCTTGGGCGAGCGGCAGCATCGGCAGTTCAAGCCCATCGGACAGACCGGGCAAAATCGGGTCGGAATCGCGCGGCACCTCTTTCAGGAAATCGGAATCGGCCAGAATGACGATCGGGGCTTGCAAGCCCTTTGCCCCATGGATGGACAGGATGCGCACCGCATCGCTCGTCACATCCTGATCGCGCTTGATCTCTACATCATGGGCATCGAACCATTGCACAAAATGCTGGAGCGAACGCCCCTGCCCGCGTTCAAATTGCATTGCTTGGTGGAGCAGTTCGTCGATGGGATCGCGCGCCGCGCTACCGAGGCGAGCAATCAGCTTTGCCCGCCCACCCAAGGAGCCTGACAATAATGCCTCCAAAAAGCCATGCGGGCCAGCATAGCCCGCCATATTCAATATGGCACGC
>CALFXW010000097.1 GCA_937957805.1 uncultured Sphingopyxis sp.
CCGTATTTTTGGCGGACGCGCCGCTGGAACAGGGGTGTTTGCAGGCCCAATCCCCTCCCCCTTTTTTGGGAGGAAAATATATGCAGGGCATGGCGCGCATCGGCTTTGCCGGATTGGGCAAAATGGGTTTGGCGATGCTGGCCCGGCTGGCAGCGGCGCGGGACGATGTCACCGCGTGGAACCGTTCGCCTGCCCCCCTGCAACAGGCGCAGCGCTGGGGGGTGCGCCCGGCAGCGGATTTTGCCGCGCTGGTCGGGGCGTGCGACACTATTTTATGCGCCTTTGCCAATGCCCGCGTGCTCGACACCCTGTTACAGCGCGACGGCGCGCATTTGGGGGTTGATGTAGCGGGCAAAACCATCATCCAACTAGGCACGACCGCGCCCGAATCTTCCGCCGCTTTGGCCGGGGCTGTGGTGCATATGGGCGGGCGGTACATAGAAGCGCCGGTATCAGGTTCGCGCATCCCGGCCGAAAAAGGGCGGCTTGTTGCGATGATCGGCGCGCGGGACGCCGCAGATTTCGAATATGCCGAAGCAATTTTGCCGATTTTTGCGCATCATCTGGTGCGCTGCGGTGCCCCGCCGCGCGCGATGCAGATGAAATTGGCGGTCAACTGCCACGTCATTGCGGTGGCGAGTGCGCTGGCAGAGGCGTGGCATCTGGCCAAAACGCTCGGCCTTGACGGTAAAATATTGCGTGCCGTCCTGAATGCCGGGCCAATGGCGAGTGATTTTTCGCGCGGAAAACTGGGCAAATTACTGGCGCAGGACTGGTCGGCGCAAGCGTCCATCAACGATGTTTTGATGAACGCCGATCTGGTGCTGGGCATGGCGCGGGGTGCGGGCATCAACCTGCCGGTCGCGGCGGCTTGCCGGACATTGCTGGCCAGCGCCCAGCAACGCGGGGCGGGCGATGCCGATGTGATTGCCATCCTCCACAACGATGCAATGTGAGAGGCCTAGGAACGCAGCGCGCGTGCCGAACGCGCCCGGTCACGCAGGTCGCGCGGCCCCATGCCGACCCGCTGACGGATAATGCTGCGCAGCGTTGACGGGTCGTGATAGCCGACACGAAAGGCAATTTCTTCAAAGGAAAGCTGCGTCGTTTCGAGCATTTCCACAGCCCTTTCCATGCGGATCTGCTGCAAAAAATGGATGGGCGACATGCCGGTCGCCGCATGCACGCGGCGGGCAAATGTGCGGCTGCTCTGCCCTGCAATCGTGGCCAATTGCTGCACTGAAATATCGCGGTGGAGCGACGCGCGCGCCCATGCTGCGGCGCGGGCAACGCTGTCATTGCTGGCCGCCAGCAGGCTGATCGCCATATAGGGCGTTTGCGACCGACGTTCGTCGAGCACCATCGTATTGGCGCAAGCGGCGGCAATTTCGCTGCCCGCATGGCGCGCCACCAAACGCACCATCAAATCCATCTGCGCCATCGCCGCCCCGGCGGTAATAAACTGCCCATCCTCTACAATCAATTCGCTCGACCGCAGGGAAACAGCGGGAAAAAGTTGCTGGAAAACCGGCGTCAGCCACCATGCGGTGGTCGCCGTTCGCCCATCGAGCAAACCGCTGTTCGCCAGCAGCAAGGTGCCGGTGCACGAACCGGTAATTTGCGCGCCAGCATCCGCCGCCGCCAAAATCTGTGCATTGGCCGCCGCGACATCCCCCAAAGCCAGCCGTTCTTTGTAACTGACCGCCTTGGAAAACCCTTGCGCCGGGATAATCAACAATTGCGGCACAGCATGCGCGCCCTCCGGAAAGGCGAGGAAGGGACGGAAATGTCGCGCCCCTGCACCGGTCAGTGCCACATCAAAGGCGGGCGTCCGGCCCATGGCGCGGCAACGATGATTGGCCAGCGCCAGCACATCCATGGTGATGGCAACGCTCGACGCCTGCGCCCCGTCGAGAATCAGGATATTGGTCGCCAGCATCTTCTTGCCCCCTTATCCGCTTGGTTAGCGCATGCGGCATACCCCCGCCCTTATGCGGCGACCAGTGGCGGAAAGGACAGCAAAGCTGGCTAATTCGCCGTCATTGGCGGCATATCATCTATTTTTGGCGGTAACATCACTGGTTTTGCCAGCTCAATCGCCAATGCTATGGCCGGAATGACGCCCCCTCCCCCCCCAACAGCCAAGGAACAGCCGCTGATGACCCGATGCTTTGCCACCGTTGCGGCGCTGTGTCTCAGCCTTGCTGTCCCGGCACAAGCTGGCGGAGACTTGATTGGGCCAGCGCCAACCCCGCCGAGCGCGGCGGAGATGGCGTTCTATGCCGCCCCTGCGCAGCGGGTGGATGTCGGCGGCAGGTCAATCAACCTATATTGTATCGGCGATGGCGCTCGAACCTTGCTGTTCGAAGCAGGTGGCAGCGACTGGTCGATTATCTGGGCGCTGGTGCAGCCGCGCATGGGAGATGGCTATCGCGCCTGCGCGTATGACCGGGCGGGCATGGGCTTTTCCGACCCATCGCCATGGCCGCGCACCCCGATTGCCATTGTCGAAGATATGCATGCGATGGTGACTGCCGCCGCGCTGCCCAAACCCTTGATTTTAATCGGCCATTCGTTGGGTGGATTTAATGCCAAGCTATATGCCGCGCTATACCCGGAGGACGTGGCAGCGCTGATACTGGTCGATCCGTCCGAAGAAAATGCCGACGCGCGTGGCGGGGCATATTTACGCCAGATATTGGGTGACCGCGCCGCCGCGCGCAGCGAATTGATGGATGCCAGTTTCCTAAACTGGTTGATGGATCGATACCGCCAATGCGCCGGGGCAGCGGCGGCTGGCCCGATGGACCCTGCGTCCGCATTATACCGCCGTTGCACCGACCCGGCGCGCCCCATTTTGGGGGAGGCGGCGGCGCGCATCCGCCAAAATATTCAAATCACCCCCGCCTATCAACAGGCGCAAGCGTCCGAAATATTGAACAGTATCTATGGCGATAGCCGCAACAACGCGCTCTATGCCCGATTATTCCAGCCCAACATGCTGGGTTCCCGTCCGCTGATTGTCCTGACCCATGGTGATTTTGATTCGGGCGACCCCGCCGACCGCGCCGACCATCTGGTCATGACGGCATTGCACCAGGAAACAGCGCGCCTGTCCGAACGGGGGCAGCAGCTCCAGGTGGATCATGCCGGCCATAATATAGAGCTTGACCGGCCCGACGCCGTCATCGCCGCGATCCGCGCAACAGATGCGATGCTGCGCGCCGACGAAGCGCACCGTCCGTAACCGGCGCACATCGATGCACATAACCAGCCCCACCCGCCTCAGCCCCGCCCATTTGCTGCTGGCGATTATCGTCGTGGCGATTTGGGGCAGCAATTTTGTCGTCATCCGGATCGGGCTGAACCAGTTTCCACCCTTTACCTTTGCCACCTTGCGGTTTTTGCTGGCGTCGCTGCGGCTGCTGCCCTTTTTCCGTTGGCCCGAAACCGATTGGAAAAATGTCGTCGTCTATGGCCTGTTGATCGGCGCGGGCCAATTTGGCCTGATGTTATATGCGATGAGCGGCGACATTTCGCCCGGCCTCGCATCGGTATTGATTCAAACACAGGCATTTTTCACCGTTGCCCTTGCCGTTTATTTTGCCGGTGAACGCATTGGCGCACGCAATATCTTTGGCCTTTTGCTGTGCGCAGCGGGTGTTACCATCGTCATTTTCATGGGCGGTGGCGAAGCGAGCCCGATTGGCGTCGCACTCGTCCTTGGTGGCGCATTTTGTTGGGCGATGGGCAATATTGTCGCGCGCCGCGCTGGGCCAATCAATGCCCTATCGCTCGTCGCGTGGAGCAATATTTTCGCCATTTTGCCCTTGGCCGCGATGGCGCTGCTGTTCGAAGGGCCAAGCGCCATCGGCCACAGCCTGACCCATGCGGATATGAACGGCTGGCTTAGCATTTTCTGGCAAGCCTTTGGCAATGCGATTTTTGGATATGCGGTGTGGAATTGGCTGTTGGGGTGCTACCCCGCATCGCAGGTCGCGCCATTGGGCCTGTTGGTGCCGATATTCGGCCTGTCGTCCGCCGCCATATTTTTGGGGGAACCCATGCCGCTGTGGAAATTGGTCGCCGCTGCGGCGATTATTTCCGGCCTCGCCGTCAATGCCATCAGACCGCGCGCTAGGGGATAGCCCCATCCCCCGACAGATCGGCCAAAATCGGGCAGTCGGGGCGGTTGTCGCCCGCGCAGCAATCCGCCAATGTTTCGAGCGTATCGGCCATATTGCGCAGCGCGTCGATGCGGGTATGGAGCGCGGCGATGTGGCGGCTCGCCAATGCCTTTACATCGCCGCTGTGCCGGCTTTTGTCGTGCCACAGGCTCAATAATTCGCGCACTTCCTCTATCGCAAAGCCAAGGTCGCGCGCGCGGCGGACAAAGCGCAAGCGGTGGACATCATCCGCGCCATAATCACGATAGCCCGATGCGCGCCGCGCCGCCGGGGGGAGCAGCGCAATATCCTCATAATAGCGGATCATCTTGGCCGAAACGCCCGACGCGCGTGCCGCATCCCCAATGTTCATCGATCATCCTTTTCTGCGCGATTCAACCTTAACGCATTGCCGATGACAAAGACGCTCGACAATGCCATCGCCCCTGCTGCAAAAACCGGCGACAGGCTGATCCCCCAAAATGGGTATAGCGCGCCCGCCGCCAGCGGCACCAGCGCGATATTATAGGCAAAGGCCCAGAATAGATTCTGGCGGATATTGCGCATCGTCGCGCGCGACAGGCGGATGGCGCGCACCACCGCCAGAGGGTCACCCGCCATCAAAACACCGTCCGCCGCGTCCATCGCAATGTCGGTGCCATTACCCATGGCAAGGCCGACATCCGCCGCCGCCAGCACCGGCGCATCGTTGATCCCATCCCCCACAAAGGCAATGGCGCCATATTTTGCGCGTAGTTTGTCGAGCGCGGCCAATTTATCGGCGGGGAGCAGCCCGCCCGTCACATCATCCACCCCCAATTGCGCACCGATGGCACGCGCGGTGGCGGCATTATCCCCGCTCAGCATCGCGACATGCAGCCCGTCGGCGCTAAGGCGGCGGATGGCCGCTGCACTGGTCGGCTTTGCCATATCGCCCAGCGCAATTGCCCCTGCCAATTGCCCATCGCGCGCGATGAAAATGGGGCTTTTCCCTGCCGCCGCCCATGCCGCTGCGCGCGCCAAGAGGGGCGCGCAATCCACCCCATGGCTTGCCAATTGGGCGGCATTGCCGATGGCGATGTGACGGGCAGCAACACCCTCCCCCACCATCGCGGAAACCCCATGTCCCGCGCGGGCGACAAAATCCTGCACCGGCGGGCGGGGGAGCGCGCTCGCCGCTGCCGCCGCAACGATGGCGCGGGCAGATGGATGTTCGGACAATGCCTCCACCGCCGCGACATCGGCCAACATTTCGTCCGCTGCAAAATCGGGCAGCCATATCGCATCGGTCAACACCGGTTGGCCCAGCGTCAACGTCCCCGTCTTGTCAAAGGCGATAGCGCGCACCGATTCCAGCCGTTGCAACGCATCCCCCCCGCGCAGCAAAATGCCGAGTTGCGCGGCGCGCCCTGAGCCCACCAGCACCGCCATCGGGGTGGCAAGCCCCATGGCGCAGGGACAGGCGACGATCAGCACCGCCACCGCGTGCACCAATGCCTGCGGCAAGGCCGGGGCCGGGGCGAGCGCCAGCCACAGCAGGAAAGTCAGCGCCGCGACCGCGAAAACCATCGGCACAAACCAGCGGGTGATGCGGTCAACCAGCGCGCTGATGGGCAGGCGCGCCCCCTCTGCCGCGCTGACCAGCGCGATGATGCGCGCCAGCACACCATCGGCCCCCACCGCATCGACGCGGATATGGATCGCCCCTTCGCCGTTGATCGTCCCGCCTGTCACCCGTGCGCCGGGCGATTTGGCCACCGGCATCGGCTCCCCCGTCAACATCGCCTCATCCACATGGCTGTCGCCCCAGATGACCACCCCGTCGAGCGCGATGCGCGCGCCCGGTTGCGCCAACACCACATCGCCCGGCAGGATCGCGGCGATCGGCGTTTCAACAAAGGCTTGACCTTGCAGCACCGGCGCGCTCTTTGGTTGCAGATCAACCAGCGCGCGGATGGCGGCACTGGCGCGGTGCTTGGCGCGTTCCTCCAGATAGCGGCCACCCAATATCAGCGTCACAATCACCGCCGCCGCTTCGAAATAGACATGCGCGCTGCCCGCTGGCAGCCAGTGCGGCGCAAAGGTCGCCACCATCGAATATCCATAGGCCGCGCCCGCCCCCACCGCGACCAGTGCGTTCATATCGGGCGCAAGCCGCCAGAGCGCGGGCAGGCCAACGCGGAAAAATCGCGCAC
>CALFXW010000098.1 GCA_937957805.1 uncultured Sphingopyxis sp.
AGTCCAACTCGCCTCAATCAGGATATGGTTGCGACATAATGAGTCGGTGACCTAGGGCAGCAGCTAAACGCGGCTCCACCACCAGACGTCATCGCGCGTTTCGCGGCGGATGCGGCCCGCAACCTCCAGCCAGCGCAGATGCGCCAAGGCTTCGCCGGTGGCGAGGCCGCGCTGCCTGTCGCCAATCGGACGGTGAAACAGCAGCGGAAAAATATCGACCGCGCGCTGCGCATCGCCCAACGCATCGGCCAGCGCATCGAGCCGTTCGAGATGTTCGGCTTTGAGTGCCTGCAGCCGCGCGTGAAAACCGTAAAATGGCTCACCATGCGCCGGGCAGACCAGCAAATTATCCGGCAATGACAATAGCTTGTCGATGGAGGCAAGCCATTCACCCAGCGGGTTCCCCTCTGGCTCCCCCGCATTCAATGACACATTGGAGGATATGCGCGGCAATATCTGATCGCCGGAAATCAAAATCCCCGCCGCTTCGTTCCACAAACAGGCATGTTCGGGGCTGTGACCCGATCCAACCACCACGCGCCAATCCTGTCCCGAAATCTGCAGCACTTGCCGGTCAACCAGCCGTTGATAGCCATAGGGCAGGCGGAAAATCACCTGACCAAGCCTGCTCCACCCTTGCGCGCGGGCATGGTCGATGGCGTCCGCATCCCAGCCCGCCGCCTTTTGCATCGCGCTCACCTCATCGGGCGGGGCGTCGCGCATATCGGTCAGCATCAGCCGCGCCTGGAGCCATTCGCCGCGCGTCATGGCCAGCGGCACGTCAAACCGCCGCGCCAGCCAACCGGCAAGCCCGATATGATCGGGGTGCATATGGGTGCATAATATTCGTTCGACCCGCGCGGTTTCGAGCGGGCCGGCGAACAACGCCTTCCACGCCGTCGAACAAGGTTCGAGCATCAGCCCGCAATCAACGATGGTGAGGGCCGCATCCTCCCCCAAAATCCAGCTGTTGATATGGTCGAGCGAGCCGGGCATCGGGATGCGCGCCCAACGCACACCCGGCGCAATGTCGATAAGCGCGCCCGGCGCAGGCGCTTCTTCCCCCCATGGATAAGTCAACCCCGCCCCGCTGGTTGCCACCAGCCCGTCATCAGCGGCCAGCGACGCATCGGGGCTTTGGCTCGCCCCGGCAAGCGCCGCATCCGCCAGATGGGGGTTATGCCGGTTCGCCATGCCCCGCCGCAGCCGCTCCTGCCGCCTCCTCTGCTGCGGCTTCGTCGGCGGCGCGGTGCGCGGCTTCGCGTTCGGCCTTTAATTCTTCGATCAGCGCCGCACGGTCGCCATCAAAGCGCGTGTCAACGGGCGCGACAAGCCCCGCCTTTTTCGCGGCTTTGGCGACCAGCGCATCGAGTTCGCGCTGCGAACAAAGGCCCAGCGCCACCGGATCCTTGGGCACGATATTGGCGATGTTCCAATGTTCGCGGCCCTGAATTGCTTCGATGGTCGAACGGGTGGTGCCGATTAATTTGCCGATGGCGGCAATCGACAATTCGGGGTGGTTGCGGATCAGCCAGGCGATACCGTCGGGCTTGTCCTGCCGCTTGGAAACAGGCGTATAGCGCGGCCCCTTTGTCCGGCGGACATGTTCATGCCCGCCCAGCATTTGCAATTTGTAGCTGGGGTCAGCGGCACCGCGTTCAATTTCTTCCATGGTGATTTCATGCGCGCGCACCGGATCGCGCCCGGTCAATTTGGTGCCCGCCGTATCATCGGCAATTGCCTGTACTTCCAAAATATGCAGGCCGCAGAAATCGGCGATTTGTTGAAAGCTGAGCGCGCTATTGTCGACCAGCCAGGCAGCGGTCGCGTGCGGCATGAGCGGTTGGGCCATGACATGCTCCATAAATAAAAGGGGCCGCCCCTTACCCCGGAGCGGCCATGAATATCGCGTGCCGCTCTAGCGCGCGGCGCGGCGCGGGGCAAGTGGGGGATTGGGGCCGCAACCTTCCTATATTTCGAGGATAATCTTGCCGACATGTGCGCCGCTTTCCATGCGTGCATGCGCGGCGGCGGCATCCTCCAAGGGGAAAATGCTGTCGATGGCGGGTTTGAGCCGCCCTTCCTCTACAAAGGGCCAGACGGTGCGGGCAAGTTCATCGGCCACAAGCGCCTTAAAACTGTCGGAGCGTGCGCGCAGCGTCGAACCGGTCAGGGTCAGGCGACGGCGCATCACATCCATGATGTTGACCTCTGCCTTTGCGCCGCGCTGAAAGGCGATGGAAACATGCCGCCCCTCATCCGCCAGACAGGCGAGGTTGCGCGGCACATAATCGCCCCCCACCATGTCGAGCACGGCGGCTACCCCCTTGCCATTGGTGATGCGGCGCACCGCCTCCACAAAATCTTCGGCGCTATAATCAATCGCATGCGCTGCACCCAAAGCGCGCGCAGCATCGCATTTTTGCGCGCTGCCACAGGTGACGATGCATATTATGTCGAACAGGCGGCATAGCTGAATTGCCATAGTGCCAATCCCGCTCGTCCCCCCATGGACGAGGACATGGTCACCCGCACAGGCATAAGCGCGTTCGAACAAATTGGTCCAAACGGTGAAAAGCGTTTCGGGCATCGCCGCAGCCTCTGCCATCGACAATGCAGCGGGAACAGGCAGGCAGCTACCAATCGGCGCTGCAACATATTCGCCATAGCCGCCGCCCGCGACCAAGGCGCAGAGCTTTTGCCCCAGATATTCGTGCGGCACATCCTTGCCCGTCGCGACCACCTCCCCCGCGACTTCAAGGCCGGGCCAGTCGGGCGCGCCGGGCGGCGGGGGGTAATGGCCCATGCGCTGCAACACATCGGGACGGTTGACCCCGGCGGCGGCGACGCGGATCAGCACATCATTGTCGCCGCAATCGGGCAAGGGGCGGCGCTCCACCACAAGATTTTCAGCGCCCCCGAACGCGCGGATGGCAATGACGCGCATATCGTGCGGCAAAGACATTGTGCGACCCCCCTTTTCTGCCAAATTGCCTAACCGCTAAAACGCGGTCGGGCAATATCACGGCACATTGACTCCACCCTGAACCTGCGCAAAAATCAGCCGAAGGGGGATTTTTCGATGGATGATGAGGATATTTTTCCCCGGCGGGCCGACGACCCACTGCGCGCCCTGCAACGGCAGGACCTGGACCCGCTGTCGATCGACGAACTGGCCAGCCGAATTGCGGTTTTGGAGGCGGAGATTGCGCGCACCCGCGCAAAAAGTGAAAGCGCCGTTAACCATAAAGCAAGCGCTGACGCCCTATTCAAGCGTTAGAAAATTCTCGTCGCCGCACGCTTTCATCTTGTCTTTGCTGCCAGCAATGCCAATTTGAAGGACAGGGCGGGGAAAAGGCGGCGGCGCGGCGCTGTTGTCTGCGAAGGTTGTGGCCCGGCATTGCCGGGGACGCAGCAGGGTTTATGGCCGGCGCACCCTCCGGCGCATGGAGTGACTGAGCGATGCCGTCCTTTGCCGAGAGCCTCGAAAAAACGCTGCACAGTGCGCTCAAAAATGCCAGCGACCGCCAGCATGAATATGCCGCGTTGGAACATCTGCTGCTGGCATTGGTGGATGACCCGCACGCCAGCGAAGTGATGGTCGCTTGCGGCGTTGCGCTCCATGATTTGCGCGTCGCGGTGACCCATTATCTCGACACCGAACTCGACTCTCTCAAAACGAATGAGGGCGGCGAAGCCACCCCGACCAGCGGTTTCCAGCGCGTTATCCAGCGCGCGATATTACATGTCCAATCATCCAACCGGGATGAGGTGACGGGGGCCAATGTCCTTGTCGCCCTGCTGTCCGAACGCGAAAGCTTTGCCGTTTATTTCCTGCAACAGCAGGATATGACGCGGCTCGATGCGGTATCCTACCTTAGCCACGGAGTGGGTAAGGGCAGCAGCGCGACCAAAATTGAGGATAATAGTGACAGCGAAGCGCCCGAGGCCAAGTCCGAAACACGTGCCGAAAAAAGCAGTAAAAAGGAAACTGCGCTCAGCCAATATACGGTCAATTTGAACCAAAAGGCGGCGGATGGGCGGGTGGATCCGCTGATCGGCCGCAATGCGGAGGTTGACCGTACAATCCAGATCCTTTGCCGCCGGTCAAAAAATAATCCGCTGTATGTCGGCGACCCTGGCGTTGGTAAAACCGCGATTGCAGAAGGGTTAGCACGCAAAATTAACGAGGGCGACGTGCCCGAAGTGTTGCAAAATGCGGTGATTTATTCGCTCGACATGGGCGCGCTGCTCGCTGGAACGCGCTATCGCGGCGATTTTGAAGAACGGCTGAAAGCCGTGGTTTCAGAGCTGGAAGCCATCCCCCACGCGATATTATTTATCGATGAAATCCATACAGTTATCGGTGCTGGCGCGACATCGGGCGGCGCAATGGATGCGTCCAACCTGTTGAAACCCGCGCTGTCGGGCGGGCAGATCCGCTGCATTGGTTCGACGACGTACAAGGAATTTCGCAACCATTTTGAAAAGGATCGCGCGCTGCTGCGCCGGTTCCAGAAGATTGACGTGACCGAACCATCGATGGAGGATGCGGTAAAGATTTTGGCCGGACTGCGTTCGGCTTTTGAGGCGCACCATCAGGTCAAATATACCCCCGATGCGATCAAGGCGGCGGTCGAATTGTCCGCACGCTATATCAACGACCGTAAATTGCCGGACAAGGCTATCGACGTCATCGACGAAGTGGGCGCGATGCAGATGCTCGTTCCCCCGTCCAAACGGCGCAAGACAATTACCACGCGGGAGATTGAGGCGGTGATCGCCACCATGGCGCGCATCCCGCCCAAAACCGTGTCCAGCGATGACAAGCGCGTATTGGAAACGCTGGAAAATGACCTGAAACGCGTGGTTTTCGGCCAAAATCAGGCGATAGAGATTTTGTCGAGCGCGATTAAATTGTCGCGCGCGGGGCTGCGTGACCCCGAAAAGCCGATTGGCAATTACCTGTTTTCCGGGCCAACCGGCGTTGGCAAAACCGAAGTTGCAAAACAATTGGCGGCCATTCTCGGCATCCCCATGCAGCGCTTCGACATGTCCGAATATATGGAACGCCATTCGGTTAGCCGGTTGATTGGCGCGCCGCCGGGCTATGTCGGCTATGATCAGGGCGGGCAGCTGACCGATGCTATCGACCAGAATCCGCATTGCGTGTTGTTGCTCGACGAAATTGAAAAGGCGCACCCCGACCTGTTCAACATATTGTTGCAGGTGATGGATAATGGCCGCCTGACCGATCACCATGGCAAGAGCGTCGATTTCCGTAACGTCATTTTGATTATGACGACCAATGCGGGCGCGGCGGACATGGCGCGGGAGGGTATCGGCTTTGGCAACATCAGCCGCGAAGATGCACAGGAAGACGCAGTCAAAAAATTGTTCACACCGGAATTTCGCAACCGGCTCGACGCCATCGTGCCCTTTGCCTATCTGCCGGCCGAAGTCGTGGCACGGGTGGTCGACAAGTTCATCCTGCAATTGGAACTGCAATTGGCCGACCGCAACGTCCATATCCAGCTGGACGATGGCGCACGCGATTGGCTGATCGAAAAAGGCTATGACAAAATGTATGGCGCGCGGCCAATGGGTCGGCTGATTCAGGAAAAAATCAAACAGCCGCTGGCCGAGGAATTATTGTTCGGTAAGCTGGTTCACGGCGGGGAGGTCAAGGTGCGGCTGCGCGGTGGGGATGAAGGCGCGGCGCTGGCATTTGAAATCACCCCTGCCCCGCCCAAAAGCCCTGCAAAAACGAAACCCAAAGCGGGCACCAAAGCAAAGGGCACGGCAGACGCCGTCTGAATTATGATCTAGCGCATTGACTCCCCTGTCAGCAATCGACAGCTTGCCGCCAACTTGGTGGGAGTGGCGTATGAAAAAGCTGATTTGGGCGACGGGCGCGGGCGCGCTGGCATTGACCATGGGACTGGCATTGGGTGCGGGCGATGCCGCATCGCAGGCCACACCCACCGCGACCGTCCATTATGAGATGGACGTCGGCACGGCGAGCGGCATGGGGATCGGCGCATTTGGCGGTGGCGGCGTGAACATCGGCGCGCTGCTTTCCGGTCGGGCAAATGAACCGCGCAAGGAGCTTTATCTGCGCCTAGGTTCACCACAGGCAACCCCGCCCAATCCGGCAGCGCAGCATTTCATGCCAGCGGGCGCGCGGCTCGGCGCATCGGTGCCATTGACAACCCCGACCCGCGCGCCCGACAGTGAACGGGAAACCATCCCCGGTCAAGAAAGTGGCGAACGGCCCAGCGGGCGGATTTTGCTGTTCTGGGGTTGCGGCGCGCACGCCCCCGCCGGTCAGCCGGTGGTGATTGATCTGGCGCGGATCAGCGCGGGACAAGTTCCGACGGGGCTGTTTTCGACCAGCATTCCGCGCGACCGTTCGGTCAGCTTTGCCAACAGCCGCACCTATGGTGATTGGCCAAATGGCCGGTCCAATGCGCAGGTTTCGGCGCAAAGTTCGTTGATCGGCGCGCACCGTGTGGCGGGCAATTATTCACCCGACATCGCCTTTGACCTGACGCAGGATTTCATGCCTGCCATAACCGCACGCAGCGCCGCTAATACCGACGGGTCGATGAACCTCAGTTGGAATGCGATTGCGCAAGCGACGGGATATTACGCCTGGACGATGGGTTTCAGATCCAACGGGCGCGGCAGCGGGGGTGATATCGTCTGGTGGACGTCGTCGGCCAGCCAGCAATTTGGTGGCGGATTATGGGATTGGATGTCGCCTGCAACCGTTGCCAATCTGGTGCGTCAGCGGGTCGTCCTGCCGCCTGCCACGACCAGTTGCACCGTCCCGGCGGAGGTGCGCGCCGCCGCACCCGATGCGATGTTCGGCAATCTTTATGCCTATGGGCCGGAGGCTGATTTTGCCTATCCCCCGCGCCCGGCCAACGCGCGCATCCCATGGCGACCGATTTGGACGGCGCGCGTCCGTTACCGCGCCAATACCAGCTGGATGGTCGGCGGTCCGGGCGATGATGCTGGCGAAAGCGCCAGCAATGGCAACCAGCCCGCGCAGCCCAATTGCCGCCGTCGACGTGGTGGGCTCGGCGGGGTGTTGGGCGGCGTTTTGGGCGGCGGCAACGGCTGTTAAATGTGGTGGAGTGGGGAGGAGGCATGCCCTCCCCCCTCTTTTCCTTCATTCGCTCGGCACCACCGGCGTTTTGCGCCGTGCCACGCGCCAGACAAAGACGCATAGCGCGGGGATCAACGCCCATGGGGCGATGAGGCCGAGCAGCGTCAGCAGCCAGGCGAAAAATGTGCCGAAGCTTTCGGCGGATGCGGCAAAGGCGCTGGCAAAGGGACGGTCGGGGTTGATACCGGCGAGACCCGTTTGACCGGTGTAGCTGAGTTCAACCGGCGTTGCGGCGAGCCGCGCCTCCCCCGCTGCGCGATCATCCTCCCGATCACCCGATTCACGGCGTAGTTCCGAAACTTGGCGGTGCAGCGCCTGCCGTTCGCGCGCACTAAGGCCGGGGGCTGCCAGCCGCGCCTCCAACCGCGTCAAATCCCCGCCGAGGCGCGCACTTTGCGCCTGCGAATTGGCGATGCCGGTGCCGACATCTTCACCCGCAATGCTGCTGGCCAATGTTTCCCCGTTGAGCGCGGCGACCATGCGTTCAGCATCGCGCAGAAACCCCCGCGCCAGGGCCGGGTCGATAAGCAGCTGCAGCGAACCGCTGACCGGCCCTTCGCTGCGTTGGTCAAAACGGATGTCGCCCACCCGGCAATGCGCGCGGCCCAGCGCGGCGCAGGCCGCGACATGGCGGCTTTGAGCTTCACTCACCGCCGCATCGGGCAGGCGGTATTGGGCGCTGTAGGTAAAGGCGACACCGCTGGCGACACCGCCCGCAATCGCCGGATCGATGCGCACATCGCCAGCATCACCGGGGGCGGCGCTGGCGCTCGCACCCTCCGGCGCGGCAGCATCGGCAGCAGCATCCATCACCGCATCGCTGGCTTCGGCGGCGGGCTGGGCGGCATTTTCAGCATTTTGACAGGCGGTGAGCAGCATCGCGACAGCCATGCTGGGCACAAGCGCGCGGACGCGTAATTTCGATTTTGACATGAGACTCTCCCTCCCCTTATCTCAACTAATGGAGTAGAGAATATATCTCAATCAATATGATTGACAATAGCCTTATTGCGCCTTGGGCGGCCATGGGAAAAAGCCGCTCGTGCGCGCAACATAATCAGCATAGCCGGGGCGCGATTTGGTGAGCGCGCCCTCCAATATCGGCTTGCCCGACCAGCGCATCAACATCCACGTCAGCAAAATCGGACTGCATATGGTATAGAGACCGAGCGGTGCCACGGACGCCGCGACCAGCCAAATCCCCCACCATGTGCAGGCATCGCCAAAATAATTTGGATGGCGGGTGTAACGCCACAAACCGGTGTCGAGCACCTGTCCCTTGCTGGCCGGATCGGCACGAAAACGGCGCAATTGCCAGTCGCCGATGGTTTCAAAGCCGATGCCGATAATCGCCAGCAGCCCGCCCGCCCATGCTGATGGGGATAGGGGCTGCGGGTTCGCCGCCCCGTCCAATATGCCGACCTGCGCGGGCAGGCTGACAAACCACAGGAGCGGCCCTTGCAACAAAAATACGATGAGGAGCGAGGCGAGCGCAAAGTTCCACCGCTTGGCCTCCATCGCGCGGCCCAAAATGCGCGTATAGCGCGGGTCTGGCCCCAGTTCGCGCCAACGCAGCCATAAATGGGTGCCAAGGCGCAGCGACCAGAGGAGCGTCAGGGCGAGCAGCAATTTTGCCTGCAACCCCAAATCCCAACCGACCCGCCACGCCGAGAACAGCGCCAATCCGCCCATGCCATAGGCCCACAGCGCGTCGATGAAGCTGACATCATGGAGGCGCACCGCAACCAGCCAAAAACCAATCATCACCAGCATCAGCACAATGAGATTACCCGCCAGGGGCAGTAGAATTGCGCTCATTCGCTATCCTCCACTATATTTGCCATCGCCTTGGCCGGGTGGCGCGGCGTTACCGACCGATAAAATTCGGCAATTGGCGCCATGTCAGCGGCATAGTCCCCAGTCGGCATGATCGCCGGGCCAAGCCCGCCCACTTTGCGCCCATAATCCATGAGGCCGATCACCATCGGCACCTGCGCCGCCAACGCAATCTGGTAAAATCCGGTGCGCCATTGCCGCACGGCACCGCGCGTGCCCTCCGGCGCAATGGTCAGCATAAATTCGTCGCGCCGGGAAAATTCTTGGGCCATTGCCGTAACATAATTGCCGCCTTTTTCTCGGTCGACCATAATCCCGCCCATATCGCGCATGAAGCCGCCCAATGGCCAACGGAATAATTGTTTCTTGGCCATGAAGTGCGCATCGATGCCCAGCGCCTGCGTCAGCCCCAGAAAATAGAGGAAATCCCAGTTGCTGGTGTGTGGCGCGGCGATGATGACAAAGCGGCGTGGGCTGGGCACCACCCCTTCGGCACGCCAGCCATGGCGGCGATAGAGCATGAGCAGCGCGGATTTTGCCATGCGGCTGAACGGCGATACGCCGCCAAAATCGTCAATCGGCGCGGCCATAATCCTCCCCCTGCCCCGAGGAAAGGATAGGCATATTCTTTGGCTATTCTAGCCCCAAATATTTAGTGCGCTGCGGGTGCTGCGGGTGCAGCCGCTGCATCCGCCGGGGCAGCGGGCGCTGCGCCATCAGCCGGCGCAGCGGCTGCAGGTGCCGGAGCGGCGGGCAGCGGCAGGTTCGACCCTTGGGCGTTCAACCAAGCGATCAAATTGGCGCGATCTTGCGGGTTGGAAAGGCCCGCAAAGCTCATCTTCGTGCCATTGGCAAAGCGGCGCGGACTGGTGAACCAATGATCCAAATTAGTCCAATCCCACGTGCCGCCGTGCGATTTGAGCGCATCGCTATAGGCAAAACCGTCCGGCCGTCCCGCAATTGCGGTGCCGACTACGCCATGCAAATTGGGCCCAATACCATTGGCACCGCCAGCGTTGGCGGTGTGGCAAGCAGCGCATTTCTGGAACACCGCTTCGCCCGCAGCAACATCGGCGACCGCGAGGCGCGCCTCAATCGGTTCTTCAGCGACTGCCCCGCCACCGCCAGCATCGGCGCTCGCAACGGCAAAGCCAGCCTTTTCAACATGGTCACCGCCGAAAATCTTGTTCGTCACGCTCGACAGCCCCAGCGCGACGATGCCTGCGGCCAAAGCCCAGCCGAGCACAATATTGTTGCGGTCATCCATGGTCGGAACCTGCCCCTTTTTTCTGCGTCAATCCATCAGCGTAAACGCCCATATTGCCTGCCCATTAGTGCCGCGGGCGCGCGCGCGCAAGCATCAAGCGATGGACGCATCACCGCAGTGCCGCTTGCCAGCGCCGCGCCGCTGCTTTACCCGCGCCGCCACCATGTCCAGCTATTCCCCATCCGCCCAGAGCGCGGTCGAAAAAATGGCAACTGCCGCAGCGGCAGAGCCGCACCGCGCCATGGCTTTTCAGGGCGCGCCCGGTGCCAACAGCGAATTGGCCGTCAAAAGATATGACGCAACCGCGCTGCCGCTGCCCTGTTTTTCCTTTGAAGATGCGTTGGATGCGGTGCACGCGGGCCGTGCCGCCAGCGCAATGATTCCGATTGAAAATTCGCTGCATGGCCGGGTCGCGGACATCCATTTCCTGTTGCCCGAATCGGGACTATCGATTGTCGGCGAACATTTTTTGCCCATCCGATACGGGTTTATGAGCCGCGATCTGGGGCCGCCGCAACGGGTTATCAGCCACCCGCAGGCGCTGGGCCAATGCCGCAAATGGTTGCGCGCTGAGGGGCTGGCCCCGCATGCCTATGCCGATACTGCGGGGGCAGCCGCCTTTGTCGCGGACAGCGATGAAGTGGGGCTGGCCGCGCTCGCCCCTGTGCACGCCGCCGCGCTCTATGGCCTGAAATTACATGCAACGGGTGTGGAGGATAGCGCGGATAATATGACGCGCTTTGTCATCCTCGCCCCCAACGCCGTGCCGCCGGAGGAACAGTCGGGCACGCTGATGACCACTTTTGTTTTTGAGGTCAAAAACATCCCCGCCGCACTTTACAAGGCGCTCGGCGGCTTTGCCACCAATGGCGTTAATATGACCAAGCTGGAAAGCTATCAGCAGGGCAGCCATTTCGCCGCGACCAAATTTTACGCCGATATCGTCGGCGCACCGGGCGAGGCGGCGATTGACCGCGCGCTCGCCGAACTGGCCTTTCATTGCAATGAAGTGCGTCTGCTCGGCAGCTATCGACAAGCACGCGAGCGCAAATAGCGCGCGCGCGCCAAGAGTGATTTCGAGTGAAATGGAACATTTCACGGCTCGGAAATCACGGGAGGCAAGGATAGTTAGAGCCGGTTTCGATTCAATCTAATCGAAAAGGCTCTAATGCGCGGCGGCCCATGTGTTGCCAACGCCAACATCGACCACGAGCGGCACTGATAATTTGACCGTCGGGCTTGCCGCCCCCTCCATCACTGACTTGATGATGGGGATGGCCGCATCAACCAGATGATCGGGTGCTTCAAACACCAGTTCGTCATGCACTTGCAGCAGCATGGCAACATCCTGCAAGCCAGCGACGGCCAGTGCGGCATCCATCCGGTTCATGGCGCGCTTGATGATGTCCGCGCTCGTCCCCTGTATCGGCGCGTTGATCGCCGCGCGTTCGCTGCCCGCCCGTTCGGTCTGGTTGGATGATTTGATGCGCGGGAACCATGTTTTGCGCCCGAACAAGGTTTCGGTAAAACCCGCCTCGCGCACATGTTCGAGCGTCGCTTGAATATAATCGCTGATACCGGGAAAGCGTTCGAAATATCGACCGATAATCTCCTGCGCTTCGCCGTTGGAAATTTCGAGCCTTTGGGCAAGGCCATAGCGCGAAATGCCATATAATATCGCGAAATTGACGGTTTTTGCCTTTGCGCGGCTGTCGCGCGTCACCTCCCCAAATAATTCCACCGCCGTGCGCGCGTGAATGTCCGCACCATCGGCAAAAGCATCCTTCAACTGGGGCACATCGGCCATATGCGCGGCAAGGCGCAGTTCAATCTGGCTATAGTCCGCCGCAATCAATTTATGCCCCGACGCAGCGACAAAGGCTTCGCGGATCTGCCGACCGGTTTCGCTGCGGATGGGGATATTCTGCAAATTTGGGTCGGTGGAGGATAATCGCCCGGTCTGTGCGCCAACCAGACTATAGCTGGTGTGGACGCGCCCCGTTGTCGGGTTGATTTGTGCTTGCAGCGCGTCGGTATAGGTGGATTTCAGCTTTGCCACCTGCCGCCATTCGAGGATGAGGCGCGCGATTGCCACCCCGTCCCGTTCCAGCCGTTCCAATTCATTCTGGTCGGTTGACCAGTCGCCCGATTTACCCTTGCGACCGCCCTTCAGCGCCATTTTGTCGAACAAAATCTCCCCCAATTGCTTGGGGCTGCCGATGGTAAAGGGGGCGCCAGCCTCAGCATATATTGCCGCTTCCAGCCGTACCATATCCTCTGCAAAAATGGCCGAAAGGCGCGCCAAAGCTTCGCGGTTCACCTCTATCCCGCGCCGTTCCATCGCCATGACGCTGGCGGGCAGCGCGCGGTCGACCATCTCGTATATGCGGCTCCCCCCCTCCTGCCACAGGCGGTGGCGCAGCAACCGCCACAACCGCCACGTGACATCGGCATCCTCCGCCGCATATTGGGTCGCGCGATCGAGCGGCACTTCGGCAAAGCTGATCTGGCTTTTGCCTGTCCCGCACACATCTTTGAACGCGATACAACCGTGCCCCAGATGGCGGCTCGCCAATTCATCCATACCATGGCCATGCGCCCCGGCATCAAGCGCAAAGGACAGCAACATCGTATCATCGATATTGGCAAAATGGACGCCATGTTGCGCCAGAACCGCCATATCATATTTTAGATTATGACCGATTTTCAATACGCTATCGTCCGCTGCCAACGCGCCGATCCGTTCGATGGCGGCGGCAAAATCCACCTGTTCCGGCTTTTCGGAGAGGAGGTCATGCCCCCCATGGCCGAGCGGGATGTAACAGGCCTTACCCGCGCCAAGCGCCAGCGAAACGCCGACCAACCGGCCCGTCACCGAATCCAGACTGGCAGTTTCGGTGTCGATGGCGACATGGCCCAATGCGCGCGCCTGTGCCACCCATGTGTCGAGCACGGCAAGGCTGGTGACACAGACATATTGGCTGCGGTCGATGGCGGGAATATCGGGCAGGCTGTGCGATGCCCCATCGGCGCGCGACGCATCTGCGCCCACTTCGCGTACAACCGGCGCAGCGAGGCCGGTGGCGCGGCCAGCGGGCGGGCCAGCATCATTGCCCAGCCGCGCGGCAAGGCTTTTGAACCCGTGGTGGAGCAAAAATTCGCGCAAAGGATCGGGCGGTATCCCATCCAGTTTCAGCGCATCCAATTCGACCGGCAAAGGCACATCACATTTCAGTTCGACCAAGACGCGCGACAGGCGCGCTTGCTGTGCAAATTCGATAAGATTTTCGCGCAGTTTGCCCGGCTTCATCGACGGTGCAGCGGCGAGCACGGCGTCAAAATCGCCATGTTCGTTGATCAGCTTTGCCGCTGTTTTTGGCCCGACGCCCGGCACGCCGGGGACATTGTCCACACTGTCGCCCATCAGCCCGAGCACATCGCCCAATCGTTCAGGGCCAACGCCAAATTTTTCAACCACCGCATCGCGGCCAAGCCGCAGATTCTTCATCGTGTCGAGCATGTCGATGCTGGGTGCATCGCGCGTCACATCGACGCTGACCAGCTGCATCAAATCCTTGTCTGCTGAAACAATCGTCACATCCCAACCCGCCGCCAATGCAGCCGTGGCATAGCTGGCGATCAGATCATCCGCCTCAAACCCCGGCAGTTCGATGCACGGCAGCGAAAAAGCGCGCGTCGCATCGCGAATCAGCGGGAATTGGGGCACCAAATCTTCGGGTGCAGGGGGACGATGCGCCTTATATTCGGGGTAGATGTCGTTGCGAAAACTCTTGCCACTATGGTCGAGGATGACGGCCAAATGGCTCGGCCCATCGGCCTTGTGCAAATCATCGGCGAGCTTCCACAGCATCGTCGTATAGCCATATACCGCGCCGACCGGCACGCCGGCAGGGTTGGTCAGCGGGGGCAGCCGGTGATAGGCCCGGAAAATATAGCCCGATCCATCGACGAGAAAGAGGTGATTGCGCGCCATGACGCCTGCGATAGCAATTTGCCAGCGCAGGCGCGAGGGGGGGCTAACTCGAAATACGCCTAGCGGCGAATTTCGGCTCGGCACCAGCCCACCCCCGCCTGAAGGTGACGTGATTGTCCGGGGGACAATCACGCTGAGGGGCGGCCTCCCATAAGATACGATCCCGTGGGTGGCCGGCCCTCCGATGAAAATGTCTCCCAGACATTTTCATAAAACGTCGGACGGGGAGTGGGCTGGAACAGTGCCCCGAAACGGCGGTTTCGAATTACATGCTAAACCTTATTTCTTGCCGCCGTCATTTTTGGCGGGCTTGCCATCGCCGCCGGTTGCCTGTTGCGGCGGCACTGTGCCCTTGGCATCGCCGCTGCCCTTGCTAGTCGAAGATTTGCTGGCGTCGCTCATTTCCTGCCCTCCCCTTTGTGGAAGGATGAAGCTGCCACATGGGCGGCCAAATCGCAAAAAAATTATCGCCGAATGACGGGCGACTAGCGCGCGCCCTTGACTTGGCGCGCCCTCCACCCGCATGGGCAAGCGCGATGCCCAGCAACAACCCATATATTATCACCCTTCCCGATGGTTCGGTGCGTGAAATGCCGCACGGCAGCAGCCCCATGGACGTCGCGGCGGCCATTTCCCCCGGCCTTGCCAAGGCGGTGCTTGCCGCGCGCGTCGATGGCGAATTGGTCGACGCGACGGCACCCTTTACCGGTGATGCGGCGCTCCACCTCGTCACCGCGCGCGATGAAGCGGACGCGCTCGAACTGGCACGGCATGATTTTGCCCATGTGTTGGCGGAGGCGGTGCAGAATCTGTTTCCCGGCACGCAGATCACCTTCGGTCCCTCGACCGAGACCGGCTTCTATTACGACTTCTTCCGCAACGAGCCGTTCTCGAGCGAGGATCTCGCCCGGATCGAGGCCCGCATGGCCGAGATCGTCAAGGCCGACAAGCGCTTCACGCGCGAGGAGGTCAGCCGCGAGCAGGCACGGGCCAAGTTCGCGGGCCTGGGCGAGCGCTTCAAGCTCGAGCTGCTGGATGCCATCCCCGAGGGCGAGCCGGTCAGCCTCTACCACCAGGACGGCTGGTTCGACCTCTGCCGCGGGCCGCACGGCCCCTCGACGGGCAAGATCGGCGCCTTCAAGCTGATGAAGGTCGCGGGCGC
>CALFXW010000099.1 GCA_937957805.1 uncultured Sphingopyxis sp.
CAGTCCAACTCGCCTCAATCAGGATATGGTTGCGACATAATGAGTCGGTGACCTAGAGTGATTTCGAGTGAAATGAAACATTTCACGGCCCGGAAATCACGGAAAACAAGGATAGCTAGTTATCGAAACGCAAGCTGGGCTCTTGCGCGGCATCTGAGCATGGTGACCTGAGCCCCGTCACCCTCGACCCAGCGCCATCGCCCCCTCACGCGGGTTGTCGCAAAAAATGGCATCCACCCCGGCGGCAATAAAGGCGCGGATTTCCGCTGCCAGATCGCCATGCGCCGCCGGATCGGCACCCCGCCGCAAATTGGCTGGCAGAAAGAAATTTTCGCGCCGGAATGTCCATGGGTGGACGGCCAGCCCCGCGCCATGCGCCTGTGCCACCAGTCCCGTCGGCGTAGCCAAATTACCCGCGCCATCGCGCGCAATCACTGCATCCTTGGGCGGGCCGATACCGTCGGCATATCGGGCAATCGCGGCCAGCCCGGCACCATTCAGCATGTCGGCATAAAGCATGTCCGCCTGATCAGCGGGGCCGCCCGCACCGTCAATCAATTGAATCAGCCGCACATCGGTCAACCCACGCAGGCGGCGCAGATTTGCAACCTCAAACGACTGGATGAAGATTGGCGCATCGCGCGCCACATGGCCGAACTGTTCGAGCAATGCCAGCATCGGCGCTTCGTGCGGCAGGCCGATTGCAGCAAAATAGCTGGGGTGCTTGGTTTCGGGATAGACGCCAATTGGCCGCCCCGACCGCGCGCTTGCACGCGCCGCCAGTTCCAAAATCTCGACAAAGCTGGGGATTAGAAATTGCCCATCATAGGCCATATTGGCTGCGCGCAATTGCGGCAATCGTTCGCGCGCGCGCAGTGTGCGCAGTTCGGCAAAGGTGAAATCCTCTGTAAACCAGTCGCTTACGCTGCGCCCATCGATGGTCTTTGTTGTGCGCCGCGCGGCGAATTCGGGACGGTCGCCAACGTTAGTCGTCGTCGAAATGGCATTTTCATGACGCGCGACCAAAACGCCATCGCGCGTCAGCACCAGATCGGGTTCGATAAAATCGGCCCCCAGATCTATCGCCAGCTGATAAGCGGCAAGCGTATGTTCGGGCCGTTCGCCCGACGCGCCGCGATGGGCGATCAAAATCGGGGCATCAGCCAAGCGCCGCCGCCCAGTCCGTCTCGACAAAGCCGACCAGCGGCGCAGCGGCAGCGCCGGTCAAAATCGGCCGTTTGATCATCGATGGGTTGGCCAGCATCAGCCGCACCGCCTTTGCCGGGTCAATATCTGCCTTGTCGGCATCACAAAGTGCCCGAAAACTGGTGCCCGCGCGGTTGAGGATGCGTTCCCAGCCAAATTGCGCCACCCATTGGTCGAGCAACACCCCATCCACCCCCGCCTTTTTATAATCATGAAAATCATACGGGTGACCCGCCGCGTCGAGCCAGCGGCGCGCGCGTTTCACCGTGTCGCAATTGGCGATGCCGTATAGGGTTAGCGTCATGCCTTGCGTTCCACTGGCCAATCGGCGGTATCCGCATCGGGGTGCTGGCGGTTGCTCGCCGCAATGCGCGCCGCTGCATCACCCATCACTGCCTCGGTCGGTTCCTCTGCCATAATTTCCCCCAGCGTCGCGAACCATGGCATCTGCCCCTCTACCCCGAACTGGATTTTGGGCGGGAAGGCCGCCGGATTGTCGAGGCTGCCCGTGGTGACGCAAACATGTTTGCTGGCGTGATAATCATAGAGCAAGGGGGTGCCGCATTCGGTGCAAAAACCCCGACTGCTATGATCGGAACTGGCAAAATTGCCGGGCATGCCGCGCGTCCAGACCAATGCATCGCGCGGCACGCCGATCAGTGCCGCGAAAAATCCGCCGGTCGCCTTTTGACACATGCGGCAGTGGCAGATGTGCGACGTGTCGAGGAAATGGCGCGCATGGTACCGCACTGCGCCGCATTGGCACCCCCCGCTCATCGCCATATCGATGATATCCGCCATACCCCCTAATCCTTAGCCGGCGCGACGCCAAAATATGCCGCCCAATGCGGCTCGCGCGATGCCATTTTGACAAGGAAGGGACAGGTGAGCTGCGCGCGCCGCCCCATTTGTTCAACCAGCGCAAAGCCGCCCAATGCCAATATTTTCGCCGCCCCGCTGCCGCGCAGATCCGCCGACACTTCGGCATGGGGCAAAATCCAGTCACCGCCATCGGCCACTACGTCGATAAAGGCATGACCATGGGGCACCGACAGGATGATGCGGCTGGCGGCGAGGTCAAAGTGGACGGGTGCGGTATTTTCCATGCTCGCAATCATGGCATAGCATAGGGCGGGATGGAAGGCGGTGGGTAGCAACCATCAACGCGCCGCGCGTGTCGTTCGCCGAGTAAAGCGGGCGATTGTCCCCCGGACAATCGCTGATTCCGCCCGTTGCGGCTCACTGTCGTTCGCCGAGTAAAGCGGGCGATTGTCCCCCGGACAATCGCTGATTCCGCTTTACTCCCATTCGATGGTGCCCGGTGGTTTCGATGTATAATCGTAAACCACCCGGTTGATGCCCGGCACTTCGTTGATGATGCGGGTGGCGACCCGGCTGAGGAAGGCTGCCTCAAAGGGATAGATGTCTGCCGTCATCCCATCGACGCTGGTGACGGCGCGTAAGCCGCAGACATAGTCATAAGTGCGCGCATCGCCCATTACCCCCACCGTCTTGACCGGCAGCAGCACGGCAAATGCCTGCCAAATCGCGTCATACAGCCCCGCCTGTCGAATTTCGTCGAGGTAGATGGCATCGGCCTTGCGCAAAATATCGCATTTATCGCGCGTCACTTCACCCGGAATGCGGATGGCAAGCCCCGGCCCCGGAAAGGGGTGGCGGCCGACAAATTGGTCGTTGATGCCAAGTTCGCGGCCCAATGCGCGCACTTCATCCTTGAATAATTCGCGCAAGGGTTCGACCAGCGCCATGTTCATCCGCGCCGGCAGCCCGCCAACATTATGGTGGCTTTTGATCGTCACACTCGGCCCGCCGGTAAAGGACACGCTTTCGATGACATCGGGATAGAGCGTGCCCTGCGCCAGAAAATCAGCCCCGCCGATGGCGCGCGCCTGTTCCTCGAAAACATTGATAAACTCGCCGCCGATAAATTTGCGTTTGGCTTCGGGGTCGGTGACCCCGGCTAGGCCGGCAAGAAAGCGATCCGACGCATCGACGACGATCAGCGGAATATTATAATGGTCACGGAACAATTTTTCGACCTGTTCGCGTTCGGCCAGCCGCAACAGGCCATGGTCAACGAAAACGCAGGTCAACTGGTCGCCAATCGCTTCGTGGATTAAAATCGCCGCGACCGAACTGTCGACCCCGCCGGACAGACCGCAGATAACCCGGCCATCGCCCACAGAAGCGCGGATGTCGGCAATTTTGCTGGCGCGGTAACCGGCCATGCTCCAATCACCTGTTATCCCGCAGATTTTATGGACAAAATTGGCCAGCAATTTTGCGCCGTCGGGGGTGTGGACAACCTCCGGGTGGAACATGGTGGTATAATATTGCCGCGCCTCATCCACGCAGATGGCAAAGGGTGCATTGGGTGATACGCCAATGATTTCAAACCCATCTGGCGCGGTGGTGACGCGATCCCCATGACTCATCCATACTGGATATTTTTCGCCCGCTTCCCAAAAACCATCGAACAAGGGGCTGGGTTTCAGGATTTCGACATCGGCCCGACCAAATTCGGCGGCATGGCCCGATTCCACCGCGCCGCCCAATTGTGTGACCATCACCTGCTGACCATAGCAAATGCCAAGGATGGGCAGGCCGCTGTCGAACAGGCATGTGGGCGCACGCGGACTGCCCGCATCACCCACCGATGCCGGGCCACCTGAAAAGATGATCCCCGCGGGTTGCATCCGCGCGAACGCCGCCCCTGCGCCGGAAAATGGGGCGATTTCGCAGTAAACCCCGGCTTCGCGCACGCGCCGCGCGATAAGCTGGGTCACCTGACTGCCAAAATCGACGATAAGGATGGACTGGTGGGCGGGTTGGGGCTGGCTCGGCATGGCGCGCGCATAGGGGCAAGCGCCCCAAAAGAAAAGACCGCCGAGAGAAACGAGCCGGCCGGCGCCGCGCCATCCGAAACAATAGTTTCGGATCAAATATGCCGACCGCCGGGGCTTCCACCCCGGCGATCCATCCTGCAACTGGTCAACTGCGGGCGTTAAATCCCGCGAAAATCGACATCCTGCACCCGGCCGTAACGCACGGTGCAGGTGAAGCGGCCACGATCATCATAACGCTGACGATCATTCCAGTCGCGGTTCCAGCGCCCGTCATAACGGTCACGGTTGCGCCAATCCTGTCGGTAGTTGACGGCAACATTGCCTTCCACCCGGTACCCGCCGCGAATCCGGTCAATGTCGGTGATCCGGCGAACATTGGTGTCTGATCCATATCCGCCGCGCCGCTCAACCGCCTGCACACAACGCTGGATGGCTTCGCGCGAACCGCCGTAACGGTTCCAGTCATAGCCGTTGTAATAGCCATCATATTGGCCATTATAGCCATCGTAGCGCGGATCATAACGGTCACGATCCCGCCCGCCGCCCGACAAAATTGCCGCCAGCCCGCCGATAATCACCGCACCGGCGATAACTTCGCCCGCGCTGATCCCGTCATGATAACGGTCGCGGTGGCGTTCATACCGCTGCGCCGATGCTGGCATCGCTGTTAAAACCATGCTGCCTGCCAGAACGGCGGCAGATGCCGCCCGCAGGGGACTTGCAAATTTGGTCGCCATAACTGGGTTCCTTCAGCCTATAGTCCGCCCCGGCACCATGTCGGGGCAGTAAGGCCTGTTTAACCATGGCATGGTGACATGATTCTGAATTGGCGTGACAGCCAATGTTCAGGCGGATGGCAAAATCGCGCTCACCAGCAATTTGTCGATTTTACGCCCGTCCATATCAATAATTTCAAAGCGATAGCCATGGGCATCGAACACTTCACCCGTCACCGGCAGATGTTTGAGCCGGTCGAGCACAAAGCCGGCAGCGGTTGCAAATTCGCGTTCATCATCAAGGGTAAGCCCCAAACGCTCTGCCAGCGCATCGGCGGGCATCGCGCCCGACACCAGCAGGCTGCCGTCCGCGCGTTCGACCAGATGCGGGTCGGTGCCAATGTCGCTGTCCGAGGCAAATTCGCCGGCAATCGCGCTCAGCAGGTCAGCGGGTGTCACCAGCCCGTCGAAATGGCCATATTCATCATGGACGAACAGCATCGGGACATCGGCGCTGCGCAGCGCCCCCAGCGCATCCATCGCATCCAATTGATCGGGGATGATGACCGCCTTGCGCGTCCATTTTTTGATGTTGAGCGCCTGTCCGCGCAGGAGGGCGACCGCAATATCGCGCGCATCGACGACGCCGGTCAGCGCATCGACGCTCCCCTTACCCACCGGCAGGCGGCTGTGCGGGCTGGCGAGCAATTTTTTGCGCACCGCATCGGCATCCGCATCCAAGTCCAGCCAATCAACGTCGGTTCTAGGGGTCATAACATCGCGCACCGGCCGGTCGGCGAGCCGCACGACGCCCGAAATAATCGCCCTTTCCCCTTCCTCTATGACCCCGGATTTGGACGCTTCGGCAACGACAAGGTGCAATTCCTCCGCCGTTACCTTATCCTCCGATTCGCGGTTGAGGCCGAGCGCGGCAAAGATGAGCGCGCTCGACCCGTCGAGCAGCCAGACGATGGGTGCGGTCGCGCGCGCCAACCATTGCATGGGGATGGCCGCGATGGCCGCGATGCGTTCGGGACTGCGCAGCGCAAATTGTTTGGGCACCAGTTCGCCGATTATCAGCGAGACATAGGTGGTGAGCGCGATGACCAGCGCGAAACCCAGCGTCGCCGCCAATTCCGCATCGATTCTGACCATCGATTGGATGGCGCGGGTGGCGGGCAGCCCAAGCGCTGCGCCCGAATAAGCCCCCGCGACAATGCCAACCAGGGTAATGCCAATTTGGACGGTGGACAGGAAACGTCCCGGTTCGGCAGCAAGCGCGATGGCGGCGCGCGCGCCCTTTGACCCGCGCCGATCCATCGCCTCCAGCCGGGGGCGCCGCGCCGAGACAATCGCCAGTTCGGACATGGACAACAGGCCGTTCAGCAGCACCAGTGCCAAAATTATGGCTATGTCGCCCAAGGGGAAGTTATTCATGACGCTCTGCGTTGTGGAAAGAGGGGCATCCTATATCAAGCAGGCGGCGCATGCTTCAAGAAAATTGGGGGTAATTCCTCCCCTATACGCGAAAGTAAACCCGAGGGTGGAGGGGTTTCACGCAGAGGCGAGCGAGAAAGCAGTGGCCCCAATGATAATAGCCCTCTCCCGTTTGCGGGAGGGGTTAGGATGGGCATTGTTACGGTGCGACTGGATCGGCATATGGTCGTCCAGTCCCCCGGACTGGAATTCTGCCGTCGGGGACTGCCCGGGGGCAGTCCAACCCAACACCCCGTCGCGGAAATGACAATGGTTGGGCTGGCGCGCTGTCCCTACCCGCCGCCCGGGCCACCTGCGCCGCCGCCCGGGGCGCCTGCGCCTGCTGCGCCGACGGTGCCGATATTGCCAAACAATTCTTCAAAGAAACTGCGGTGGCGGCCCAAGGTCGGGGTCGCGTCCGAATTGGGGCTGATCCGCACCACCCGTTCGACCCCCGAACGGTCGACCGATGCAACATTGCCCAGCGCGTCGAAACGGATGTGGACGAGCAATTGTTCGCGGGTGCGCGGACGGCGGAACGCGAGTGCGCGGTTGTTGCGCGACACATAATACCAGTCGCTCGCCTGTGCGGCGTTGGTGATTGCGCCCGCGCCATTGACCGTGCCGAATTGGCTGGCAATCGTTGGTTGGCCCAAAGTGCGTTCGACCGATGCGCGATTGTCGATCCCCGGGGCGACCGATGACAAGAGCGCATCATCGACGATATAGCCTTCGTGCGTGCGCAACTGCGTGCAGCCCGTACCGACGAGGCCCATGGCAATGACACAGGTCGCAAAAATGGCGCGGGTGGGGCGCATGCAAAATCCTTTCAAACGGCGCGGCGCATCGGGCCAGCCGGTGGGGGCAGAATATCCGCCCCGCTTTAGGCGAGGTCGCCCCAGCGTTGCAAGCGTTGCGCGGCAGGCTTATGCGCTGGCCCCATGTCGATATTGTCCCGCCTGTCCGCCATTTTCACCCCGCGCCCATTGGAACGCGATGGCATGCGCCCGCTTTATGATGCGCTGGTGGCCCGCGCCCGGACGCCATATTGGTATCATGGCGGTGTGCCAGACCATATCGACGGGCGATTTGAAATGGTCACCGCGCTCCTCTCCCTCACGCTGTTGCGGTTGGAGGGGCAGACGGCTTTGGCGCAGAAAAGCGTCTGGCTGACCGAAATTTTCGTCGATGATATGGACGCGCAACTGCGCCAGATCGGCATCGGCGACATGGTTGTGGGCAAGCATATCGGGCGGATGATGGCGGCGCTCGGCGGGCGATTGGGCGCTTACCGCGATGCGGCGGGCGCGGGTGCAGCAATGGGCGCGGTTCTGGCGCGCAATCTGGGTGATGGCATCCCCCCTGCCGCTGCCCAAAATGCTGGCGCTGCACTGGCGCGCTTTGCCGATGCTCTGGCGAAATGCGATTCGGCAGCGATTCTGGCGGGCAAACTGCCCGACATCGCCGCATGAGCGCGCCGCTCGAACATATGTTGACCCCGCAGGATGCGGCGCGGCAGACGCAGCCGTTGCGGCTCGATTGGGCGGCAAGTGAACGTGACGCACTGGCGACGCGTTTCGACTGGCTGGCGCTCGATGGACTGACCGCAACATTGTCACTGGCCGCCGCCCCCGCGCCGCATGTCGGCGGCTGGCTGCTCCGTGGCGAAGTGACGGGCGATGTGACGCGCGCCTGTGTGGCGAGCGGCGCACCGGTGCGCGAAAAGCGGCGGGTGAAGGTTGAACTCCTCCTCCTCCCTCAGGAACAGCAGGTGGTTGTGGAGGAGGATTTTGAATTGGACGCCGCCGCGCTCGACACGCTCTATTTCGCCGGCGGGCGCTTTGATGTGGCAGACATAGCAGCGGAAAGCTTTGCACTCGCGCTCGACCCATGGCCGCGCGCCAAGGGGGCCGACGCCTTTTTGCGCGAAAAGGGCGTGCTCAGCGAAGAAGAAGCAGGCAGTTTCGGCGCGCTCGCCGCCCTGCGCGACAAAATGGCGCACAAGGGCGGGGATTAGGAAAATTTTATAGATGTCGTCATGCTGAACTTGTTTCAGCATCCATGATCGGGCGCTGCGGCTGACCATGTTTCACGAGAGAGGCGCGAAGGCGCAGAGGATGCAGAGATTTATTCCCCCTCCCCTTCAGGGGAGGGGTTAGGGGTGGGGATTTCCCGTTTCACTGGATCCCCGCCTTCGCGGGGATGACATTGGGGGGTAACCATGCTCCGGCGTATGCAGGAGGAGTCTTATATCGTGCTCCTGCGCAAGCAGGAGCCTAGCGCGGCAGGGCAGTTTGTTTCGCCCCTAGGCCCCTGCTTTCGCAGGGGCACAAAGCGGGCTCCCCCTGCTTTCGCAGGGGCACAGATTTGCTCGCGTCTCAACTTCGCTCGACGCGAACGGATTTGTGCCTTGGCGCGAACCAAGTGCATTTGTGTCTCGACTACGCTCGACACGAACGGAGAGGGGGCGCGGTAGCGCAAAGAGAGCTAATCCCCCTCCCGTTTACGGGGGGTAAGGGTGGGCATTTTCATGCACTGGATTGCCGCGTCGCCTTTGGCTCCTTGCAATGACGATTATCCCGCCCGTCAGAAGGGGATTTCATCATCCAGATCATCGGGGAAGCCGCCGCCAGATGCGCCGCCAGATTTGGGCCGCTGATCCCAGCCGCCATCATCGCCCGACGCACCCCAATCGCGGCCAGAACCACCGCCCGAGCCACCACCGGAACTGCCCCCTGAACGCTGGCCGCCACCCGAACCGCCGCCCGGCGCACCGTCGAGCATGGTCAGCACACCGCCGATGCCGCCGACGCTAACCTCTGTCGTATAACGGTCATTCCCGTCGCGATCCTGCCATTTGCGGGTGCGCAATTGCCCCTCGATATAAATCTTGCTGCCCTTGCGCAGGTAGCGTTCAGCAACACCGACCAGCCCGTCGCTTTGCAGCACGACGCTGTGCCATTCGGTGCGTTCCTTGCGCTCGCCCGTAGCGCGATCCTTCCAGCTTTCGGATGTCGCGATTCGCAAATTGGCAATGCGTCCGCCGTTTTGAAAGGATTTCACTTCCGGGTCAGCGCCCAGATTGCCGATAAGTATAACCTTGTTGACGCTGCCTGCCATAATTCACCCCAAACCAAAGGCAACCGCTGTCCAATAGGTTGCGCCTGCCGCGACATAGGCCAGCACGAACAAATAGCCAACCATGAAGGCGGGCCATTTCCAACTATTCGTCTCTCGCCGCGTGATGGCGATGGTGGAAATGCATTGGGGGGCGAAAACGAACCATACCAAAAAGGCGAGCGCAGTTGCCAGCGACCAGCGCGTGCCCAGATGGCTCGCCAACTGGCCGCTCATCTGTGCCTCATCGGGTGTGTCGATGGCATAAGCGGTGGCGAGCGCCGATACCGCCACTTCGCGCGCCGCCATGGCGGGGAGGAGCGCGATGGCAATGTCATGATTAAAGCCGATCGGGCGCACGACATATTCGATGCCGCTGGCGATCCGCCCGCCGATACTATGTTCAATCTGGCTTTCCGCCGAACCCGACCCGACGCGCGGAAAGCTGAGCAGCACCCACAAAATGACGGTGGTGGTGAAAATAATCGTCCCCGCGCGGCGCAGGAAAATCCACGCACGCTGGAGCAGCGCAATCAGAATATCGCGGGTGCGCGGCCATTGGTAACGCGGCATTTCCATCAGCAAGTGCGACGTCCCGCCGCGCGCGACCGTCCGGCGCAGGCAAAAGGCCGCGCCCATCGCCCCCAATATCCCCATGAGGTAGAGACCGAACAGCACCAACCCCTGAAGGCCGATGGCGGGGGCGACCTGCCGCGCGGGGATGAAGGCCGAAATAATCACCGCATAAACCGGCAGCCGCGCCGAACAGGTCATCAGTGGCGCAATCAATATGGTGACCAGCCTGTCCTTGGGATCGGCAATCGCGCGCGTCGCCATGATGCCGGGAACCGCACAGGCAAAGGACGAGAGGAGGGGGATGAAACCCCGCCCCGACAGGCCGAGCCGCGCCATCAGCCCGTCCATCAGAAAGGCCGCGCGCGCCATATAGCCCGTCGCTTCCAGCAGCAGGATGAAGAAAAAGAGGATGACGATTTGCGGCAAAAAGGCAACGACCGCGCCGACGCCCGCTATCACCCCTTCGGTCAGCAAATCCCGCAAGATGGAGGGGGCGAGCGCGCCCTTCACCCCATCGCCCAGTGCGGCGATGGCCGCTTCGATCCAGCCGATGGGTGCCTCTGCCAGCGAAAATACCGACTGGAAGATGACGAACAAAATGGCGAGGAGGATGAGGAAACCGGCAATCGGATGGAGCAGCACCGCGTCAATCCGCCGCGTCACGTCGCGCGTCGCGCTTTCATGCACCACCGCCTGTTTGGCCGCACGCCGCGCCGATACGGTGCGTTCGTCGAGCGACATGTCGGCAAAACCGGCCCATGCGGGGGTGTCCGCCGCCAATAGTTCGTCAAGCTTTGCCTTGATTTCTTCGACCCCGCGCCGCCGCACCGCAACGGTCGAAATGACGGGGAGGTCAATCGCGGATTCGAGCGCGGTGGCATCCAGCGTCAACCCGTCGCGCTGCGCCATATCCACCATGTTCAGCGCGACAATGGTGGGGATGCCAAGCGCGCGCAGTTCAAAAACAAAGCGCAGATGCTGCGCCAGATTGCCCGCATCGACAACGATGATCAGCGCGTCGGGGCGTTTTTCCCCCGCTTGCGTGCCGAGCAGGACATTGCGCGCCACTTCCTCATCCGGGCTGGCCGGAGTCAACGAATAGCTGCCGGGCAGGTCAACAAGGTCAACTTCCCCCAAATGAGGCAGCTGCAAATGGCCGGCATGGCGTTCAACGGTGACGCCGGGGTAATTGCCAACCTTTTGCCGCGCGCCGGTCAGCGCGTTGAATAGGCTGGTTTTCCCGGCATTGGGGTTGCCAATCAGCGCAACCAGCGGCCGCGCGGTCATGTGGAAGGCTCCAGATGAAATGCGGCGGCATGGACGAGGCGCAGGATGATGCGCATCCGCCCGACGCGCACCGCCATCGGGTCGCGCGCGAACAGGCTGCCACGGTGCAGCGCCTCCACATCAACACCCGCATCCAGCCCCAATTCGCGCAACCGGCGCGCCGATGTTGCATCGATGCTATCCCAATCGACATGGGTGATGTGCGCCCGCGCACCGACGGGCAATGCTGCCAGATTGAGGGGAGAGTCGCGCATATTGCGAGCCATTATCAATATCTGCCGCCTTGGCAAGCCCGATATGGCCGCGGCATCACCTTGTCAGTGCCGGGGGTAACGCAGACGGCTGATAAAGCGCGTCAGGCTGGGGCGCATTATCCGCCGTGCGCGCACACTGCCCTTCCATTTTTCAAACTGCATCACATTGGCGATGCGCCGGGCCAGAAATTCGCGCGTTTCAGCCTGATTTTCGCTTTCATCATTGATGAAAACCGCGATGGTCGATGTATAGACCGCGCCCAAAGTCATGCGTTTGCTATAATGGTTGAAATCACTCGCCGTGTCGCCAGCCTGCCGCCACATGACATCCGCGCTGCGCCACGCGAGCCGCGCGGCACGGGCGGCGTTGGTGGGGAGTGCGAGGATGGCGATGGCACGGCGCAGCCCCTCCCGCTCCGGCGATAAAATATCCAGACGCGCCTCGACCAGCGCGGTAATCCGCCGCGTCATCCCCATTTGGCCGAGCGTTTCAACCGGCAGCGCGGCGCGCATCGCGCCATCGACATGGGTAAACCAGGCGTCGATATGATCGACGGGCGATTTGCCCATGGCAATGCGGGCAAGCCCTGCATCTATGCCGCAATCCGCCGCCGCAGCCCCAACCGCTGCATCCCCCCAGCCGTCAAAGGCGGCGTGGCGCGCAACATGGGGCGCGAGCAGGCTGCGCATTTCTTCGAGTGTCAGATCATCTGCGGCAGGCGATTTTACGGACATGTTTACCGACATAATCAATTGTTGCTGCCTGCACCAGATGGCGCGCCATCACGCCCACTGCCGGGCATGCGGATGATGACCAGCGCCAGCGCGAGCAGCCCCGCACCCAGATAATCACTACCGCTCAGCCGTTCGCCATGCGCCAGCCAGCCGATCAGCGCAGCGGTCGCGGGCTGGGTGAGGAGGGTGAGACCAACGACAAGCGCCGAAAAATGCGGTAGCGCGTATATCAACAATCCCTGACCGACAATCTGGCTGGTGAAACTGAGGAGGAGGAGGGGGGTCCAATTGCCCGGCAGGATATTTTCGCCAAGCGCCGCTGCGGTCGCCAGCAGCGGCAAAACGCCCGCCGCCGTCGCCAGCCCAAGCGCCGCCCATGGGGACAGCGTCGCGCGCGCGCGCTGCATCGCCAGCATATAGCCCGCATAAAGCACGCCCGCGAGCACGCAGAGCAAATCCCCCGTCAGCCGCGCCGTCCCGGCATCGCTGCTTTCGCGCATCAGGATGAAGGCCCCCGCAATGGCCGCACCCAGTGCCAGCGCCTCAAGACGGCTGGGGCCGCGCCGCGCCGCAATCAACGTCGCGAGTGGCAGGATCAAGGATGCGGTGTTACCGAACAGCGTCGCATTGGCCATTTTGGTCATCAAAATGCCGACGTGCCAGCTCGCCAGATCAGCAGCGAAAAACAGCCCGCCCGCCAGCGCCAAAACCAGCGCCCAGCCGCGCGGCAGGAGCGGCGTCGCGTCGCGCGCGCTCTGCCGCCATGCGAAAAACCACAGCAAAGGCAGCGCCAGCGCCAGCCGCCAAAAAGCGGCGGCAACCGGCCCGGTATCGGCCAGCCGGACGAAATGTGGCCCGCTCGCCAAGGCGGCATTGCCGACCAGAAGTGCGATGAACGCCAGCGTCAAATTGGGGGGAGAGTCGGCCTTGGTCATAGGAAAGTTTTATTTGGCAACCTATCTGCTTGCGCGATGCAGGGCGCTTCCTTAGCTATGTTGCCCGACAACGTCCAAGGAAAGCATATGTCCGCCAATACCCCCCGCCTGTTTGACCCGATCCAGCTGGGCGACATCGCCGCCCCCAACCGTATTTTAATGGCGCCCTTGACGCGCGGACGCAGCGCGGACGGCCATGTGCCGATTACCGAGTTAAAGGCCGCATATTACGCGCAGCGCGCATCGGCCGGGCTGATTATTTCCGAAGCGACGGGGATTTCGCAGCAGGGCCTGGGCTGGCCATCGGCGCCGGGGATATGGTCGGATGCGCAGGTTGCGGCGTGGAAGCCAGTGACCGATGCCGTCCATGCGGCGGGCGGGCGGATAATCTGTCAGCTCTGGCATATGGGTCGGCTCGTCCATTCGGATTATCTGGGCGGTGCGCAGCCGGTTTCGGCATCGGACACGACCGCGCCGGGCTTTGCCCATGTGCCGGGGGAGAAAAAACCCTATGTTGCGGCGCGCGCATTACATCTGGATGAAATCCCCGGCATCATCGCCGATTATGTCGCAGCAGCCAAAAATGCGATGGCGGCGGGCTTTGACGGGGTGCAAATCCACGGTGCCAACGGCTATTTGATCGACCAGTTTTTGCGCGATGGCACCAATTTGCGCGATGATGGCTATGGCGGGTCGGTGGAAAACCGGATCCGCCTGCTCAGCGAAGTCACACAGGCGCTGGTCGATACGCTGGGCAGCGGGCGGGTGTCGGTGCGCCTGTCGCCCAATGGCGAAACTCAAGGGTGCGACGACAGCGATCCGGTGCCGCTGTTCACCGCCGCAGCGGCGGAGTTGAACCGTATCGGCATCGCCTTTTTGGAATTGCGCGAACAGCGCGCCTATGGCGAATTTGGCCGGACCGACGTGCCGCGCATTTCCCCGTACATCCGACAGGTTTTTACCGGGCCGCTGATCCTAAATCAGGAATATGACGGCGAAAATTGTGCGGAGGATCTGGCGAGCGGGCTGGCCGATGCCATCAGCTTTGGCCGCCCCTATATCGCCAACCCCGACCTCGTCGAACGGCTGCGGGTCGGTGCGACCCTCACCCCCGATAATTACCGTATCTGGTATTCGCCGGGACCAGAGGGCTATGTCGATTGGCCAAAAATGGAAGAGGTGGCTGCTTAAGGCAAATTCCGTTCATTTTGGAACGGGATTGGCGGCTGTTTATTGCAACCCTTATCGCCGCGCGGCGATAGTCGTTGCGCCCTGCGGATTATCGAGACGGCGGGCAAAATGGGTCAGCACCGCTTCGCGCACGCCGCGCGCAATCGCACTCTGACCACTGGCACTCGCCAGCCGCGCCGCGTCCTCGCTGTTGGAGATAAAGCCGGTTTCGAGCAGCACTGATGGCATGTCGGGCGCTTTCAGCACAACAAACCCCGCGTGGCGCAAAGCTGCCTGCCGAAAGGGAATATCGCTGCCCGCCGTGCGTTGCAGCGTGCGCGCAAAATCAACCGACAGGTTCATCGTTTCGCGCTGCGCCAAATCTATCAATATCGACCGGACATCGGCATTTTCACCGCCAAGGTCGATGCCGTTCAGGATATTGGCGCGGTTCTCGCGCGCGGCGAGCCGCGATGCTTCGCGATCCGACGCGGTTTCGGAGAGGGTGTAGATCGACGCGCCAGTGGCCCCGACATTTTCCGCCGAATCGGCGTGGATCGAAATGAACAGGTCAGCGCCCAATCGCCGCGCGAGACCGTAGCGTTCCTCCAGCACCAGAAAACGATCCGAATCGCGGGTCAGCGCCACGCGCACCCGTCCGCTGGCAACCAGCGCATCGCGCACCCGCCGCGCGATGGCGAGTGTCACATCCTCCTCATGATAACGGCCATCGGGGGAAATTGCGCCCGGGTCATGCCCGCCATGCCCCGCATCCACCACCACCAGCGGCAACGCCGGATTATTCGGCCCGTCAATGGTTGGCAGCGGCAGGCTGGTAGCCGGTGTGCCAATCGGCACGCTTACCGAATAACGCCGTTCGACCATCCGTGCCATGGCAAGGGTCGGCAACCCGCCAACCGGCGATGTTGCCCGCCCCTCTGTGCCAAGACCCGGGCCGATATGCAGGCTGATTTGGCGACCGTCGGGCGAATATTGGATGGTGCCGATGCCCATTGGTGCGTTGAGGTCGAGCACGATGCGCACGCCCTGCCCCGCCATGCGCCCTTGACGGATGCTGCGCACGACCCCGCCGGATGCGGCAACTGGCATCCCCGGGCTGTGCCCGGCAATATCGATGGCGATACGGTTGGGATTGTCGAGCGCCAGCGCCGCAACCTC
>CALFXW010000100.1 GCA_937957805.1 uncultured Sphingopyxis sp.
GCCGCCGTCATGGCATCTGCATCCACCCGCGCGCTCGAAAAAAGCTGCCCGATGTGCGCGCGCTGCGTGTTGGTAAGGGTGATGGCGCGGGCTGTATCAAACTGCTGCATTTGCGCGGCCAGCGCCGCACCATCGCGTCCTGCCGCGTCGAACAGCAATCGTTCAAAATTGCTCGACACCTGAATATCCATGCTGGGGCTGACTGTCGGCACCACCTGCCCCGCTGCATAATCGCCGCTGGCAATCGCACGGTGCAAAATATCATTGATGTTGGTGGCAACGATCAGCCGTTCGATGGGTAGCCCCATTTGCGCGGCAACATAACCGGCAAACACATCGCCAAAATTGCCGGTCGGCACCGAAAAGGCAACGCGCCGAGCAGGCGCGCCCAGCCGCACGGCAGCATAGAAATAATAGACAATTTGCGCCGCCAGCCGCGCCCAATTTATCGAATTAACCGCACCGATGCGGTGGCGCGCGGTCACCACATCATCGGCAAACAGCCTTTTCACCATCGCCTGTGCATCGTCAAAACTGCCGTCGATGGCGACGACATGGACATTGGGCGCATCAACGCTGGTCATCTGCCGCCGCTGCACTTCGGACACCCGGCCATGGGGGTAGAGCATACAAATCTGCATATGCGCGCGGCCCGCCACCGCGCGGATTGCCGCCGACCCGGTATCGCCCGACGTCGCCCCGACGATGGTGAGCGGCGCATCATCGCCGGTCAAAAACCGTTCAAAGAGGAGGCCGAGCAGCTGCAGCGCCACATCCTTGAACGCCAGCGTCGGCCCGTGGAACAGTTCGAGCAGATAATGCCGTTCATCCAATTGCACCAGCGGGGTCACCGCACCATGGTCAAAACTGGCATAAGCGCCGCTGGTCAGCGCCTGCAATTCACCTTCATCGAGCACGCCCGCTGTAAAGGGCGCAAGGATGCGGGCCGCCGTTTGCGCATAAGAAAGCCCGGCGAGCGATGCGATATCGTCTGCAGAAAATTGCGGCCAGTGCGACGGCACGAACAGTCCGCCATCCCCCGCCAGACCGGCGAGCGTCGCGCCACGAAAATCAAGGCGCTCAGCCGCGCCACGGGTGGAAATATAGTGCATGGGCGCGCTTAACCTTGGGGGGGCGGCACATCAAGGCCAACCGCACCAGCATCACGCCAGCGTCGGCGCAGCGCCAGTGCATAAATTATCGCAGCAGCGCTCGCAAAGATGAACCATTGGATGGCGTAAAACAGATGGTTGTTGGGCGTATCATTGGGGTCGGGGACGGCGTTGCCGACCAGCCCCGCAACCGGACTTGCCGATACTATCCACGGCCCTTGGGGACCAGCGGGTGCGACGATGCCCGCTATCCGCCCGCCAGCCCAGATAGGGGTTGCAGGGTCGGCGGACCAACCGGCAACAACGCGCGCATGCGTCCCGTCGGCCAAGGTGCAGCGCGCGACATGGGCAAAGCCCGCATCATCCATCGCATTACGGCCAGCAATCGCCTGCCAGTCGCGCGGGTTGCGGCAATTAATGCTGGCATGGCGATAAAGCGGCACATTGCGCAGGCCTTGGCCGGGGTCGATCAACGGCGCAGGATTGCGTTCTGCCGCATGATATTGCGCAATCATCCCTTCTTTCCAATGCAGCCGCTCAATCTGCCAGACGCCGAGCGCCAGCATCACCGCCACCGCGGCGGCAACCAGCAGGCTGGGCAAAATGGGGATGGCGCGCGCGCCAGTCGTTTGAGCCGTCATTTGGGGCTTTCCCCATGCACCGCTTCGCCCGCATCATGGCGATATTCGGCGTGGAGCAGCATCGCCTTGGAGAGGCGCAGCGAGCCGATGGTCGCGGCAATGACCAGCGGGGTCCACAGCAATAAATGCACCCACCACGGCGGGCGAACCGTCAGTTGGAGCGTGACGGCACCCGCCACCAGCAGCCCCCCGACGATGAGGATGAGCAGCGCGGCCGGCCCATCCCCCACATTCGCCCGATGAAAATCATATCCGCACGCCCGGCATGCAGGCGCAAAGCTGATCGGCCCGTCAAACAGGCCGGGGCCGCCGCAACGCGGGCAGCGCGCGTAAAGGGCGGCAAGGAATATATCCTGCCGCCCCTTGGTATGTTCTAAATTGTCGCGGGTCATGCCCGATGACGTCCCCTATAAGCGGATCAACCGTGAACCGGCGCGCCCCAGCCGCCCCAGACATAGACGACGATGAACAGGAACAGCCACACCACATCGACGAAATGCCAATACCAAGCAGCAGCTTCGAAACCGAAATGCTGCTGCGGGGTGAAATGGCCCTTGTACGAACGGATGAGGCAGACAATCAGGAAAATCGTGCCGACGATGACGTGGAAACCGTGGAAACCGGTCGCCATGAAAAAGGCGGAGCTATAATTCGACCCGCCAAAGGGAAATGGCGCGTGCATATATTCAAACAACTGGATCGACGAAAATAACAGACCGAGGAGAATCGTCAGCCACAGCCCGTTGATCAGCCCCTTGCGGTCACCCTTGAGCAATGCATGATGCGCCCAGGTCACCGTCGTCCCCGAACAGAGCAGGATCAGCGTGTTGATCAGCGGCAGGTCAAAGGCGTCGATAACCTCCATCCCCTTGGGCGGCCATTGCATCAGCGCCGATGCGCCTTCCTGACCGATCATATTGGTCGTTGCGCCGTCAGCAAATTGCAGCGCAGTCGGGAACAACGAAAAATCGAACCATGCCCAGAACCAGCCGACAAAGAACATCACTTCGGACGCGATGAACAGCAACATGCCGTAACGCAGGTGAAGCTGCACCACCGGTGTATGGTCGCCCGCATGCGCTTCGCGCACCACATCGGCCCACCAGAAATAGAAGGTGGCTAGCACCAAGGGGATACCAAGGCCGAGCACCCACATGCCCGCTGGCACCGCGTGCATCGCCATCACCCCGCCGCCAAGCATGATGAAGGCAGCGAGCGAGCCAATCAGCGGCCAGATGCTCGGTTCTACGAGGTGATAATCATGGTGCTTTTGCCCGGCCATGTGCGCCTTTCCCCTTCAATCTTTTGTCCTTGCAGTCACGCTTTGCGCGCAACCGTGCACAGATTCAGCCCCTTACCCGCCTGTCGCCGCTTCGTCCACCGGGAAGAAGGTATAAGATAGCGTAATTTCACGCACATCGCGCGCGTCGGGATCCTCCAAAATCTTCGGATCCACATAATAGACGACGGGCATGCGAATTTCCTCACCCGGTGCCAAAGTCTGCTCGGTAAAGCAGAAACATTGCACCTTGGCGAAATAGGGACCGGCTTGTGACGGGGTGACGTTGAAAGTCGCGGTCGCCGTCACCGTCCGGTCAGTGAGGTTTCTGGCGACAAAGATCATCATGTCGCGCTGACCGATGGACAGCGTATCGCGCGGCCGTTCAGGGCGGAATGTCCAGCCGAGGCCGGGCGCGGTGTTCGAATCAAAACGCACCGAAATCGTCTGATTGTCGATGACCGGCACCGCCGATGCCGTTTCCTCACTCACCCGCATCGTGGTGCCAGCAAAGCCCGTCACCCGACAGAATAGCCGGTATAACGGCACCGCTGCAAAGCCGAGTGCGACCATCCCCAACGCCAGCAATGCCGCGAGCATCGCGGTGCGGTTTTTCCCCCGGGCGATAAGCTGCATCATCTGCTCGCCAGCCCCATTTTGGCGATGGTGACCGCAAAAATCAGCAGGACGAACGCGACAAGCAATATCGCCATCACCCGTGCGCGCGCGCGCTGGCGGCGGCGATATTCGTCCATGTCGAAACCGGCGTCGTCGCCTGGAACCTTGTTGGTGTCTGTCATCATCGCCATGTCCTTAATGCAGCAACGCCTCTGCCATCAGCGTCAGGAATAGCAGAAAAAGATAGAGGATGGAGAAGTAAAACAGCCGCTTTTCGGGGCGCATGCTATCGCCCGCCACCTCCCGCCGGAAGCCGACCTGCGCGGCAAGGCCAAGGAAAATGACGCTCATCGCTCCAGCGACCCATGCAAAGAGCGCGCCCGCCTGACCCAATGCGGGGATTGCCATGGCGCAGGCGACCATCGGCAGTGTGTAGAGGAATATGTGGCGGCGGGTTGACCGTTCCCCCGCCACCACCGGCAGCATGGGGATGTTTGCGGCGGCATAATCTGTCCGCACGAACAGCGACAGCGCCCAGAAATGGGGCGGCGTCCACAGGAAAATCAGCGCGAACAACATCCATGGCAGCGATGGGAGCGCCCCGTCCCACCCAATGGAACCGGTTGCCGCTGCCCAGCCAATCAGCGGGGGAAAGGCACCCGCAGCACCGCCGATGACGATATTCTGCGCGGTGCGCGGTTTCAGCCAGACGGTATAGATGAGGAGGTAGAACAGGATGGATATTGCTAGCACCGCAGCGGCCAGCCAATTGGTCGCAAAACCGAGCAATAGCACCGAAAAAACGCCAAGCCCGACGCCAAAGTGCAGCGCCGACACTTTTTCCATCCGCCCGCCGGGCAATGGGCGCGCGGCGGTCCGGCGCATCGCGGCATCGACATCTACCTCATACCATTGGTTGAGCGCGCCCGATGCCCCCGCCCCCAAGGCGATGGCGACGATTGCCGCGACACCCAACGCCGGGGGAACGGCAACAGGGGCCGCCACCATACCGACAAGCGCGGTAAAAATGGCAAGGCTCATCACCCGTGGCTTGGTAAGTGCCCAAAAATCCTGCCATTCGGCGGGCATTGTCAGGTGTGGCTCAACTGCCGACATGGAAGCTTCCAAATATTTGGGGCGCGCCACGACCTTGCCGCAGCGCGCCCCCATTTGTTTAGCGCGCGTGCATCAGGCGATGCGCGGCAACTCGTTAAACTGGTGATACGGCGGCGGGCTGGACAAAGTCCATTCGAGCGTCGTCGCCCCTTCGCCCCACGGGTTGGCCCCGACCTTTTTACCCGCGAACAGCGTGTAGAACACGTTGGCGAAGAAAAAGAGGAGGCCGACCATCACCACCAGATAGCCCAGCGAGCTGATATGGTGCCAATATTCAAAGGCGTGCGCATAATCGGGGTAACGGCGCGGCATGCCCTGTTGCCCCAGGAAATGCTGCGGGAAGAAGACGATGTTGACGCCGATGAAGAAGGTCCAGAAATGCAGCTGGCCCATCCATTCGCTGTACATCCGCCCCGACATTTTGGGGATCCAGTAATAAAAACCGGCGAACAGCGCGAACACCGCACCCAGCGAGAGCACATAGTGGAAGTGCGCAACGACATAATAGGTGTCGTGCAGATTCTGGTCGACCCCGCCATTGGCCAGCACCACACCCGTCACACCACCAACGGTGAACATGAAGATGAAACCCAGCGCCCACAGCATTGGCGTTTTGAACGACAGCGACCCGCCCCACATGGTGGCCAGCCAGCTGAAGATTTTGATGCCGGTCGGCACCGCAATCACCATCGTCGCGGCGGTGAAATACATTTTGAGGTCAACGCGCATCCCCACGGTGAACATGTGGTGCGCCCAGACGATGAAGCCGACAACGCCGATGGCAACCATGGCATAGGCCATGCCGAGGTAACCAAAGACCGGCTTTTTGGAGAAGGTCGAAACCACCTGGCTGACGATGCCAAACCCCGGCAGGATCATGATATAAACCTCGGGGTGGCCAAAGAACCAGAAAAGATGCTGGTACAGCACGGGGTCACCACCACCCGCTGCATCATAAAAAGCGGTGCCGAAATTACGGTCGGTGAGCAGCATGGTGATGGCGGCGGCCAACACCGGCAGCGACAAGAGCAGCAGGAACGCGGTCACCAGCACCGACCAGACGAACAGCGGCATTTTGTGGAGCGTCATCCCCGGTGCGCGCATGTTGAAAATGGTGGTGATGAAATTAATCGCCCCCAAGATGGATGCCGCACCAGCCATATGGAGCGAGAATATGACCATATCGACCGCTGGCCCCGTGGAACCGGATGTCGATAATGGCGCATAGACCGTCCAGCCCGTGCCCGCACCAAGGCCAGAACCGCCCGAAACGAACATCGAACCGAACAGCATGAAAAAGGCGACAAAGGTCAGCCAGAAACTGATGTTGTTCATCCGCGGGAAGGCCATGTCGGGCGCACCAATCATGATCGGCACGAACCAATTGCCAAAACCGCCGATAATCGCGGGCATCACCATGAAAAACACCATGATGAGGCCGTGAGCGGTAATCATCACATTCCAGAAATGCTTACCCGCCGTGTCGGTTTCTTCGCCGCCCAGCATCGCTGCCCAATGTGGCAGATACTGGATACCCTCTTGCGCGAGTTCAAGGCGCATCAGCCCCGACAAAGCGCTGCCGATAATCCCCGCACAAATGGCGAAGATCAGATAAAGGGTGCCGATATCCTTGTGGTTGGTCGACATGAACCAACGAACGAAAAATCCCGGCTTGTGGTCGGCATGATCGTCATGATGGGCATGGTCGGCGTCGGCGGCGATAGTGGTCATGGTCGCTTATCCTTATGCAGTCATTGAGCCGGCGCAGCGGCAGCGGGGGTCGCGCCAGCGCTCGGCGAAGGGGTCGGGACAGCCGCAGGTGCCGCTGCGGGCGTTGCCGTGGGCGTTGCAGTTGCGGCTGCGGTGGCGGGCGAAGCAGCGGGGGCCGCAGGGGCCGTCATATGCCCGCCCTTGCTCGCCACCCATTGGGCAAAGCGTTCGGGTGTCACCACCTCCACCGCAATGGGCATATAGCCATGGTTGACGCCGCACAGTTCGGAACATTGGCCGTAATACACGCCAACCCGGTCAGCGCGGAAGGTCACTTCGTTGAGGCGGCCGGGCACCGCGTCCATCTTGACCCACAGCGCCGGAACCGAAAAACTGTGGATGACGTCGGCGGCCGTTACAATCACTTTCACTGTCCGGCCAACCGGCACGACCATGCGGTTGTCGGCGCCCAAATGATAGGGTTCACCCCGCGCTGCCGCCGTTTGTTCGTCGAGCATATTGGACACATATTCATCGATGCCATTGTCGGGATAGGCATAGCCCCAATACCATTGGTATCCGGTGACCTTGACCGTCAGCGCATTGGCCGGCGGCGGCGCATATTGGCGCGCGAGCAGGTCGATGGAGGGCACTGCAACCCCAACGAGGATGAGGATGGGGATGCCGGTCCAGATAACTTCGATCAGCGTGTTGTGCGAAGTTTTGGACGGATTGGGGTTGGCGGCAGCGCGATAGCGCACCGAAACCCACAATGTCAGGCCCAGCACCAGCAAACAGATGACGACCGACAGCGGCAGAAGGATCGCATTGTTCAGGAAATGTGCAAAGCGACCGTTTTCGGTGACTTGCGGCTGGAAATCCATCCCGCCGACGACCGGCTGGCCGATACCCGGGACGGGGCGCGCATATTCAAATGCAGGGGCCGCTGCGGCGTCTGCCGCAGGGGTTGCAGCATCATCGGCGCTGGTCGTAGCCGGCGTTGCAGGCGCAGCCGCAGGGGTCGGTGTCGTCGCAGCGGTTACCACCGGTGCAGCGGCATTGGTCGCTGCCGATACCGCCACACTGCCCAAAGTCAGCGGCGTCAGCGCCATCAAAAAAGCGATTAATATGCGATAGATGCCAGCCATGCGCCGCTAGTTCCCCGATTTTGCGTTGGTCATATCCCCCCTAAGCGACATCTTTCATAAAAGAAAGACCCGCCAAGGGTCGATTTGCGGCGCGCTATAGACCCGCTTGCCGCGCCCGACAAGCGCCACTAAGTCAGGAAAAAATGACCGCCGCCCGCCGCCTGCCAAGCTGGATAAAATATGACCGAAGATGATGTGCTCAATGAATTTCGCGCCGCAGAAGCGCTGCTGACCGGCCATTTCCTGCTCTCCTCTGGCCGCCATTCGGGCCATTATCTGCAATGCGCCCGCGCGTTGATGGACCCCGAACGCGCCGACCGACTCGCCCGTGCGCTGGCCCAGAAATTACCGCGAGAGGTGCGCGCCGACATCGATCTGGTCGTTTCACCGGCGATGGGCGGGGTGATTATCGGCCATGAAATGGGCCGCGCGCTCGGCAAAAATGCGATCTTTGTCGAACGACCAACCGGCATTTTCGAACTGCGGCGCGGTTTCGACATCACACCCGGGGCAAAAATCCTGCTGGTCGAAGATGTCGTCACCACCGGCCTTTCATCGCGCGAGGCAATGGCGACATTGGCCGCTGGGGGGGGTGAGGTTATCGCCGCTGCCGCGCTGGTTGACCGCAGCGGCGGGGAAGTGGATCTGGGGGTTCCCTTTTACCCGCTCGTCGCGCTCAGTTTCCCGACCTATGCCGATGGGGAAGTGCCCGACACGCTCGCCGCCATCCCCATCACCAAGCCTGGGAGCCGCAAGGAATTGGTATGACCGGACTGCTGCGCCTTGGGGTCAATATCGACCATGTGGCGACCATCCGCAACGCGCGCGGCGGCGACCACCCCGACCCGGTGCGCGCGGCGGAAATTGTGGCAGCAGCGGGCGGCGATGGCATAACCGCGCATCTGCGCGAAGACCGTCGCCATATTCGCGATTCGGATTTGCAGCGGATTCAGGCAGCAACCGACCTGCCGCTCAACCTTGAAATGGCGGCAACCGAGGAAATGCTAGCCATTGCGCTCGCCCACAAGCCCCATGCCGCCTGCATCGTCCCCGAACGGCGCGAAGAACGCACGACAGAGGGTGGGTTGGACGCGGCGGGGCAGCATAATCATCTGCAACCCATCGTGACCCGCCTCGTCGATGCGGGGATCCGCGTATCGCTGTTCATCGAACCCGACCCGCGCCAGATAGAGGCGGCGATGCGGCTGCGCGCGCCGGTGGTTGAACTGCACACCGGGGCCTATGCCCATGCGACAGGCGATGCGCGCGCGCGCGAACTGGCCCGCATTGCAGATGCTGCCGCGCTCGCCGCCAAAAACGGGGTTGAACCCCATGCAGGCCATGGGCTGACCTTTGACAATGTGCAGCCGATCGCCGCCATCCCCCAGCTCGCCGAATTGAACATCGGCCACTATCTGGTCGGTGAAGCGATTTTTACCGGACTGGACGTGGCGATCCGCCGGATGCGTGCGTTGATGGACGCTGCGCGGTGATTATTGGGCTGGGTTCTGACCTGTGTAATATGGACCGCATTGCCGCCGCGCTCTCCCGCCATGGGGAGAGGTTTGAGGCGCGCGTTTTCACCGAAGTCGAACGCGCGCGCGCAGCCAAAAGGCCGCTGACCCGCATCGGCACGCTCGCCAAACGCTTTGCCGCGAAAGAAGCTTTTTCCAAAGCGGTCGGCACCGGTTTCAAGGCAGGCGTATATATGCGCGACATTGGCGTGGTGAACGCGCCATCGGGCGCGCCGACGCTGGCGCTGACCGGCGGGGCCGCCGCACGGCTCGCCGCGCTGACACCCGCTGGCCACCAAATCCACATCCATTTAACACTGACCGATGACCATCCATGGGCACAAGCCCTTGTCATATTGGAGGCACTGCCGATATGGGATGGACAATCGCCGGGAAATAAGGGGCGCCCAAGCGGCCCCAGCGATTTGAGGAGGATGAACGCGTGAGCGCAGGCGAACCGGCCATAGAGGGCCAAAATCCACCGGCAGCGGTGGAACCCGAAAAGACCGACTGGCTCGCCGAATTGCGCGGGCTCGCCGTCCTCTTGCTCATCGTACTCGGCATCCACAGCTTCATCGCCAAACCATTTTACATCCCGTCAGCATCGATGATGCCCGGCCTGCTCGAAGGGGACAGGCTGCTGGTCAGCAAATATCCCTATGGCTGGTCGTTCGCATCGGTCAGCTTTCACCTCGCCCCGCCCTTTTCAGGGCGGCTGTTTGCCAGCTATCCCGAACGCGGGGATGTCGTCATCCTCGAACCCAATGGGGTGCGGGAGGATTATATCAAACGCGTCATCGGCCTGCCGGGCGACGTTGTCGAAATGCGCCAGAGCCGCCTGTGGCTGAACGGGCGGCAGGTGCAGGCGCAGGTCATGCCCGAACGACTGCTGCCGCTCGACGCCAACCAGCGCTGCGAATCCATCCCCGGCGGCGCGCGGCGGATGCCCGATGGACGGATGGTGTGCGCGGTGCCGATTGTCCGCGAAACGCTGCCGGGCGGTGCAAGTTACGACACAATAGATGTCACCCCCTATCACCCCGGCGATAATTTCGCGCCCTATCGCGTCCCCGCAGGCCATGTTTTTGTCATGGGCGACAATCGGGATGACAGCGCCGACAGCCGTTTTCCGGTTTCCGAATTGGGGGTTGGCGGGGCGGTGCCGCTCGAAAATATCGGGGGTCGGGCGGAGTTCATTACCTTCAGCCTCGACGGCACGGCCAAATGGTATAACCCCATCAGCTGGTTCACCGCGATGCGACCCGGCCGCGCGTGGCAAAGCCTCCGGCCCACGCATATGACACCGGCCAATCGTTAAGCGCCACCACCAAGGGGACAGGATTTTGAGCGAAACGCCCGGCCCCAATGAAATGCGCGATCCCGCCGTCCGGCGGGAGATTCAGCGCGCCGCCATCTGGCTCGGCATGGCGGGGGGCATCCTCCTCCTCGCGCTGTTGGTGCAGCCGATATTGCTGATCGTCGCGGGGATGGTTTTTGCCGCGATATTGGACGGCGGCACCCGCCTGTTGGGGCGGATATTACCCATCGGGCGCGGCTGGCGGCTGGCCATCATCCTCTTGTCGATGGTGGCTTTTGCGGTCTGGATGGTGGGCTTTACCGGCAGCCAGATTGCCGCGCAGGCCGCCGAATTGCAGCGATTGCTGCTCGACCAAGGTAACGCAATGTTGGCATGGGGCCGCGCGCACGGTTTTGACGAGCTGAACATCGACCCGCAGCAGGCCCTATCCTATGTCGCAGGGTCAGTCGGGCGGGTGACGGCGGCGGTCGGCATCCTGTTGGGCGGTATCACCAATTTGGTGATGATATTTGTGCTCGGCCTGTTTTTCGCGATGGAACCGCGCCTTTATGAACGCGGCTTTGCGTGGCTCCTCCCCATTGGGGAGCGCGCGCATTTTTACGATGTGTCGCGCAGCGTCGGCGCGACGATGCGCCGGTTGATGGCGGGGCGCTTGCTCGGCATGTTGGTGGAGGGGGTGGCGACATGGCTGCTGCTCGCCGCTTATGATATTCCGCTCGCAGCGCTGCTCGGCCTTATCACCGGCTTGTTGGTTTTCATCCCCAATATCGGCGCGATATTATCGGGCGTGTTGATGGTGCTGGTCGGCCTGTCGGTGG
>CALFXW010000101.1 GCA_937957805.1 uncultured Sphingopyxis sp.
CGACCTGAAAGTGGCCTGGATTGGCCTTATCGGCCGTGATGTTGACGAAGGCGCCCAGTTCGCAGGCGATGCGCCCGACGTGCACACGCTCTGCAATGGCCAACTCTTCGGGGGACAGTGCAGCCTCGGCGGCGATGATGCCGGTGGCTACCTGGTTGGCAGCGCTCTTGAGCTGGGTGCGGCTGCTGGTTTCCGTCTTTTTGGCGGGCGCTTTCGCTGCAGTCTTCGTAGCCGGCTTTTTGGCAGTTTCGCCCGCAGTCTGCGCTAGCACCAGTGCCGGCGACAAGAGGATCAGAGACAAGGCAAGCAGACGCTTCATGGGAACTCCGTTCATGGATGGGTCGGTCAGTGTAGAAAATAGGACTGGATGGTATCGGGCAATGGCCGACCGGTCTGGTGGGCACGCTCGATCACCTGCCAGTAGTAGCGGTAACTGGCCCGGTCGTGCAGCTGATTGTCGTGTCGAATTGGCGCCCAATCAGCCAAGGCCGCCGTTTCAATGATGGCGCTGGCTCGCTCGATCTCGCGCTCCTGCGGTGCAAAGGCATCCAGAATGGGGCGGATCTGCCCCGGATGAATGCTCCACATGCGGGTGTAGCCCAGTTCCTGGGCGGCGCGGGTGGCGGCCGCCCGCAAGGCTTCGGAATCGGTCAACTCAGTCACCACGCAATGGGACGGGACCTTGCCGTGGGCGTGGCAGGCCGCGGCAATTTCCAGCTTGGCCCGCACCACGAGAGGATGAGTGAATTGCCCAGCTGACGACATGGCCTGTGCCGGGATCGCACCCCCGTGCGCGGACACGAAATCCACCGCTTCGGCGCCGAGCCCCGCGTCGGCCAGTGCCGCGCTCATTGCCCGCGCAGCGCCGCGGCCCTGACGATCCGGACCCGTCATGTGATTGGCGTCGCAGGAAAGACCGTAGCCGCTCAGGTAGGCGCGGATCCGCTGGCCGCGGCGGCTCGCGTGCTCCTCGGACTCAAGGACCAGGAACGCCGCACCCTCGCCGAGGTTCAGGCCGCTGCGGGCGCGATCGAACGGCTGGCACGGCCCCTTGGACTGGGCGCGCAGCGAGTGAAAGCCCGACAGGACGAACTCAGAGATGGCGTCGGTGCCGCCGCACAGGACGACGTCGCAGCGGCCGGCCCGCAGCCACTGCAGCGCCATCCCCAGCGCCAGCGGGAACCCAAAACGGAAGACCTCCCAGCCGAGCGGGCCCTTCAACCAGGGCGGCGGCACGGTGGTGACGCTGATACTGCCTGCCAATGGGCCGCCCAGCGCGACCGCAGACAGCAAAGATGCAGAGGATGGATGATGGCGCTCGATATTCTTATCGTCGATGACGAACAGGACATTCGCGAACTGGTCGCCGGGGTGATGCAGGACGAAGGGTATGAAACCCGCACCGCAGCCAATGCGGATCAGGCGCTTGCAGCCTTGGCTGAGCGGCGACCGTCGCTGGTGTTGCTCGACGTGTGGCTTGAAGGATCACGGCTCGATGGGCTGGATTTGCTCGAAGAAATTAAACGCCATGACGTCACAATACCCGTGCTGGTGTTTTCCGGACATGGCAATCTCGATACCGCAGTCGCCGCCATCCGGCGCGGCGCGGTCGATTTTATCGAAAAACCCTTTGAGGCGAGCCGCCTGCTGCATCTTGTCGAACGTGCGACAGAAACGGAGCGCTTGCGCCAAGAAAACAGGCAGTTACGCGCCGCTTTAGGGCAGAGTGATGAACTTCATGGGGTTAGTCCTGCTATCAACAATGTCCGTGCCACGCTGAAACGTGTCGCCGCGACGGGCAGTAGGGTGCTGATTTCCGGCCCACCGGGCGTGGGTAAGGAGGTTGCTGCCCGTCTGCTGCACCAATGGAGCGCGCGCGCTGGCGCGCCCTTTGTGGTTGTTGCTTCCGCGACGATGGACCCGGACACAGTGGAGGCGGAGTTGTTCGGCAGTGAAAATGCGGATGGACGCGTCACGCCCGGCCTTCTCGAACGCGCACATGGCGGCACCATATTTTTGGATGAAATCGCTGACATGCCGCTGCCGACGCAGGGCAAAATTTTGCGCGTGCTGACCGAACAAAGCTTTACGCGCGTTGGTGGTGTGCGGCCAGTACGGGTTGATGTGCGCTTTGTTTCTGCGACGTCGCGCAATCTGGAAATGGAAATGGCCGAACGGCGCTTTCGGGAGGATTTATTCTACCGTCTGAATGTCGTGCCGATTTTTCTGCCGCCGCTTGCCGAACGGCGGGCTGACATCAGCCTGCTTGCCCGCCATTTCCTGGACGGGTTGGCCAATGAACGCCGCGTCAATATCCCAGAGATTTCAGGCGACGCACTGGCCGCGCTGCAAGCATGTAATTGGCCCGGCAATGTGCGCCAGTTGCGCAACGTGCTCGAGCGGGTGATGATATTGGCTCCGCAGGCGCGGCTGGCACGGATAGAGATTGATATGATCCCCGCTGAAGTCCTCAATGCCGATCAGGAAAGTCCGGCAAGCACCGCAATGTTGATGGGCGCGTCGTTGCGTGAGGCGCGCGAAGCCTTTGAACGGGAATATCTGCGCGTCCAAATCCGCCGCTTTGCCGGTAATGTCTCCCGTACGGCTAATTTTGTCGGGATGGAGCGCTCGGCGCTGCACCGGAAACTGAAATTGCTCGGCCTGACAGAGGATAGGGACGGGGACTAAGGCTAGACACGGGCGATATTTTCACAACTTCATCGACATGCTATAAGATCGATAAACCGCAAAAAGGCGCGACAAGCGCGGGGTGATTGTTCTGTGGCGCGGCGCAGAACCAATAAAGGATAAGCCAATGAGCAAGGCAGCTAATAACCTACAGGACATCTTCCTCAACCACTTACGCAAATCCAAAACGCCGGTGACCATGTTTTTGGTCAAAGGTGTGAAATTACAGGGTATTATAACCTGGTTTGACAATTTTTCGGTGCTGTTACGCCGTGATGGCCAGTCGCAATTGGTCTATAAGCATGCCATTTCAACAGTCATGCCAGCTCCCGGTTTCAACGCCGCGCCGATTGTCGAGGGTTTTGATGATAATGCCGCGAAATCAAAGCTGTTGCAGGAAATCTTCCTGTCCGCTGTGCGTAAATCCGGTCAGTCCGTTACGATGTTTCTGGTGAACGGCGTGATGTTACAAGGCGAAATCTGCGCCTTTGACCTGTTCTGCGTCATGCTGGAGCGCGATCGGTCAGTACAATTGGTCTATAAGCACGCCATTTCGACTGTCCAACCCAATGGCCCGGTTGCTCTGCATGCGGTGAATGAAGAAGGGGAGGCGCTGGAAGCTTGAGCTTTGCAGCAGACCGGGTTGAACTGGCGCGCGGCGCCAAAAGTCTTTTGATCCTGCCTACGGCGCGTCGCAATGGTTTGACGCGTGATGCAAAGGGGCGCGCGGCCGAAGCCACTGGATTGATAGCAGCCATCGGTCTCAACCATCTGGAAACAATATATTTTACCTTGAGGGCGCCGCACCCAGCAACCCTTTTGGGGGTGGGGCAGGTTGCCACCATATCGGAAGTTTGCGTCAGCGAAGATATCGAATTGGTGGTCGTAGATGCGGCGTTGACGCCGGTGCAACAACGCAATCTGGAGCGTGCTTTTGGCACAAAGGTGATCGACCGCACCGCTCTAATCCTCGAAATTTTCGGTGAAAGGGCGGCGACGGCAGAGGGGCGGATGCAGGTTGAACTGGCGCACTTGGCCTATCAGCAAGGACGTTTGGTGCGAAGTTGGACTCATTTGGAGCGCCAGCGCGGTGGTTTCGGCTTTTTGGGCGGCCCCGGCGAAACGCAGATAGAGGCGGATCGCCGCATGATTGGCGACCGCATGGCCGCTATCCGCAAGCGGTTGGATGGGGTCAAACGCACCCGCGCGCTGCACCGGGCGCGGCGGCAAAAGGCGCCGTGGCCGGTTGTGGCGCTGGTCGGCTATACCAATGCTGGAAAATCGACACTTTTCAACATATTGTCATCATCATCGGTCATGGCCGAGGATCTGCTGTTCGCTACACTCGACCCGACCATGCGCCAGATTGCGCTGCCGGGAATCGGCAAAACCATATTGTCCGACACGGTGGGTTTTGTATCCGACCTGCCGACCGAATTGGTTGCCGCATTTCGCGCGACGTTGGAGGAGGTCGCGTCAGCCGATCTATTGCTCCACATCCGCGATATATCGCACCATGAAACACAGGCCCAGCGCGCCGATGTATGGAAAGTGTTGGCCGATTTGGGTGTTTGTGATGCCAATGGTGACACTTCGGAGGTGCCCATTATCGAAGTTTATAACAAGATAGACTTGTTGCCGTCCGATGCGCGTGCCGAGGTCATTGCGGCAGCCGCGCGCGATGGTGCCATACCGCTGTCTGCCACCACGGGGAAGGGGGTGGAGCAGCTGCAAGCGGCAGTTGCCCATTTATTGGGCGGCGATGATGTTGAACGCAGTCTGGTGCTCGATGCAGGTGATGGCGCGACCCGTGCGTGGTTGCACAAAAATGGTGCGATCCTGTCCGAAACATATGATGATGCGGGAAAAATATTTCTGACGGTCCGCTTGTCTGCACGGCGGCATGGCCAGCTTGCTGCGCGGCTCCATCAACTATCCGCGCGCGACTGAGCGGCCTTGGCCGCGACCCAAAGCGCCTCCAGCTCGTCGGACGGATAAGCGCTAAGCGCGCCAGCGGCGGAATTCTCCATATGGTCAAAGCGCGCGACAAAGCGGTCGTTTGCGCCGCGCAACGCTGCCTCCGCATCAATGCCCAAATGCCGTGCCCAATTGACAACCGAAAATAGCAGGTCACCAATTTCATCGGCCTTGCACGCATCATCAGCGGCTGCGACCTCTGCCAATTCCTCATCTATTTTGGCGCGCGGGCCGCTGGCATCAGGCCAATCAAATCCGACGCGCGCGGCACGTTTTTGCAATTTTTCCGCGCGCAGCAGCGCTGGCAGGCCAATCGCTACCCCCGCCAATGCTCCCGCTTGTCCGCTAGCCGCACGCTCAGCAGCTTTTTGAGCTTCCCATGCGCGCACTTGTTCGACCCCATCGCGCGGGCCTGCGTCGCCATAGACATGCGGGTGACGGCGGATCATCTTTTCACAAATGCTGGTGACAACCTCATCCAGCGTAAAGCTGCCTGCTTCGGTCGCCATTTGCGCATGATAGACGGTCTGAAGCAGCAAATCGCCCAATTCATCGCGTAGCGCCGCCATATCGTTGCGGGCAATGGCGTCGGCGACTTCATAGGCTTCTTCGATCGTATAGGGTGCGATGCTGGCGAAATCCTGCTCGCGATCCCATTCGCAACCATGCTCATGGTCGCGCAAATCGCGCATTATGTGCGCCAAGTCCGCAAAATTAAACGGCGGTTGTGGCGGGCATAGCTGGCTGACAGGGGGCTTGTGATTGCCCATATTCATACCCCAAGTTAAGTCTGATAATATATATTATGTAATTAAATCACATTCAGGGAGTCAGTATCATCCGATCCCCCTCAACCCGCCAACGCCGCAATTTGTCGAGGAAATTCATACCCAGCAGGTTCATCTCGCCCAAATTTTCTCCAGCTTCAATTGCAACGCCCTTAACGCGAACTTCTCCAACAACGATATCGACATTGCCCAATGGATAGGAATTGGCGATCCCGTTCGCGGTCTCCACGATCAGCGGCGCGCGCGGCAATTCGCATTCGCCGTTGTGGGACGGCTCTATCCGCGACAACTTTAGCCACCTGATCGGCAAACACAATCTAAAGACCGGCGGCATCTTTCTGCACAATCGCAAGAACGAGCGCGTCGGCGGCACGCTGGTAGGCGACCTGAGCTTCAGCACCAGCGGCAACACCAACACGACGGGCAACGCCCTGCTCGATGCGCTGCTCGGCAATTACCGGCAATACCGCGAAGGCGACAACGACAAGTTCAGCTACACGCGCTACAACCAGATCGAGGCTTATGTCGCCGACACCTGGAAGGCGCGACCGAATCTGACGCTAGACATCGGCGTGCGCTACACGCATCTGGGCGCGCCCTTCGAAACCGGCAACACGCTGGCGACCTTCGTTCCGAGCGTTTTCGATTTCAGCAAAATGCAAACGGTCGTGCCGACCGGCAGCACGGCAGGCGAATTGACGCCGAATGTCGGCGTGCCGTTCAACGGTGTCGTGGTTGGCGGCGACAAGTTCACCGAATCGCACCGGCTGCCGCTCAATCCGGCTGGAAACAATCTGTTCAAAGGGCTGCCGCGCAGCTTAATGGACAGCCAGAATAAATTCTCGCCGCGCTTCGGCTTTTCGTGGGATCCATTCAGCAAAGGCAATTTCGTGGTGCGCGGCGGCGGCGCGGTTTATTACGACCGCTTGTCGCTGATCGCCGTCACCGCCGGCGGCAATCCGCCCTTCCAGAACGTCATCACCATCTTCAACGGCAGTGTTGACAACCTGACCAACGGACGCCAGGCCTCGTTCCCCGTCGCGGTGACGAGCATTGATCCGAACGCCGTCTTCCCGACGACCTACAACTGGAACCTGGGCCTGCAGAAAAAATTGCCCTTCAGCGCGCTGCTCGATGTGAACTATGTTTCGACGCAGGGCCGCCACCTGCTGCGCCGCCCGGACATTAACCAGGTGACGCCCGCCGTGCAGTCGAAGAACTCTTCGACCAACATCAACGCGCTGCGCCGCTATCAGGGCTTCACCAACATTCGTTTGTATGAAAGCAGCGCGGCATCGAACTACCACAGCCTGCAAGTGGGCTTGACGCGGCGTTACTCCAAAGACCTGACTTTCAGCCTGGCTTATACCTGGTCGAAGGTGCTGACTGACGCTTCGGGACAGGACGACGGAGTTGAAGACCTGACCAACTACGCGGCGGAACGGTCACACGCAAGCTTCGACCGCAATCACATTCTGACCGCGAGCTACGTTTACAACATTCCCTTCTTCCGCACGCAGAAGGGACTGGTCGGAAAAGTGCTGGGCGGCTGGCAACTGTCAGGGATCATCCAGGCGCAATCGGGCGCTTGGCTCTCGCCGAGCATCACGACCGCGACAGGTTCGCGTCGGCCTGACCTGGTTGGCAAAGTAACCTATCTCGACCCGCGCAATGTGCAAACGCTGACCGGTGGAAACAACACCGCAGTGACAGGCAAC
>CALFXW010000102.1 GCA_937957805.1 uncultured Sphingopyxis sp.
TGTGCCGTGGCCAGCCCGGCAATCGCCCCGTCGAGCGCGCGTGGCCTGACCACCCCCTTTGACCAGTTGAGCCGCCATTGCGCGCGACTGGTGGTGCGCAGCGGCACCACCGCCACCCCATCGACCATCAACGGCGCGTCGAGCGATGCGGCCATGCGTTGATAACGTTGGTAGGGGCGCCAGATGCGTTCGACCGGGTTGAAATAGGGCATGTCATGATTGCCCATCTCGACATGGATGGGGGTGCCGAGCGACGCCATCCATTGGCGTGCGGCATGAAATTCGCGGTGGCGCGCGCGCATCGTCAAATCGCCGGTGATGATGATGGCATCGGGCCGTTCGGCGGCCACCCGCGCGGCAAACCAGTCGAGCGCCGCGCGATCCTCCGCCCCGAAATGCAAATCGCTGGCATGAAATATCAGGGTCAATTATGCATCCTCTGGGCGCGCCGGGGCGTATAGCCGGTTGCGCCAATATGGGTGCAACTGTCAACGCAGGGCAGCAATAATCGCGGGGGGAGTGCGGCTTGCTACGCTATATTTTGATCGGCATCGGCCTGTTGATTGCCGCGATCATCGGGCTGGGATTTTCGCTGCGCTGGGATGGGCTGAGCGCGCTCAACCTCGCCGACCGGCTGTGGCCGGGGCAGAGCGGGCATCTGGTGGCGGCGGGGCGGGCCTATGGCACAGACCTCGCGCAGGCCATCGACATTTATGCGCCAGGCAAGACAGCGCGCGATGCCCGATTGCCGGTCATCATCTGGTATAATGGTGGCGGCTGGGCGAGCGGAACCCGCCAGCAATATGGCTTTGTCGGGCGTGCGCTGTCGGCAGAGGGTTTCGTGGTCGCGGTGGTCAATTACCGCCATGCACCGGCACATCGGTTTCCCGCCTTCATCGCCGATACGCGCGATGCGCTGCGCTGGGTGCATGGGTCGATTGCGGGATATGGCGGTGATGCGGACCGGCTGGTGCTGATGGGGCAGAGCGCGGGCGCGCATATGGCAATGCTGACGATATTGGATCAGCGCTGGTCGGGCGCATATGGGCTGCGCGGCGGGCCGGTAAAAGGCGTTGTCGGCATTTCCGGCCCCTATGATTTTCTGCCCTTCGAACCGGGCGGCATGGCCGATGTGGCGATGGGCGATGCGCCCAATCTAGCCGATACCCAACCGATCAATTTCGCGCGGGGGGATGCGCCCCCCATCCTCCTCCTCACCGGCGATGCCGATGTGACGGTGCGCCCGCGCAACAGCCGCCGCTTGCTGGCAGCGGTGGCATCGGCGGGGGGCAGCGCGCGGCTGGTGGAATATCCGCATGTTGCGCACCGCGACACGGCGATGGCATTTTCGCTGCCCTTTCGCGCAATGGCACCGGTGTTGCGCGACAGCGTCGCCTTTGCGCGGCGGGTAACCGCTCAGCCGGCAGCCAATGCCGCATCGACCGCCGCGAACGCCAGCGCGCGTTCGGCCGAATAATCCATCGTCGCGTCGATTGTCACCATCGGCGCGCCGCCAAAGTGCAGCAGCGGGACGGTTGCAACCTTGCGGCGGATGAGCGCTTCGTCATGGTCGGGCTTGCGCGCCATCACGCTCGCCACATCGATGGTGAGGCGGATGACCAAAGTCGGCAGATAGGATGCCATTTCGGCATAGAGCGCATGTTCGCGCGCCTTTAGTGCGGCTTGCGCTGCATTGGTGGCGCGCGCCGCCAAAATCGGCCCATCGTGCAGTCCCGCCACCTCTGTCTGCGGATAACGGTCGGTCACGACGCAAATGCCCGCCCGCCGCGCGGCGAGCAGATTTTCAAATTTGGCGCGCCTTTTCAGCGACCGGCGCAGCGCATAACGCGCGGCGAGGGTGGAGGGGATGGTGCCATCCGCATCGCGCAGGCGCGCCGCCTGCCCCTCCAGAAAGGCTTGTAGTCGCGCGCCGATGATTGGCCAGCGGCCGATCGCGCGCCCTTGTTCGCCCGAACCAAGTCCCAAATAGCCGCTTTTGGCTGCGCGTGTTGCACGAATATGCGCCAATATGTCGGCGCTCAGCGTCGATTTTCCCGACCCGTCGCAGCCGACAACAGCGATCAGCGGGGCGAGCGTTTCGCCAGCCGCCATCAGCTCAATTCTTTAAAAAAGCCGATCATTTTAAGCCCGCCAATCGCAAAACGGATGACGACCAACCCGCCATAGGCATAGACTAACGGCCAGCATTGCGCGGGGATTGCCGCAACATCAAAGCCCAGCCGCGCGAACCATGTCAGGAAAACGGCGGTTGCCAGCAGGAAGAGCTTATTCTGTTCGCGCCAGATCATCCGTTTCCACCAAAATGGATATTTGGGGGGCACCCAGCCGGTCAGGCGCGGCAGTAATGCGGGGACGTTTTTGGCCCATTCGCCATGCGCTGCGCCGAATTTTTCGCGCAAAAACTCCTCCTCATAAATGGAGATGCGTTCGTAGACGAGCACGGCGAGGAGGTAGATGATCGCCCCGAAAACCCAACTGCCCGACAGCATGGCGATGCCGGTGAAGTTCAAAATCCGCCCGACATAGAGCGGGTTGCGCACCAGACTATAGGGGCCGGTGGTGTTGAGTTCGGATGCTTCGGCAGCGACCTTTGCGCGTCCCGATGTGCCCAGCGCCGCCCAGCCGCTGGTGAAAATGCGCACAGTCGCGCCCGCGCTTGCAACGCCCAAAGATGCCCAGAACCAGATGCAATCGGCGCTATTGCTGGCAAAGGGGCCGATGTCGCGGCTGACCCATGCAATCAGCGCCGACAGCGCGATGATGATGTAAATATAGGTGCCGCGCACAAAGAAGAGCTTTTTGCCGCTGGCCGCCAATTCGGTCTGATACATTGGGAAATCCCTGAAATTCGCCCCGCCAACCGGCCTTTTGCCTTGGCTGGGCCGCCGATGCAATAAAGTCGCTTCGCTCTAACGCATAATGGGGCAGGATTATGGCGGAGTGGTCGCAAATCCTGCCGGTGGGGGTGGTGCTTGATCCAGGTTTCACGCAGAGGCGGAGAGGCGCGGAGGGCACATAGATTCTGTCCCCCCTCCCGTTTACGGGAGCGGGTTAGGGGGAGGGTGTTTTCATACTTGGGTGGATGTTTCACTTTTTTTGGATTCCGGCCTTCGCCGGAATGACGGGGGGGATTTTT
>CALFXW010000103.1 GCA_937957805.1 uncultured Sphingopyxis sp.
GTTACCCGGGCAATCGGCGCTTCGAGATGGTAGAAGCAGCGTTCCTGCACCTGTGCTGACAATTCCGCACCAAAGCCCGATGTCCGCGTCGCCTCATGAATTATCATGCAGCGCCCGGTTTTCTTGACCGATGCCTCAATCGTATCGAGGTCGAGCGGAACAAGCGTGCGCAAATCGATGATTTCGGCATCCACCCCGCAATCGGCAACCACCGTCTTGGCGACATGCACCATCGTGCCATAGGCAAGGATGGTTAGCGCTTCCCCTTCGCGCACGACATTGGCTTTGCCCAATTCGATGCGGTAATAACCCTCCGGCACCGCGCTGGCCGCATGTTTGGACCATGGTTCGACCGGGCGGTCATAATAGCCTGAAAATGGCCCATTATAGATGCGCTTGGGTTCGAAAAACAGCACCGGATCATTATCTTCAATCGCAGCGATCAACAGTCCCTTGGCATCATATGGGTTTGACGGAATGACCGTCTTCATCCCCGAAACATGGGTAAACATCGCCTCGGGTGATTGGCTGTGTGTTTGCCCGCCAAAAATCCCACCGCCAAAGGGGGATCGCACCGTCATCGGCGCGATGAAATCCCCCGCCGAACGATAACGCAGCCGTGCCGCCTCGCTCACCAACTGGTCGAGCGCGGGGTAGATATAATCGGCGAACTGGATTTCGGGCACCGGACGAAGGCCATATGCCCCCATGCCCACCGCCACACCGATGATGCCGCATTCGGTGATCGGCGTGTCAAAAACGCGCGTCTTGCCATATTTTTTCTGCAAGCCAGCCGTTGCCCGGAAAACGCCACCGAAAAAGCCGACGTCTTCGCCCATTACGACGACATCCGGATCGCGTTCGAGCATGGTCGACAGCGCATCGTTGATCGCTTCGATCATATTCATCGTCCTGGTTGCCGTTTCCATCAATTTGGCTCCCAATCCGGGCCGAATTTTCGGCGCTGTTCGGCTATCATCTGGTCGCGCTGTTCAGCCAGATGATGGGGCATATTCTCAAACACATCTTCGAACATCGAATTGAACGGCTGGTGCATGCCATGGCCCAGAATGCCGTTCTTTTCAGCAGCCTTTTGCGTATCCTTCACAAGCGTTTCCAGCTGCGCGCGCAACGCATCCCGCGCCGCATCATCCCAATCGCCCAGCAGCTTCAAATGTCCATGCAGCCGATCAACCGGGTCACCAAGTGGCCAAGCGGCATATTCCTCCCGCGCGCGATAACCGCTCGGATCATCCGACGTGCTGTGCCCTTCGGCGCGATAGGTGAAATGTTCGATCAACGTCGGCCCGCCATTTGTCCGCGCACGATCCGCCGCCCATTGGGTCGCAGCATATACCGCCAGCGCGTCATTGCCATCGACCCGCAGTCCCGCCACGCCGTAACCAATTGCCCGCGCGGCAAAGGTGGTGCGTTCGCCGCCCGCAAAGCCCGAAAAGCTCGAAATCGCCCATTGGTTGTTGACGACATTGAAAATGACCGGGGCATTGTAAACCGCTGCAAAAGTCAGCGCGCTGTGAAAATCCCCCTCTGCAGTCGAACCTTCGCCGCACCAAACGGCGGAAATGCGGTTATCCCCCTTGGATGCAGATGCCATCGCCCAGCCGACGGCTTGGGGATATTGCGTCGCCAAATTGCCCGAAATGGAGAAAAACCCATGATCCTTTGCCGAATACATGATCGGCAATTGCCGCCCCTTTAATGGGTCGGCGCGGTTGGAATAAATCTGGTTCATCATGTCGATCAACGGGTAATCGCGCGCGATCAAAATCCCCTGCTGGCGATAGCTGGGAAAGCACATATCATCGCGCCCCAGCGCCATGGTGGCGGCGATCGACACCGCCTCCTCCCCCGTGGATTTCATGTAAAAACTGGTCTTGCCCTGCCGCTGCGCGCGAAACATCCGATCATCAAACGCGCGCACCAGCATCATATAGCGCAGCATCGCATGCAGCCGGTCGCGCGACAAATTGGGGTTCCACCCGCCACTCGCCTGCCCATCCAGATCGAGCACGCGGACAAGGCCATAGGCATGGTCATGAATCTGGGCCGGCGCGACATGTACATCCGGGCGCGGCAGGCGACCCACCGTATCGATATCGACATTGGAAAAATCTGCGGTATCGCCGGGCCGAAAGCGCGGCTCGGGCACGTGCAAGCGCAACGGCGGCAAATTATTGCGGCCTTGATCGGGCAAATCCACCATCTTCTTGCTCTCCGCCACGCTGGACAAAATTGGCAAACCGTCAAATATTATTTCATCATCCTGTTATTATATTTCAACGCACTTGGCAATCCGTCAAACCGCAACGGGCGCCGCGATATGCGATTGCGGTGCATAATTTTCGACCGAAATATCCTCAAATGCATAGTCTGAAATGGAGGTCGCCTGCCGCAATCGTAACCGGGGGTCTCCTCCGGGCACCCGCGCCAGTTGTTCGTCCACCAGCGCCGCGTGGTTCTGATATAAATGGACATCGCCGCCATTCCAGACCAATTTCCTCGCCTGCAAACCGCTTTGCTGCGCCAGCATATTGGTGAGCAGCGCCGCTGCAAACAGGTTGAACGGCAGCCCCAGCGCCACATCGCAGCTGCGCTGGAACAAAAGGCAGCTTAACCCGCCCACACTATCGACATGAAATTGATAGGTCATGTGACAGGGCGGCAGCGCCATGCTGTCCACCTCGTCGACATTCCAGCCGGTGAACAGCAGGCGGCGCGAGCCGGGGTTAGTGCGGATGCCCTCCACCAGCGCGGCGATCTGGTTGTGGCCCTGGCGCGCACGGCGGTATAGCCCCTCGCCCCCAGCTCCCGCCGGGCCTGCGGGCTCGTAGCGGGGCCAGTTGACCCACTGAGCGCCATAGACCGGCCCGAGATCGCCCCACTGAAGCGCGAACGCCTCGTCGGCGATGATCCGCGCCTCGAAATCGTCACGGCTGATGACCTCGCCTGTCGCCTTTCGGTATTTGTCCAGCGGCCAATCGGTCCAGATATGCACGCCCTGCTCGACGAGCGGACGGATGTTGGTGTTGCCGGTCAGGAACCACAACATCTCGCGCGCGGCGGCCTCGGCGGCGGTGACGTTGCCGCTGTTGAGGTAGGCCTCGCCGAGCAGCGTGTTGATGCGGGCGCTGCGCGACGCCAGCTTGGCCGCCTTCTTGAGGTAGCCGATCGCGCCGGCGATGATGGCTTCGTCCAGCTCGTTGGCGCGCCAGCCCAGCCAGACGATGAAGCCGACCACGATCGCCTGGGCCCACACGCTGCGGCCTGCGTTGTGCAAGGCGAGTTCGAGCAACTCG
>CALFXW010000104.1 GCA_937957805.1 uncultured Sphingopyxis sp.
GATGAAAGCGGAATGCATCGCGCTTTTCAGACGGCATCTGCTGCCAATAAGCGCGCGCCGCTTCCAAAAGCGTGTAGGTGCCGACAATATTGGTTTCGATAAACGCCGCTGCCCCGTCAATCGAGCGGTCGACATGGCTTTCCGCTGCCAAATGCATTACCGCATCGGGCTTGTGCGCGGCCAGCACGCGGTCGAGTTCGGCACGCAGGGCGGCCACGGCCGCCTCGCCCTGGGCGCGGTTGAAGACGTCGCGCACGGACAGCGCGCTGCCCTGCAGGGCGAGGTCGGCGGTGCGGCGCTGGCGCTCCATATATGCCGTATGCCTTTGTCCATGCCCGTCTTTATCGGTATTTTGATGCTGCTCGGCATCGTCGCCAAAAACTCGATTTTGGTGGTCGATTTCGCGCTCGAAGAAATGAACAAGGGTATCGACAAGTTTGAGGCGATTTTGGACGCCGGGCGCAAACGCGCGCAGCCGATTGTGATGACCACAGTGGCGATGGTCGCGGGGATGGTGCCAACATCCTTGGCGCTGACCGGCGATGGCGCATGGCGCCAGCCAATGGGGGTGACGGTGATCGGCGGGCTGATCGTTTCGACCGTCCTTACGCTGCTTATTGTGCCGGCTGCCTTCAGCCTCGCGGTTGGTGCGGAAACCCGCTTTGGCCCATTGCTGCGTCGCTGGTTCCTCACCTATAAGCCGGGGGATGAGGATAAGGGGCAAATCCCGCAACCCGCGGAATAAGGCATGGTCGCTGGGGGTGCGCCGCCGGTGACCCAGCCCCCATTGACCCAGCCAGCGGTGCAGCTTGACCGATATGGCGTTGCCATCGCCACCCACGGCTGGAACATCCGCTGGGTGGCGAGCGGGCTGCTGGTCGTCATGGCCGCATTGTTCATCGGGACAACGCGTTTTGCCGACTTCCACCCCGCCATCGGCTTTGCACGCGCCTTTGCAGAGGCGGGGCTGGTCGGCGGTTTGGCCGACTGGTTCGCGGTAACCGCGCTCTTTCGACACCCGATGGGGCTGCCCATCCCCCATACCGCGATCATCCCCGAAAACCGCGACCGCATTGCCGACACGCTGGCGCGGTTCATTCGCAAGAACTTCCTGATCCCCCGGCTGATTGCACTGCGCCTGCGCCACATCGACGTTGCGGGGGCAGTTGGTCGTTTTCTGGCCGAGCCGGAGGGGAGCGAGGGCCGGTTAAAGGCCGGGGCATCGCGCCTGATTGCCGATATGGTCGGCGCGCTGGATGAGGAACGGCTGGGCGGCATCGTCAAATCGGGGATTGCCGACAGGCTGCGCCAGTTAAACCTTGCCCCCCTGCTCGGCCAAAGTCTGGACGCAGCAATGGCAGAGGGGCGGCACCAGCCGCTGATCGACGGCTTCGCCCAATGGGCCGACAAGACATTGGGCAAAAATGACCATCTGATCCGCGATATGGTGCATGAACGCGCCAACAGCCTGTTGCGGCTGACGGGGCTGGATGAAAATATCGCCAATGCGATTATCAACGGCCTGCACAAATTGCTCCACGACATGGCTGGAGACCCCGCGCACCCCCTGCGCCAGCGGGTGGAGGAGGGGCTGGCCGAACTGGCGCGCGATTTGCAAAATAGGAAAAAAATGCGCCAGCAGGTCGATAAAATCCGCGACGAAATTTTGGACAATGCCGCCATCCGCGCATGGATCGACGGATTGTGGGAACAGGCGCGCGGGGCATTATTATCGGCGGCGCGCGACCCTGATTCCGCGCTGGCCGGCAAATTGGGCGAAAGCCTGCAACAATTGGGCGGTATGTTGGCAGAGGATGTGCGCATCAAACGCGCGCTCAACCGGCTGGCGCGCCGCTCCATCGCGGGGGCGGTCGATGCCTATGGCGACAGCGCGGTGCGGCTGATTTCGGACACGGTGCGCGGATGGAACAGCGCGACGCTGACCGACCGACTGGAACAAGTGGTGGGCGATGACCTGCAATATATCCGCATCAATGGCACGCTGGTCGGTGGGCTGGTCGGGTTGGTGCTCCACACGATTGAACGGGCGATTTAGGGTCTTGACCCTAAGCCCCGATGAAATTGGCACCGCGCCGTTCAAAAACGCTCGCCACCCCCTCGGCATAATCGGCGGTCGCGCGCAATTTGGCCTGTTCGCCATGTTCGTGGTTTAACCGCTCGCGCACCGCATCGACCAGACCGGTGCGCAATGTGGCGCGGGTGGCAAGCAGGGCGAGCGGCGCATTTTCGGCAATTTCCTGCGCCAGCGCGTGCGCGCCGTCCAGCGCACCGCCGCTTTCCGACAATCGGTCAATCAGGCCCCAATCGAGCACGTCGGCGGCCTTATATCGTGTCGATGTCAGGAACATCTGTTGCGCGCGCTGTATGCCAATCAGGCGCGGCAATGTCAGCGTCAGGGCAAAGCCGGGGTGGAAACCCAGCCGGGTGAAATTGGCGGCAAAGCGCGCTTCGGGCGCGGCAACGCGAAAATCGGCCGCAACGGCGAGGCCCAGCCCCGCGCCAACCGCCGCCCCTTGCACCGCAGCAACCACCGGCTTTTTCGCCGCAAAAATGGGGATGGCGGCATCGTAAAATTCGCGGATCGGGTCGGCACCATCGCTGCCCATGCCGCCGGGGGTGGCAAGGTCGGCCCCGCCGCAAAAAACCCGCCCCGCACTCGCCAAAACCACCGCGCGCACCGCCATGTCAGCGTCGCAATCGGCCAGTGCGGCGGCAATGTCGGCCAGCATGCCAATCGTCGCATGGTTATGCGGCGGAGCGGCAAAGCAGATTTCGGCGACATGGCCAGATTTGGTCAATTTTACCTTATGTTGCATCGCCCTCACCTACCCCTTTGTCGCCATTAAATTGCGCGCCACCACCATCCGGTGCACCTCACTCGGCCCGTCATAAATCCGCATCGTGCGCACCCGTTGGGCGAGCAGGTGGAGCGGCAGTTCGCGCGTCATGCCCATCGCGCCGAAACATTGCATCGCATTGTCGATGATGCGCTGCGCCATTTCGGTTGCGCGGATTTTGAGCATCGAAATCTCGCTACGCACATCGCGCCCCTGGTCCAGTTTCCACGCGCAATCATATGCCATCAGGCGGGTGGCGTGGATGTCGATCGCCGCGTCCGCCACCCACCATTGCACCGCCTGCCGGTCGGACAAGGCTGTGCCAAAGGTCATGCGCTGGGGCGCATATTCGGCCATCATGTTGAGCGCGCGCTGCGCCGCGCCGATGCACCAGGCGGCAATTTCCATCCGCCTTGTGCCCAGCCGCAATTGCATCGGCGCAAAGCCGCCCCCTTCGGCACCCAGCAATTTCCAGCCCGCCACCCGACAATCGTCGAGCGCGACTTCATATGTCGTCTCACCCCCGATCATCGGTATCGCGCGCAAGACGTTGAACCCGGGGGTTGCCCGATCGACCAAAAATGCGGACAGGCCGCCGCGCCCTGCCCCGCCGGTGCGCGCCATCAAAATGGTGAAATCACATTCATCGGCGCGGGTAATCCATATTTTGCGCCCGTTGATGATCCAGTCATCGCTGCCATCATCGGCGCGCACCGCGCGCGTCGTCATCCCGCTGGGGTCGGCACCCGCGCCCGGTTCCGATATGCCGATTGCCGACACCGTCTCCCCGCGCGCATAGGGGGCGAGATATGCGTCGCGCTGCGCGTCATTGACGCTCGCCGCCAGCATCCGCAAATTGGGGCTGTCGGGCGGCAGGACATATTTGGCGACCGTCCCGCCCAATGCTTCATTGACCGCGACCAGCGCGACGTGCGGCAAGTCATGCCCGCCAAGTTCGGCAGGCGCGTCGAGCGACCACAGCCCCATATCACGGCTGACAGCGTCCAGCGCGGCGCGTTCGCCCGCCGTCAATTCGGGGTTTTCGCCCGCCGCCTCACGCGCCAGCACGGCGGTTTCAAGCGGCATTAAATGGTCGGCAACAAAGCGCTGCACCAATTCGGCCAGCATGCGATGTTCTTCGGCCAGTTCAAAATGCATGGAACACCCCTCTCCACCCCGCAATGCACGACGGCGCGCCGCTTTGCTAGAGCGACGATCGGCAATTAATTCAATCGATTGGAATTACGGTGTCGGAATTACGGTGTCAGTTTACTAAATGCACCAAACTCACGCCGCCTCCAGAACGGGTATTTTGTCCAGTGCGTCGCCCAGTTCGGCCTCCGCGATCTGCATGTCATACCGTGTTTGCAGGCTGATCCAGATATCGCCACCATTGCCGCACAGCTTACCAATTCGAAGCGCCATTTGCGCGGTTATAGGCTGCTTTTCATTGAGTATATCATACAGAGTCTGCCGCGAAATGCCCAAGAGGCGGGCAATTTCGGTCTTCGGACGACCAAGCGCGGGAAGCACATCCTCACGGAGCATCTCTCCAGGGTGAATGGGGCGAATGGCCCAGCGTCGTTTTTCAACCATCAGTGATAATCCTCTAAATCAACATCGACAGCATCTTCGCCATCCCAGCCAAATGTGACCCGCCAATTTCCCGATGCATCGACTGCGTATCGGCCTTTGTCCTTCCCCTTCAATCCGTGGAATCGGAGACCGGGGATGTTCATATCCTCAGGCAGCCTTGCCGAATCGAGCGCAATCACAATGCGCTCAATACGACCGATATTGGGCACACTGAATTTTGAAGCATCGCCCTGCTCAACAAATCTTCGCAAGGCTTTGCTTCGGTAAGTGCGGATCATGAGTGTCTGGTATCAGCTTACACATGCGTCGTCAAGCATTGGCTGACACTCTGCTCAATCCCGCTACCCATCGCCCGCGCCGATAATGGTTCGCGGTCATGTTTCGGCGGCAGACGGAAAAGGCTGCGAAGTCGAAATAGATTTAAGGGAAATTTGGATCCCCGGCGAGGACTCGAACCTCGATTGACGGAGTCAGAGTCCGCTCTCTTACCATTAGAGGACCGGGGAATGTCGGCGCGCTCTATCCAGCGCCCGTGGCGGAGTCAAGTTACGCTGCATCTGGCGCTTGCCCTTATTTTTCCCCGCGCTAGAGATGGCGGCGGAGCGTCGCTCCCCCGGCAATAGGGGGCCGGGTAAGGCCAATAGGTCAAGGGGGTATTGGATGCGCCATATCGCCATCATCGGGTCGGGGCCTGCGGGCTATTATACGGCGGAAAGCCTGCAAAAATCCTTGGGTGATGCGGTGCGGATCGACATTATCGACCGGCTGCCCGCACCCTTTGGCCTGATCCGCAGCGGGGTTGCGCCCGACCACCAATCCATCAAGGCCGTTTCGCGCCGGTATGAGGCGGTGAACCTGACCGAAAATGTCCGTTTTGTCGGCAATATGTCGGTCGGCATAGATGTGTCCATCGACGAGTTGATGGCGATATATGATGCGGTGGTGCTGGCCACCGGCGCGCCCAACGACCGGGCGATGGAAATTGCAGGCGCCGACCTGCCCGGCGTTATCGGCAGCGCGGCCTTTGTCGGCTGGTATAATGGCCACCCTGATTATGCCGCGCTCAACCCCCCGCTCGATTGCGGCGGCGCGGTGGTGGTGGGCAATGGCAATGTCGCGCTCGACGTGGCGCGCATCCTTGCCAAAACACGCGCCGAATTTGCTGGCAGCGACATTGTCGCCCATGCAATCGACGCGCTCGACCATAGCCATATCCGTTCGATTACGCTGCTGGGGCGGCGCGGGCCGCACCAGATTGCGATGACGCCCAAGGAATTGGGCGAATTGGGCCAATTGGAACGCGCCGCACCGCGCGTTGACCCGGCGGATTTCCCCGACATTGCCGCCGACGCGCTGCTCGAACCGGGGATGCGCAAATCGGTCACCCATTTGCGCGAATTTGCTGCCAATCCGGTGGCAAAGCCGGTCACCATCGAATTTGATTTTTTCAGCCGCCCGGTGGCGGTGGAGGGGGACGGACGCGCCGAACGGGTGATTGTCGAACGCACAAGGCTCGATGAAGAATTGCGATCGGTCGGCACCGGCGAACATTATGCCGTGCCAGCGGGCCTTGTCGTCACCTGCATCGGGTATCAGACCCCGCCAATCCCCGGTGTCCCCTATGAACATGGGCGCGGGCGTTTTGCCAATGCCGACGGCATGATATTGCCCGGCCTATATTGCGTCGGCTGGGCGCGGCGCGGGCCAACCGGCACCATCGGCACCAATAAACCCGACGGCGCGATGATCGCCGAACGCATCATTGCCGATACGGGGGGGGATGGCTTTGCCCCCAGCGGCAAGCGTGGCCGCCAAGCGCTCGACGACATCATCGCCGCGCGCGACATCAACATCGTCACCTTTCGTGACTGGCAAAAGATCGACGCCGCCGAAATCGCCGCTGCACGCATGGGCGCGCCACGGGAAAAATTTGTCGGAATCGGCGCGATGCTTGACGCAAAGTTGCGTTAAGCATATGGTTTCTTGGAATCTTAAGTCGATGCACGCCACATCAGTGTCGGAAAGATTTAAGGGGTCGCGCTGTGGATTATCAGCGGATACACAGTCCCATGGATGATAATGACCGTTCGAACCATGAACGACGCGGGGGTGAACGCGCGCATGTCGCGATAGAGGCGGATTTACGCAAACCGGGACGCACGCCGTTCAAGGTGTTGATCCGCGACCTTTCGGAAACCGGCGGACGGGCCGAAACGCTGGCAAAAGTCTATCCCGGCGACAATGTCATGCTGACACTGCCCGGCCTTGCCCCCATTTCGGCAACGATCCGCTGGACGACCAGCCGTGAGTTCGGCCTGCAATGGGCAAGTCCGCTCCACCCGTCGGTGTTTGACCATATCAAATCGCGCTTCCCCGATCTGTTCAACTAGGCACCCTTGTTTCAAATCGCTGGCAGCGCCCCCGCTTTGGCGATAGAGCCAAAGCCATGCAGATGTTATTGCCCGTAATGGTTGGCGGCGCGCTGGGCGCGGGGTTGCGCCACCTGCTTAATCTCGCCGCGCCGCACGGCCTGCTCCCATGGTCAACTTTGCTTGCCAATATATTGGGCGGGGTGGCGATGGGATTTTTGTTCGGCTGGCTGCACAGGAGCGGCGCGGGTGAGTTCTGGCGCTATTTTCTGGGCGTCGGGCTGCTCGGCGGCTTCACCACTTTTTCCGCTTTTTCGATGGAAACATTATCCATGCTGGGTTCGGGCCGTTTTGGCATCGCCGCGACCTATATCCTGCTATCACTCGCCGGTGCGATTGGTGGTGCGGCAATCGGCATCTGGCTGGCACGCGTGGGGGCGGTAACGTGACGGGCGCTGGGAACAAGGGTGGGGACAAGGGCGGATTGAGCCAATATGTCGCGCGGGATGATGATGGCATCCGGCTCGACCGCTGGTTCAAACGGCATAAACCGGGCATCCCCCATGCGCTCCTCGCCCGCTGGCTGCGCACCGGCTTGGTGCGGCTGGACGGTGCGCGTGCGGGTGCCGACACACGGATTGCCAAGGGACAGAGCCTCAGCTTTCCCGCGGACATTGACACCACGGCTGAAACCCGCCCGCGCCGCGCGCCGCGCCCGTTGAGCGCGGAGGAAAATGCGCTGGCCGAATCAATGGTCATCCACAGCGATGAACATGCCATCATCCTCAACAAAGTGCCGGGGCTGGCGACACAGGGTGGCAGCGGCACCACCGCGCATGTGGACCGGCTGCTCGACGCCTTTTTTGACGAGGTAAAGGGGCGGCCAAAGCTCGTCCATCGGCTCGACAAGGACACGTCGGGGGTTTTGTTGGTTGCGCGTTCGCCCGGCGCGGCAGCCAAATTTTCGCGCAGCTTTTCAGGGCGCACCGCGCGCAAAATATATTGGGCCATCGTCATCGGCGTGCCCGATATTGATGAGGGTGAGATTGACCTCGCCATTTCCAAACAGCCGGGCAGCGGCGGGGAAAAAATGCATGTCGATGCCGAAAATGGCCAATCGGCGCGCACCCGTTACCGGGTGATTGAACGCGCGGGCAACAGCGCGGCCTTTGTCGAGCTGATGCCCTTGACCGGGCGCACCCACCAATTGCGCGTCCATATGGCAGCGATCGGCCACCCGATTGTCGGCGACGGCAAATATGGCGGCAAGACCGCGTTCCTGACCGGCAGCATTTCGCGCAAGCTCCACCTCCACGCGCGGCGGCTGCGTATCGACCATGCGGAGGGCGGCAAGCTGGACGTGACCGCGCCGCTCCCCCCGCATTTTGCCGATTCGATCGAATCTTTGGGCTTTGACACAATGCTGGCGGATGCGCCGCGCGCTGAACCACTCGCCGCCCCACTGGGAACCAAGGCGCGCGCCCATGCCAAGGCGGTGCGCAAGGCACGGCGCGGCGAACGAACGCGGCGCGGTGGGGATGCGCCTTCGCCCAAGGGTCGCCCCGCCAAACCGCGCGGCAAACCGACCCGTGGGCAACCCCCGCGCGGAAGGGGCCGTTGATGCTGCGGCTCGCGCTGTTTGACTGCGATGGCACGTTGGTGGACAGCGAATATGCGATTGCAGCGGCGATGCGTGATGCATTTGGCGCGCTGGGCATATTGCCCCCCGCCGCCAGCGCGATACGCGCGAACATCGGCCTGTCGGTGCAGGCGGCGGTGCGCGCGCTGACCCCAAATCTGGGTGAAGATGTGCGCGCGCGGCTGGCCGAAGCCTATCGCGATGCCTATTTCCAGCACCGCACTGCGGCGGCCAGCGCGCCCGAACCCTTGTTCGACGGTATTTTGGATGTGCTCGACCAGTTGCGCGGCGCGGGCTGGCAACTGGGTATCGCAACGGGCAAATCGATGCGCGGGCTGACCCGCCTGCTCGATGCACATGGCATCGGCGATTATTTTGCGACGCTGCAAACCGCCGACATGCACCCCAGCAAGCCCGACCCGGCGATGGCGCTCGCCGCGCTCGACCAATGTCTTGTCGAACCGGGGCATGGGGTGATGATCGGCGATACAAGTTTTGACATGGGTTGCGCGCGCGGTGCGGGAATGGCGGCGATTGGCGTCGGCTGGGGTTATCACAACGCCGATGCGCTGCGCGCGGCGGGTGCGATGGCGATTGCCGAGGATCCTGCCGACCTGCCCGGCCTTATCAATGATATTTTGTGCCAGAGGATGCAGTCATGACCCCCGATGAACAGGCACTCGCCAAAAAACGCTTTTTCGTCATCACCGCGATTCGGATCAGCGCGGCCTTTTTTATCGCCTTTGGCATCATCATCGCCTTTGGCAATAATCAATGGATGGGCGAAGGGGTGCGCGTTCCCGTGGGTCTGGGGCTGACGCTGATCGGCCTTGTCGATTATATCGTCATCATTCCCATGCTGGCCCGGCGCTGGCGCAGCAGGCAGGATGGATGAAGCGTTTCTGGCAGCATGTTGCGGTTGCGGATGACGCGGCGGGCTTTGCGATCACGCTCGACGGGCGGGCGGTGCGCACACCCAAGCGCGCGCCGCTGATAATCCCCAAGCCTGCGCTGGCGGCGGCGGTTGCGGCTGAATGGACGGCGGTTACCGGCGACATTGACCCGCGCGCCATGCCGCTGACCGGGCTTGCCAATGCCGCGATCGACATTATCGCGCCCGATGTTGCGGCATTTGCGGCGACCATCGCACCCTATGCCACCGCCGACCTGCTGTGCTATCGCGCCGATGATGCCGACCTCACGCGTGAACAGGCGCGGCTGTGGAACCCGATACTCGATTGGGCGGAGCGGCAATTTTCCATCCACTTCACCCTCACCACCGGGATCATGCCCGCCGACCAGCCGCGCGAAACCGTTGCGCGGCTGGCCGACGCGCTGGGGAGCACGGATGCGTGGCGCTTGGCCGCGCTGTCCCCGCTCACCAGCCTCTCCGGCTCATTGGTTTCAGCGCTCGCGCTCCTATATGGTGCGTTTGACGCTGAAAGCCTGTGGCAGGCGGCGATACTCGACGCGCTCTGGCAGGAGGAACGCTGGGGCAGCGATGCAGAGGCGCTCGCCGCGCGCGCCCATGCCAAGCGCGAATGGGATGCGGCGGCGCTGTTCCTTAGCCTTATTAGCTGAAATCCGGTTTGCGCTTGGCCATTTCGGCGAGCACCGCCTCTTTCTGATTGGCCGAACCGATGATTGCCGCTTGCGCATCGCTTTCGGCCTGTAAAATTTCGGCATCGCTGGCGTGCATGGTCTGGTTAACCAGCGATTTGGCCGCGCGAATGGCATCGGGATTTTTGTTCGCAATCACCCGCGCGAGCGCCATCGCATCATCATAGGGGGTTTCGCTGACATGGGTGACAAGGCCGATTGCCGCTGCCTCCGCCCCCGTAACCTCTTTGTTTGTATAGATTAATTCGCGCAGCACATCATCACGCACATGGCCGCGCCACAGCGCCATTCCCGCGACATCGGGCACCAAACCCCAGCGCATTTCCATGATCGCGATGCGCGTTGCCGGGTGGGCAAAGCGAATATCGGCCGCCGCCATAATCTGGCTGCCCGCGCCAAAGGCAACGCCATGGACGGCGGCGATCACCGGCACCGCCAATTCGCGCCAGCCCCATGCGGCATATTGCGGGTCGTTGGCGATACCGCGCGCGCGCGCGCTGAGGCTCGACCCCGCGCTCGACATGCCGGGCGTGCGTTCGCGCGATAGGCTGGCCAAATCCAGCCCCGCACAAAAGCCGCGCCCTTCGCCCGACAGGACGACAACACGCAGACCCGCCGCCCGCTTTAACTGGTCGATCGCCGCTGCCAGCGCCGCCCACATTTCGGCATCGATGGCGTTCATCTTGTCACTGCGGATCAGGCGGACATCGGCGATGCCGTCTTCCAGCATGTTGATGGAAATGCGGTTTTCCATGGCCCTATTCCTTGTCCTTGGCCCAATAGGCATCGCGCAGCAGCCGTTTATATAATTTGCCGGTATCATGGCGCGGCAGTTCGGCGAGAAAATCGATCCGGCGCGGCACCTTTACCCCCGACAATTTGGTGCGGGCAAAAGCGTCCAATTCCGCGCGCAGCGCATCACCCGCATCGGTCATGTCATGTGGCTGGATGACGGCGATCACCTCTTCGCCCATTTCGCCATGCGGGCCGCCAACCACCGCGACATCGGCGACTTTGGGGTGGGTGATGAGGTGGTTTTCAATCTCCTGCGGGTAAATATTCACGCCCCCCGATATGATCATGAAACTCTTGCGGTCGGTCAGATAGAGGAAGCCGTCGTCATCCAGCCAGCCAATATCGCCCAGCGTCGTCCAGCCCCGGCTGTTGCGGCTGGATGCCGTTTTTTCGGGGTCGTCATGATATTCAAAGACGGTTTCGCTTTCGAAATAAACCGCACCCTCGGCCCGCGCGGGCAGCTCGCTTTCGCCATCTTCGTCCATGATATGGACGATACCGGTGAGCGCGCGCCCGACGCTCCCTTTATGCGCCAGCCAGTCGGCACTGGTCGCAAAGGTCATGCCATTCCCCTCCGACCCCGCATAATATTCATAGAGCACCGGCCCCCACCAATC
>CALFXW010000105.1 GCA_937957805.1 uncultured Sphingopyxis sp.
TTACCATTACCGACACGCAATAAAGCCGGGAATCACCGGCTGGGCGCAGGTTAACCAGGGCCATGTCGCGGGCATTGAAGATACAAGGGTCAAATTATCCTATGATTTTTATTATGTTAAATATTGCTCGCTTTGGCTCGATGCGTTGATTGCCGCGCGGACGATTACCACCGCACTACACCGGCGTGGCGCAAAATAAATTATCCCGCCACATCGGCCTTCAGTTTAACTTGACGCGCCGTCAATTCACGCACAAGCCGCGCGCCACATGTGCGGCATCGTCGGTATCTTTTCTTATCATAATGCGGCCGCGCCGGTCGATGCGGGGGAATTGACGCGCATCCGTGATGCCATGGCAGCGCGCGGGCCAGATGGTTTTGCCAATTGGATAGCGGATGACGGCCGCATCGGCTTTGGCCACCGCCGACTGGCCTTCATCGACCTGAGCGATGATGGTTTGCAACCGATGCACGATGGCCATGGCCGCACCATCATCTTCAACGGCGAAATATATAATTATCGCGCGCTACGCGGCGAATTGCAGGCATTGGGCCATGTTTTTGGCACCCAAAGCGATACCGAAGTCATATTGCGCGGCCATGCGCAATGGGGCGACGCGGTGTTTTGCCGGCTGCGTGGCATGTTTGCGCTGGGGCTGTGGGACGCCAATATTGCGCGGCTGACGCTGGTGCGCGGCCCCTATGGCATCAAACCGCTCTACTACGCGGATGATGGGCGGACGATCCGCTTTGCATCTTCGGTGCAAGCCCTGCTGCAATCACCCGCGATTTCGCGCGAAAGTGACCCCGCAGGCGAAGCAGGCTTTTATCTGCTCGGCTCGGTGCCCGAACCCTTTACCAGCATCCGCGACATAAGGGCATTGCCCGCTGGCCATATGCTGCAGGTGACGCGTGACGGCGCGACTGGCCCCACAGCCTTTCTGCAAATCAGTGCCCTTCTTGGCGATGCCGAACAGCAAGCCCCCGATTTCGCCCACCTTTCCCGCGGCGAAGTGCGCGAACGGGTGCGCGCCGCCTTGCTCGACAGTGTGGCGCACCATCTGGTTTCCGACGTGCCACTGGCGGTTTTCCTGTCTGCGGGTGTGGATTCAGGCGCAATATTGGGGCTTGCCAGCGAATGCCAATCCCCCGGCCTGACTGCGCTCACGCTAGGTTTTGCGGAATTTGCGGGGCGGGCGGAGGACGAAGCCCCCCTCGCCGCGCAATGTGCCGCCACCTATGGCGTGCCCCACCGCGTCGGCATGGTCGGCGCGGCAGATTTTGCGGCACAATCCGACGCCATGTTGCATGCGATGGATCAGCCGAGCATCGATGGGCCAAACAGCTGGTTCATTACCAAATTTGCGCGCGAATGTGGGTTTAAGGGTGCATTGTCCGGGCTTGGCGGCGATGAATTTTTCGGAGGATACCCCAGTTTTGTCGATATTCCGCGCTGGCGGCGACAATTGGGGCCAATCCACCGCATCGGCATCGGCGGTGTCATGGCGCGCACAGCACGCGGCGCAGGCTTGGGCCGCATCGGCATCCCGCCCAAGGCGCTGGCGCTGCTCGAATATAGTGGAACAATGGCGGGCAGTTGGTTTGTCCGGCGCGGTCTGTATATGCCGTGGGAATTGCCTGCGCTGATGGGCGAAGAACGCGCAGCCGCCGGTTTGGCCGCGCTCAACCTCCTCCCCCACATTGCAGCACAGTTGGACCCACGCGCACGCAGTGATTTTGTCCGCATCGCAACGCTGGAGGCCAGCCTTTATATGCGCAACCAATTGCTGCGCGACACCGACTGGGCGAGCATGGCGCATAGTGTTGAGGTGCGCGTGCCGCTGGTCGACCTCGAATTATTGCGCACCGTCATGCCGCTCATCATCGCCGGACGCGTGCGCGGCAAGGATATTTTGGCGCAGGTTGCAAATCCCCCCCTGCCCGATGCCATCATCCAACGCTCCAAAACCGGCTTTACCATTCCGGTCGGCCATTGGACGGGCAGCGCACCCCGCCAATCGTCCAACCCCTTTGGCTATATCCGCGATTGGGCAAAATCGGTCGCTGCACGACATTTTTGATATTGGCAGCCCCACCGGCGCGTCCGCATGGGGAGATAGAGGCTTTTGGTGGCTGGACGCCCATGGCCCAAGCGGTTAAGGCCGCGCCAACCCCTCACCACGACAAAAAGAGAAGATGATGCAAAGTCAGCAAAAAGTTGCGCTCGTTACCGGCATTACCGGACAGGATGGTGCCTATCTCGCCCGCCTGTTGCTCGAAAAAAATTATATTGTGCATGGGCTTAAGCGCCGCTCCTCCTCCTTCAACACGGGGCGGATAGAGGATATTTATCAAGACCCGCATATCGATGATGCGCGCTTTTTCCTGCACCATGGCGACCTGACCGACAGCACCAATTTGATCCGCATCATTCAGGAAACGCAGCCCGACGAAATCTATAATCTGGCCGCACAAAGCCATGTGCAGGTCAGCTTTGAAGCGCCTGAATATACCGCCAATGCCGACGCCATCGGCACGCTCCGCCTGCTTGAAGCCATCCGCATACTGAAGCTGGAAAAAAAGACCCGTTTCTATCAGGCGTCCACTTCGGAACTTTACGGCCTGGTGCAAGAAGTGCCACAGCGCGAAACCACGCCATTTTACCCGCGCTCCCCCTATGCGGTGGCGAAACTTTACGCTTATTGGATCGTCGTCAATTACCGCGAAGCATATGGCATCCATGCGTCGAACGGCATTTTGTTCAACCATGAAAGCCCGCTGCGCGGCGAAACCTTTGTCACCCGCAAAATCACGCGCGCAGCAGCGGCAATCAGCCTTGGTCAGCAGGAAAAACTATATCTCGGCAACCTCGATGCCAAGCGCGACTGGGGTCATGCGGCCGAATATGTGCGCGGCATGTGGATGATGATGCAGCAGGATGAACCCGACGATTATGTGCTGGCGACCGGCGAAACAACGACGGTGCGCGATTTCGTCAACTGGTCGTTTGAAGATGTCGGCATCACGCTGAACTGGCAGGGCGAAGGCGTCGAAGAAAAGGGGCTTTGCGCCAAAACGGGCCGGGTTCTGGTCGAAGTTGACCCGCGCTATTTCCGCCCGACAGAGGTTGAATTGCTGCTGGGTGACCCCAAAAAGGCGCAGCAGAAATTGGGCTGGCACCACGAAACCAGCGTGCGCGAACTGGCGCGGGAAATGGTGACTGCCGACCTTGCACTGCTCCGCAAGTCGCTGGGCTGAGGACAGCTAACCGATGACGGGTCTGGCGAACAAACGCATTTTCATTGCCGGTCATGCTGGCATGGTCGGGCGCGCGATTGTTCGTCGCCTAGCGCGGGAGGATGCGACCATCCTCACCGCGACGCGCGCGGAACTTGACCTTACCGACAAGGCCGCGGTCGATAGCTGGTTTGCCGTCAACCGGCCAGACATCGTCTTTCTGGCGGCGGCCAAGGTTGGGGGTATCCACGCCAACAACAGCCTGCCGGTCGATTTTTTGCGCGACAATCTGCTCATCGAATTGGCGGTGATAGAGGCGGCGCACCGCCATAGCGTTGAAAAACTGATCTTCCTCGGCTCCTCCTGCATTTACCCAAAGCTTGCCGCGCAACCGATCGTGGAAGAAGCACTGCTATCCGGCCCGCTCGAAGAAACCAACATCTGGTATGCGGTCGCCAAAATCGCCGGGATTAAACTGTGCCAAGCCTATCGCCGCCAATATGGCTGCAATTTCATCGCCGCGCAGCCAACCAACCTTTATGGGCCGGACGATAATTTCGATCTGGCAACCAGCCATGTCCTGCCCGCGCTGATCCGCAAAGCATTGGACGCGCGCGACAGCGGGGCTGATGCGTTGACCATCTGGGGCAGCGGCACGCCGCAGCGCGAATTTATGCATGTCGATGATCTGGCCGATGCACTGGTTTTTCTGGCGCAGCATTATGATGACGAAGCGCCGATCAACGTCGGCAGCGGACAGGAAGTCACCATCGCCGAACTGGCGCGCATAATCTGCGCACAAGCGGCGTTTGCAGGCGATCTACAATTTGACGCCAGCAAGCCCGACGGCACCCCGCGCAAGCGCATCGACAGCAGCAAATTGGCCGCGCTCGGCTGGCAGGCATCGACCCCGCTCGACAGCGGAATTGCCGATACCATCGCCTGGTATGAGGCGGCACGGCGCGATGGCAATTTGGTGCGCGGCGGGTGAATATGGGCACGGCCCCTGCCCCCCGCGTCCACATCTGCAACCGTTTCTATTTCCCGGACAACAGCGCCACCGCACAGATAGCGGCGGATTTAGGGCGCGACCTTGTGGCGCGCGGCTGGACGGTCATCGCCCATGCATCACGCCATCCCTATGCCGATGGGCCGGTGCTACCGCTACGCGAACAAATTGACGGGGTGGATATCCGCCGGCTGCGCGCCGCCAATGTTGGTCGCCATAGCGGCTGGGGCCGCGCGGTCGATTACCTCAGCTATCATATCGCCATTTTTGTCCGCTTGGTCGTCAGCCTGCGCGGCGGCGACATTGTCATCTGCAAGACCGACCCGCCGATGTTGTCGGTCACCATTGCCATCGCCGCCGCACTGCGCGGGGCAAAGCTGGTGCATTGGTTGCAGGATTTATTTCCTGAGGTGGCGGATTCCATGTTGCCGCGCGCGATCACCCGCTTGCTCAGCGGCGCGCGCAACTGGTCGCTGCGCCGGGGGCAAAGCGCGGTGGCAATCGGCGAACTGATGGCCGATAAATTGGCGCGCATCGGCCTGCCGCGTGATGCCATCACCACCATTCCCAATTGGGCCGATGCCGATATTCACCCCGTCGCGCGCGAAACCAATCCCGCACGGCGCGCGTGGGGCTTAACCCCCGACATTTTCACCATCAGCTATTCAGGTAATTTGGGTTTCGCCCATGATTTTGCGACGATGCTGGCGGCCGCAGAAAAATTGCGCGATGCGCCACGCTTCCAATTTTTGATGATCGGCGGCGGCGCAGGGATGCGCGCGTTGGAGGGGGAAGTGGCGGCCCGTGCGCTCCCCAATATCCGTTTTCTCCCCTATCAACCGCGCGACGCGCTGTCGCAATCTTTGGGCGCGGGCGATGTCCACTGGCTGTCGCTGCGCCCGGCGATGGAGGGACTGATTGTCCCCAGCAAGCTTTATGGCATCATCGCCGCCCACCGCCCGTTCATCTTCGTCGGCGACGGCACCGGCGAAGTAGCACGCTTTATCGCTGCCCATGGCGGTGGCACGGTGGTCGCAGAGGGGGACGGCGACGCCATGGCCGCCGCCATCACCCGCCTTGCCGACGATGCAGCGCATTATGCACGCATGACGGATGAAAATGCCGCAGCGGCACAAATTTACGCCAAGCCCAGCGCGCTTGCCAAATGGGACGGATTATTGCGCCGCGTTGCCGCTGGCGGCGGGTAACACCGCTATCTGGCGCATCGTCACCACCCGATCCTCGGGAAAGGTCAACGGCGCGCCGACCAGCGCCATATTTTGCGCACCGCAGCCTGATGCTGGCACACTGAACGCAATTTCCGCCGCAGACGCGCCCTGTGCAACGGTGCCCAGGTCGAGGCTGGCCAGCGACGCTGCCCCACCGGCGCGACAGGTCAGCCGCCACTGCAACGCCTCCGCACGCAGGCTGCCATCACCGGCCTCGGGGCGGTCACCGCCACCCTCACCGGCACCTCCGTCACTCCGGTCGGCGGCATCACCGTCGCCGAGGGCACGCTCGTCTTCGGCCTCGGCGACCGGCCCTTCTTCTCCGTTCCCGTGGTCAACCACGCCTCCC
>CALFXW010000106.1 GCA_937957805.1 uncultured Sphingopyxis sp.
ACTCTTTCCCTACACGACGCTCTTCCGATCTGCTGGAATTGGTGCGCAGATATTCGCCCCCAAATTGCAGCTTGAGCCAGTTCGCCGCATCCAGGCTGTTCTGCCATTCAATGTGATGAATGACGCCAAAGACACGGAAATTATTGAATGAAAATGCGACAGGGTCGGTGCCGATGCGCCGGATGTCGGTGCGCGCATAGGATATGCGCGTGCTCAAACGCCCGTCGAGCAGCGCGGTGCTCCCCGCGATACGTGCCGTCCATTGGCGATTGGCACTCACCGGCAGCGCATTGGCCCCGACGCCAAAGGGCGAATCATATTCCGCCTGTCCATCGATCAGCAGCGCGTTCGCCTCCACAAATGTGGCGGACGATATGTTGGCGCGCAGCCGAGCGTTGAGCATCAAATTGTCGAAACCATCGCGTTCGGTGCCGCCGCGTAACGATGAAATACCATCGCTCTTGTACCAACTGCCGCCAATGCCGCCGGAAATCGCGCCGCTGCGCCCCGATGCATTGGCATAGGCGCGAAATGTATCGGCATGGCCATATTCACCGCCCGCCGACAGGTTCAAACTGTCCGTCGGTGCGGTCGTGTCAATTGCGACGACGCCGCCGATTGCTTGACTGCCCCAGACGACCGAATTGGCCCCGCGCAGCAACTCCACCCGCGCGACACTGCCGGCGAGTAGTGCGCCAAAATCAAACGCGCCATTGGGGCTGGACGGGTCATTCACCCGCACGCCGTCGATAATCACTAATGTCTGGGAACTATTGGCCCCGCGAATGAAGACGCTGCTTTGCCCGCCTACCCCGCCGCGCGTCGCGACCGCGACAGCGGGCAGGGTGCGCAACGCATCGGCAATTGTAACCGCCTGAATCCGTTCCAGATCAGCGGCGGTGACCACGCTAATTGCCTGCCCGGTTTCACTGGCCGGGGTGGCAATGCCGGTCGCGGTGACCACCAGCGGTGTGTCTGTGCTTCCAACGATATAGTCAGCGAAAATAATTTCGTCGGCGGCAAAGGCGGGTGTAGCCAGCACGAATGCGAGCGAAATGAGCGAGATTTGGTGGGAGAGACGCATACTATTATCCTCTATTCAACGGCTTTACCGTCAAACGAGGAATTCCCCCGATCACCCCGGTGCACCCCGCCCGGACCAATAGACGGCAACGCGTGGCAGGTCTCCTGACTCGCCGGATAAGCGGTTCTGGTCGCCTTCCCATTTCCCCTTGGCGGGGCAACAGTGGCATTTGACCAAAGCCTGACCGGTCACAGTTGCGGGGGCAGCGCCGGATTCTTGACCGGCTTCCCTTTTCACCCCCGTCGCCGGGGGAACCATGCGTTACAGGCGCGGCGCATAGGCCGGGTTGGGGTGTAGCGCAAGGGGGTGGCGCTGGCGCGTGACGATATGGTGGCGGTTGTCGCCGCTTTGCGCCGCATGGAGCATGATTTCACTGGAGCGGCGCGCATGCGCGCTGACGGTTATCTCGCGCGGCAATTTGTTAGGCGAAACAATTCGTGTCAGTGAAACTATTTTATCACTGAGTCACAAGATTATTGCGGACGCGTTTAAGCTGGGGCAGGCAATGAAGATGTCTCTTGCAGCTCGGTTAAGCGTCGGTGAAACAATCGGCGATCGTGTTATGAAAGTCGATCATGCGGGCGAGCATGGTGCGGTGTGTGTCTATCTCGTTCAACGATGGTTTGCGCGCTGGCGTGCGCCAGAAATGTTAGTCGAACTGGATCATTTCATTGCGCACGAGAAAGGACATCGCACTCGCTTCCAAGATGAACTGACGCGGAGGGGGCGATCTCGATGCCGCAGCTATTTTTGGTGTGGCCTTGGGGGAGGTGTCCTTGGCGCAATTACTGGGATCGCGGGGCGAAATGCCATTGCGGCTACAACCGTGGCAATCGAGCGAATCGTACTTCAGCACATGCATGCGCAGATTGAACACCTGCTCGCAGTGGACGAGGCTGCGGTGGGAATCCTGCGGACAATTGTTGCCGAGGAGCAAGAGCACCACGACTTGTCGGTGCGACGCTTGGGTCGGAAAAATATTTGGTCTACGATCATCAATCCAATCGTTGGATCATCAACCGAAGCTGTGATTTGGCTTGGGATGAATCTCAGGCTGACGTGATGCTGCGGCGACGCTGTGGCGGAAGAGGTGGGATTCGAACCCACGGAGAGCTTGCACCCTCGCTGGTTTTCAAGACCAGTTCCTTAAACCACTCGGACACTCTTCCAGCGAGCGCGCTCTAGCCTCGTGCCAGCGCGGCGGCAAGCAAATTGCCCGCTGCCCCCTTTTCGTTACGGGGTAAAGCTGGCAAGGTCGCTCGGATGATGCGTCCTGCCCCCCACCGATTCCGATTTGCCGCAGCCGTTACGGCGGCGCTGCTGTGCGGCGCAACGCTCAACCGTGCCGACGCGCAGGCGGCGAACCCAGCGCCCACACCCGCCGTGCCGCAATCGAATGCGGTTTCGCCGCCTGCTGATGGTTTTTCGGCCTATGTCGCATCGCTGCGGGCAAAGGCGGCGGCGCGCGGGGTTTCGGCTGCAACATTTGAACGCGCAACCAGCGGGCTTACCTATAATGCGCGGGTAGTGTCGCTCGACCGTGGGCAGCGTGATGAGGTGCGGGTGGATCCCAATGCGCCGATTTCACCCTTTGAGCCATATCGCCGCCGCCATGTCGATGCGGCGCGGATCGCGGGCGGACAGGCGGTTTTCGGGCGCGAACGCGCGCACCTTGCCGCCATAAGCCAGCGCACCGGGGTTCCGGCAGGCGTCATCCTGGGCATTTATGGCCATGAAACCAACTATGGCCGGATTACCGGTGATTTCGACATTTTGCGCGCGCTGGCAACGCTTGCTTATGACGGGCGGCGACGTGCCTTGTTTGAAGAAGAGTTTCTTTCGGCGCTCGTCATGGTGGAACAGGGTGCGCCGCCCGCCGCGCTGACCGGCAGCTGGGCAGGCGCAATCGGCCATCCGCAATTTCTGCCGTCGGTTTATTTGCGCATGGCGCAGGATGGCGATGGGGACGGGGTGGCCGCCATCTGGAATAATCAGGCCGATGCGCTGGCCAGCATTGCCCATTATTTGCAGGTTTCGGGGTATAAACGTGGCGAACATTGGGGTTATGCCGTGTCGGTGCCCGCTGGGCTGAACCGCGGGGACATCGCTTCGCGCAGTGTATCACCGCGCTGTCCGCGCGTTTTTGCACGCCATAGCCGTTACCTGACGGCGGATGAATGGCGCGCGCGTGGGGTGGCTTTCGAGGCGCGCGTTCCGACGGGCGACATGCTGCTCAGCCTGATTGAACCCGATGGGGCGGGACAAACCGCTTATTTACTAAGTGGCAGTTACCGCGCGATCCTCGATTATAATTGTTCCAATTTTTACGCGCTTTCGGTGGGGCTATTGGCAGATGCGATTGAACCTTAAGCTGGCCGCACCCGCGGCGATTTTGCTGTTGTCGGGCTGTGGCATGATGGGGGGGGAGGGGTCCCCGCGCGCCACCACCGTCCCGGCAACATCCGCCAACATGGTCGCCGATGCGCCGGTCATCGTCGGTGCGCCCTATAATATTGGTGCGCAACGCTATGTCCCCGTTGATCAGGCAGATTATGACGAAGTTGGCTATGCCAGTTGGTATGGTGGCGAATTGGACGGGCAACCGACCGCGAATGGCGAAGCTTTTCGTCCATCGGGCGTCAGCGCCGCACACCGCACCTTGCCGCTGCCCAGCTATGTTGAGGTAACGCGGCTCGACACCGGACGGACAATTTTGGTGCGGATAAATGATCGCGGGCCTGCCGACCCCAATCGGCTGATTGATTTGTCGGCGGGGGCCGCCGCACAATTGGGCATTGCCGAAAGCGGGATGGCACAGGTGCGCGTGCGCCGCGTCAACCCGCCGGAGGGTGATCGCTTGACCTTGCGGCGCGGCGAACCGGCATTGCAGCGCATCGACACGCCGCAAAGTCTGCTCGATATTTTGCGCGAACGGGTGGCGCGTCTGCCGCGTCCGAGTGGCTATGTGGCTGCTACTGTGCCTGCTTCGCCGCCAGCGACGGCTGTAGCGCCAGCCGCGCCTGCTACGCCTGCAGCGCCCAGTGGAGCAGGCCCTTTCAGCGTTCAAATCGGCGCATTTTCATCGCGCGAACGGGCCGAAGTACTGGCGCGGCGGCTCGGCGCGCGGGTCGAACAAAGCGGCAATGTCTATCGCGTGCGCACCGGCCCCTTTGCCACGGCAGCGGCGGCAGAGGCGGAATTGCGCCGGTTACGTAGCGCGGGGCAGCCGGGCGCGGTAATTCAGCGCGGCCCATGAGCGGCGCTGGCCGTTTCATCACGCTCGAGGGGGGGGAGGGCGTCGGCAAATCGACGCAAGTCCGCGCTTTGGCGGCGGCGTTGCGCGCGCGTGGCCTGTCGGTCATCGAAACGCGCGAACCGGGCGGCAGCCCGGGGGCCGAGGCAATCCGCCAAGCATTGCTGCACGCCCCAGCGGACGCCTGGGGGCGGGAGGCTGAGGCTTTGCTGTTCGCCGCCGCCCGCGCCGACCATGTTGCGCGCCTGATCCGCCCAGCGCTGGAACGTGGAGATTGGGTCATTTGTGACCGTTTTGTCGATTCAACCCGCGCCTATCAGGGTGGGGGGAGCGGCATGGCCGATGCCGATATTATGGCGCTCCATGCAGTGGGTTCGCGCGGGCTTTTGCCCGACAGGACATTATTGTTGCAGGTGGATGGGGCCGAGGCCGTGGCACGGCGACAGGCGCGCGGCAGTGCCGGCGACGACCGGATCGAGGGGCGTAATGCCGCCTTTCACAACGCCGTCAATGCGGCGTTTCAGGCAATGGCCGCCGCCGAGCCTGAGCGGTTTCGCACGATCGATGCGGCGGGCGCGCCCGATGTGGTTACGGCGCGCCTTATCAACGCGCTAGACGATTTATTGCCATGACGGCTGAATCAGGCAGCATTTATGCCGAAACGGATGGTCTGTTTCGGGCTGCCTTGACCGCCGGGCGGATGCCGCATGCGTGGTTGTTGAGCGGGCCGCCGGGGATTGGCAAATGCGCGTGGGCGCTGGGCGCGGCAGCCTTTTTGCTGGATGATGGTGCGGCGCGTGCGGCAACGCTTGTCGGGCAATTGAATTGCCGCGCGGGGGGGCAGGTTGCCAGCCTGATGGCGGCGGGCAGTCACCCCGATTTTCTGTGGCTAAAGCGTGAAGTGCCCAAGGATAAAATCCCCAAGGATGGCAAGCCCCCCAAGGCGGAGGATGTGGCGCGCGCAATCAACATCGAACAGGTGCGCCAGTTACAGGCGCGCTGTCAGAAGCGTCCGGCGCTCAGCCAATGGCGCGCCATCGTCATCGACGCGGCCGATGATCTGGAACGGGGCGCGGCCAATGCGCTGCTAAAGCTGTTGGAAGAACCACCGCCAGCTTCGGTCTTTTTGTTGATTTCCCACCAACCCGGACGTTTGTTACCGACCATCCGTTCGCGCTGCCGCAGGCTTGATTTCGCATGGGATGCGACGCGCGGCGATGCCATGCTGGCTGCACGGAAGCCGGATTTGGGCGCAACCGAACGCGCTCTATTGTTGGACGTTGCGCATGGTTCGCCGGGACGTGCCGAACAATATCTGGCCGCGCGATTGCCGGAAATTATGCCGCTGCTCCATGATATCGCGCAAAATGGCGACCGCGATGGCAAATTTCGCGCCGATCTTGCCAAATTGCTGGGCGGAGCAGGTGGTGCGGCGATGATCCCGGCGCTGATTGACGGCGCTGCGACAATTGCGGAGAACGCCGCGCGGCGAACAACAGGCGCGGCATTGGTCGATGCACTGGACGCCCGCGCGCGAATTTTGTCGGTTGGGCGTTTTGCCGCCAGCCAGTCGGAAAGCCCGGTGATGGTCGGCTATGCCATCGCCGATGCCATCGCCGCTTTGGCTGGCGGAACAGAACGGCGCGACTAGGCAATTGGCGCGCGGCCCGGTAGAGGCAAGCCCCATGTCCGAACCATTTTATATTACAACCGCCATTTCCTATCCCAATGGCCGCCCGCATATTGGCCACGCATATGAAGCGATTGCGGGGGATGCGATTGCCCGTTTCATGCGCGCATCCGGGCGCGACGTGCGCTTCATTACCGGCACAGACGAACATGGTCTGAAAATGATGCAAACCGCGCGCGATGCGGGGCGCACCACCATCAGCCTTGCCGATGAAATGTCATCTTATTTCCGTGAGATGTGCAGCAAACTTAATATATCTATTGATGCATTTGTTCGCACGACAGAGGAGCGCCACCATGCCGCCAGCCGAGCGTTGTGGGAACGAATGGTGGCGAGCGGTGACCTATATCTCGACCGCTATGCCGGCTGGTATTCGCTGCGTGATGAGGCATTTTACGATGAAATGGAAACGACGCTGGGTGGTGATGGCGTGCGCCTGTCGCCGCAGGGGACGCCGGTTGAATGGCTGGTAGAGGAAAGCTGGTTTTTCCGCCTATCCAAATATCAGCAGGCGCTGCTCGACCATTATCGCGCCAACCCCGATTTTATCCGCCCCGCCGCGCGCGCCAATGAAGTCATCCGCTTTGTCGAAGGCGGGTTGAAGGATTTGAGCGTTTCGCGCACCAGTTTCGATTGGGGGGTAAAGGTGCCGGGCGCCGAAAACCATGTCATGTATGTTTGGGTCGATGCGCTCACCACCTATCTGACGGCAATCGGTTTCCCCGACATGGTGGGCGATTTTGGCCGATATTGGCCAGCCAATGTCCATCTGATTGGCAAGGATATCGTCCGTTTCCACGCGGTTTACTGGCCCGCATTTCTGCTGAGCGCCGGTTTGCCGCTGCCGCAGCAGATTTTTGGTCATGGCTTTGTCTTGGCGCGTGGCGGCGAAAAAATGTCCAAATCCGCGGGCAATGTCGTTGATCCGATGGCGATTGCCGAAGAATTTGGTGCTGATGCCTTTCGCTATTTCCTGTTGCGGGAAATCAGCTTTGGACAGGATGGTAGTTATAGCGCAGAGGCGCTGATCACCCGTTGCAATGCTGATTTAGCCAATAATTTCGGTAATTTGGCACAGCGCAGCCTCTCAATGATAGCCAAAAATTGCGATGGCAAAATCCCCTTGGCATCGGCAGGGGAGGGGGCGGATGCCGCCATATTGTCCGCCGTGGATGATGCCGGCGCGCGCGCGCGAGCCGCGATGGATAATCTGCAAATTTCCCAAGCGTTGGAAATATTGTGGGCGGCCTTCAGCGATGTGAACCAATATTTTGCCGATTGTGCACCCTGGGCGGTGCGCAAGGAAAATCCTGCGCGCGCCGACGCCATTCTATATACCACGGTGGAGGCGGTGCGCCGGTTGGCAATTTTGGTGCGCTGGGCGGTGCCAGTGGGTGCCGATGCCATATTGGATCTGCTGGCGGTGGCGCCTGACGCGCGGGATTTTGCCGCGCTTGCAACCCCGCTGGTTGCTGGAACCGCCCTGCCGGTGCCGGTTGGTGCCTTTCCACGGTTGGAATTGCCGACGGATGCGCCATGCTGATCGACAGCCATTGCCATCTGAATTACCCCGGCATTGTCGAACGGCAAGGGGATGTCATCGCATCGGCGCGCGCCGCCGGGGTGGACGGCATGTTGTGTATTTCGACGCGCGAAAGCGAATGGGCAGATGTTCTGGCGATTGCCGATGCGCATGACGATATTTGGGCGAGCGTTGGCATCCACCCGCATGAAGCCGATGCGCATGCCGCGCTTGACCTTGATCGGTTGATTGCCGCTACCCGACACCCGCGCGTGGTTGGCATTGGCGAAACGGGCCTCGACTATTATTACGACAAGAGCGACAGGGCACAGCAGCAAGCCAGTTTTCGCCTGCATATTGCGGCGGCGCGCGCGACCGGCCTGCCGCTCATCGTCCATATGCGTGATGCGGAGGCTGATTGCGCAGAGATATTGCGCGCCGAAATGGCTGCAGGGCCATTTACCGGCGTGATCCATTGTTTTACCTCCACCGCTGATTTTGCGGCGGTGGCGCTCGACCTGGGTTTTTACATATCGCTGTCGGGTATTGTGACCTTCAAAAACGCTACGGATTTGCAGGATGTTGCGCGCAGTCTGCCAATTGACCGGCTGCTGGTGGAAACCGATGCCCCATTTCTTGCGCCTGTGCCGCACCGGGGTAAAGCCTGTGAACCCGCCTTTGTGGCCGATACCGCGCGCTTTGTGGCCGACCTGCGCGGGGAGGATGTGGGCCAACTGCACGCCGCGACTGGGGACAATTTCTTTCGCTTATTCGCCAAGGCGCAATGTTAAAGGCGCGGCTTTTGGGTTCGGGCACGTCGAGCGGCGTTCCCCGGATTGGCGCAGATGGTGCGGATTGGGGCGATTGCGACCCGAATGAGCCGCGCAATCGGCGTACGCGCGCGGCGCTGCTTGTCGAAACGGCGACTACCCGCATCCTCATCGATACACCGCCTGATTTGCGTGGGCAATTGCTCGACGCTGGTGCGCCGCGCATAGATGCTGTCCTCTGGACGCATGAACATGCCGACCATTGCCATGGGATTGACGATTTGCGGCAGGTTTTTCGCGTGCAGGGGCGGCCGATACCCGCTTATGCACGGCCTGAATGCTGGCGGCGGCTGCAACAGCGCTTTGCCTATGCGTGGATGGGCAATGGCGGCTACCCACCGTTGCTCACGGGCGCACCGATCCATGGGCCGCTGCGCATTGGTGATGTGGATGTGACCAGCGTTGATATGCCCCACGGCGGGATCAGCAGCGCAGGGTTTCGGTTTAGTCATGCTGGCAAGTCCATTGGCTATGCAACGGATTTTTCAACATTTACGGGGCAGATGCGAAGTTTTTTTTTCGGGCTCGACCTGTTTGTTATCGACGCATTGCGTCGCAAGCCACACCCGACCCACCCGTGTCTGGCCGTCAGCCTTGACGGCATAAGCGCCACACGCCCGATGCATGCGGTGCTGATGCATATGGATAGTTCGATGGATTATCAGAGCCTTAGCGCGGAATTGCCCGATGGTGTGGAGCCGGGTTATGACGGTTGGGAAATGACGTTATGACGTCAATAGCGCGCTAAAAAAAAGTGAGGGGAGGGGCATGGACGCGGAAAGCGGATCACAGCTAATCTGGGGCGTCACTATGGCCAGCCTGCTGCTCGGCAGCTTGTTCGCTAGACGGCAAAATTGGGGACAAACCGCCAAATATGCGCTTGCTTGGGTTGCAATTTTTGCCGGTGCTTATGGGCTATTTTTGTTCCGGGCGGATTTTGTGACCTTTTGGGATCGTGCGCGCAGCGACTTGACTGGCACCAGCGCCGATGCCGGGGGTGAAGTTATA
>CALFXW010000107.1 GCA_937957805.1 uncultured Sphingopyxis sp.
CACTGGTACGTACTGAGCGGCAACCGGTCGCCCGAGGTTTTTCGTTGGCCTCTGGGACAGGTGGCCAATATGTCAGACGGGGTGTAGTACTAGGCGCGGGGCCATGAGGATCGCGCTGATCTCCGATCTGCACTCGAGCATGATCCCGCTCGAGGCAGTGCTCGCCGACGTTCGACGCGCCGCCGTCGATCGCGTGTTCACGGCGGACGAACAACCGGCGGGCATACGCCGCGCCGCTCGCCAAATCATTGCCGCTTATCAATATCATAGAACTTCCTCTGCCTGCGCGGCGATGGGCAAAAGCTGCGCTGGAACAAATGCGTGGGCCACCGCCGCACCGATGATGATGACCGCCGGGCTGATGATATTTTCGCGCTGCGCCAAATCGCCCAAGTCCGCCACATTGCCGGTTACGACGCGTGCATTGGGGCGCGTGCCGCCCGCGATGAGCGCAACGGGCGTGTCAGGCGCGATGCCATCGTCGAGCAATTTGGCCGATATGTCGGCGGCGCCCGCCAGCCCCATATAGATGACGAGCGTGCGGTTCGGCCCGGCCAGCCCCGCCCAATTCTGGTCGGTCAATCCCTTGCACTGTCCGGCGACGAAGCTGACGACGCTGGCGGCATCGCGGTGGGTCAGCGGCAATCGCGCCTCTGCCGCGCAGCCGATGGCGGCGCTGATGCCGGGCACCACCTCTACCTCCACACCCGCGAGGATCAGTGCCTCCACCTCTTCCCCGCCACGGCCAAAGATGAAGGGGTCGCCGCCCTTTAGCCGGACGACGTTAAACCCCGCGCGCGCTTCGGCGATTAGGATTGCGTTGATGCCCGCTTGGGGGACGCTGTGGCGGCTGCGTTGTTTGGCAACGCTGATCAACCGAGCGCCGGGGCGCGCCATCGCCAGAACGTCTGGTTCTACCAGTCCGTCATGGACGATGACGTCGGCGTTTTGCAGCAGCCGCGCGGCGCGCAACGTCAGCAAATCCGCTGCCCCGGGGCCGGCACCCACCAGCCACACCTTTGCAGGCGTGACAGGCGTAAGGGAGGGGAGAGGGGTGCCGACCATGTTGGCAAAATGGGGCGGAGCGGCTTTTTGTGCAAAGCAGCATCTTTAGGGGGGGCAAAAGCTGCGCTTGGGGCATCGTCATTGCGCGGCGGCGGCGGCGGCGCGGCAACCCATGCATAGGCCGGGAACACCGCGCCCTAATTCGTCATCCCCGCGCAGGCGGGGATACAGCAACGAAAACCCACCCCTAACCCCTCCCGTAAACGGGAGGGGAACATAATCTCTGCGAAAGCAGGAGGAGTCTTCGTTGTGCCCCGGCGTATGCAGGGGGCTCCCCATTGTGCCCCGGCGTATGCAGGGGGCTTCCCCATTGTGCCCCTACGAAAGCAGGGGCCTAGGGCGAAACATCCTACCTTGCCGGGCCAGGCTCCTGCATACGCCGGAGCGCTGTAGGGACGCGCAGGGACGACGCCCTATGACGGTCTGAGCAATTTTTCCGGCGCAAGGCCGATGCCAATGGTGGCGCGCGGTGCGTCCACTTCGCTGCTGGCCACCGGATAGGCGCAATAATCGGCGGCATAATAGGCGCTCGGCCGGTGATTGCCCGACAGGCCAACCCCGCCAAAGGGCAGGGAGGAGGATGCGCCATTGGTCGGGCGGTTCCAATTGATGATCCCCGCGCGCACATTGGCCCAGAATTGATCATATTGGAGCGTGGTTCCCCCAACCAGCGCTGCGGCCAGACCATAGGCCGTGGCGTTGGCTTCGCGGATCGCATCCTCAAAATTGGCGGCACGCACGACTTGCAACAGGGGGCCGAATAATTCGACATCGGGCCGGTCGGCGACGCGGGTGACGTCGATGATGCCGGGGGTCAAAAAGGGCAGATTTTCATGCGGGCGGGTCATGAAGCGCACCGCCTGTCCCCCATTGGAAAGGAGGTAGAGGAAACTTTCCATCAACCCGTCGGCGGTTTCATTGTCGATGACTGGCCCCATGAAGGGGGCTGGGTCGTCAAAGGGGGCACCGACGATCAACCGGTCGGTGATTTTGCGCACGGCGGCGAGCAGGTCATCGGCAATGGCTTCGCTGACGATCAGACGGCGGGCGTTGGAGCAACGCTGCCCCGCCGACAAAAAGGCGGATTGGACGACAATCGTCGCGGCGTTGGCAATGTCGCGCGTGTCCCAGACGATGATCGGGTTATTGCCGCCCATTTCCAGCGCGACAATCTTGTCCGGCCGGTGGGCGAGCGCGCGGTTGATGGCAATGCCCGCCCGCGCCGAGCCGGTGAACAACACCCCGTCAATGTCGCCGTGGGCGACCAGCGCCTGCCCCACATCCGGCCCGCCTTGACAGATGCGGATGACCCCTTCGGGCACCCCCGCTTCATGGAACAACTGCACCAGCATTTCGCCAACCGCCGGTGTGCGTTCGCTGGGTTTGAACACCACCGCATTGCCCGCCAGCAGCGCGGGGACAATATGGCCATTGGGCAAATGGGCGGGGAAATTATAGGGGCCGAGCACCGCCATCACCCCGTGCGGCTTGTGGCGCAGCGCGCTGCGCACCCCCATCGCCCCTTCGCTACGGCGCTGGGCGGCGCGTTCGGATTGCGCCTTCATCGATATTTCAAATTTGCCTGCGACGCTGTCCACCTCTGTGCGCGCTTCCCACATCGGCTTACCGGTTTCGCGCGCGATAAGCGTCGCCAGCGCGTCCTTATTATTGGCCAGCCGTTCGGAAAATCGTTTCAGCGCGTCGGCGCGCTTGACCATCGGCATTGCCGCCCATTCGGGCCACGCCGCGCGCGCGGCGGCAATTTCAGCGTCCACGTCGCTGGGGCTGCCTTGCCACAGGACATCGCCGGTTGCCGGTTCGATAGAAACCAAAGTCATGCGCTTTGCCTATTAACCACGATGGCGATTTAGGCAATGCCAGCGGGCAGGACATATTGCTGTGCAGGCGACGGGCCAAGCGCGCTGCCCATCGCGCGGATGGCACCCACCGCATCATAAAGCGGTTGCCAGTCGTCCGCGCTGTCGATGGCGGCCCAGATTGCCTCCACCCGTTCGATATGCATCGATTGCGGCGGCGCATCATCCCACCATGGCGCGCGCACGGGCGTGCGGCCATATAGCGCGGCGGTGAGGGCTGCCGCCCCCCGCCCATCCCCATCGGCCCCATCGCCATCGCGCGCGCCACCCGCGCTCCAGCGTATAAATGCTGCATCGATGCCGATCTGGCTCGTCACCAGCCAAGCCTCCAACGCGCGGGCAAGCACCGCATCGGCTTCCAAATCGCGCGCAGCATAGCCCAGCCGCCAGCACAGCTGCCCGCCCAATGCGCCGCGATAGGCATCGCCAAAATTGTTGAGGCTGTCGATCAACGGCTCGGCATCAGAAATCGCGCGCAGGCTGACCGCCAATTGGCCAAGGTTCCAGTGGATGGCGGCCGGCTGACGGCCAAAGGCATAGAGCGAACCATGGTCAAAATAGGCGGCGGTAAAGGCCGCATCCCATGTCGGGGCGAAACGCCATGGGCCATAATCAAAACTTTCCCCGCTGAGCGAGATATTGTCGCTGTTGAGGACACCGTGGACAAAGCCCGCCACCATATAGGATGCGGCAAGCCGCGCGATGCGTCCGCACGCTTCGCCCAGCAATGTGACCGCGACTTCGCTGGCGGACAGGCAATCATCCGCCATGCCATAGAGGCTGGTCAGGCAATAACGGGCCAGCGCTTCTATATTTGTCGCCTCCCCCAAATAAGCGAGCCGCTGAAAACTGCCGATGCGGATATGGCCATGGCTCTGCCGCACCAGCACCGCCGAACGGGTGGGCGATGGTTCATCGCCGCGCACCAATGCTTCGCCGGTTTCAATGATGGACAGGGTGCGCGATGTAGGGACGCCCAGCGCTTCGAGCATTTCGCTCGCCAGTAATTCGCGCACCGCACCCTTTAACGTCAACCGTCCATCGCCAAAGCGGCTGTAGGGGGTTTGGCCCGACCCCTTGGTGCCCAGTTCCAGCCAGCGGCCATCATCCGCGCGGCATTGGGCAAAGCTGAACCCCCGACCATCGCCCAATTCGGGGTTATATTGGCCAAATTGGTGGCCATGGTAACGCAGCGCCAGCGGCCGGGGCAGGTTGCCCGGCAGCGGCTCAAAGCGCGCAAAATGGGCAATCCATTGATCATCGCTGAGCGTATCGAGGCCAATTTGCGCCGCCGCGCGGTCATTGCGCCAACGCAGGCGCGCCATGGGAAATGGCGCCGGTTCCACCGCGTCGGCCAGAAAGGGTGCGATGGACATAATCGGCAGGGCGGGAGCGAAGGCTTGCGTCACGGGGGGCATGGCGCAATATGCGCGCATCATGGCAGAACGCGCAACCACCAATAGTCCCGCTCCCCCCGCTAAAAATATGTCCGACTCATGGCAGGATATTTTTTGGGAGCGCGACGGGCTGAAACTCCACGCGCGCGATTACCCGGGGCCTGCCAAGGGAAAAAAGACCGCCCCGGTCATCCTCTGCCTGCCCGGCCTTACCCGCAATGCACGCGATTTTGACTTGCTCGCCCCCGGCTTGGCCGCGCGGCACCGGGTGCTGGCCATCGAATTTCGGGGGCGCGGCGAGAGCGCCTATGACCGCGAAGCTGCGCGTTATCAGCCCGCAACCTATGCGGCCGATGTGCTGGCGCTGCTCGACCAACAGGGCATCACCCGCATTGTCACCATCGGCACATCGCTGGGCGGTCTGGTGTCGATGCTGATCGCGGCGCTGCGTCCGGGGCTGATTGCGGGCGCCTTGCTCAACGATGTGGGGCCAGAGGTGAACCCGGCAGGGATTGCGCGTATCCGTGCCTATGTCGGCCAGGCGGCGAGCCACAAGACATGGGTGCATTGCGCGCGCGCGCTCGCCGCCGATAATCAGGCGGTATATCCGCATTTCACGCTCAATGACTGGCTGCGGCTCGCCAAGCGCACCTTTCGCCTGACGCCGGAGGGGACGATTATTGCCGATTATGACAGCAATATCGCGCTGCCATTTCGCACCATGGACGGTGCAGCCACCCCGGCGCCCGATATGTGGCCATTATTTGATGGGCTGAAGGGTGCGCCCTTGCTCATCACGCGCGGTAGCAAGAGCGACATTTTGGCCGAACGCACCGCCAAGAAAATGGTGAGCCGCCATGGCGATGCGACGCTGGTGCGCGTCGCCGATGTCGGCCATGCACCTACGCTGGATGAGGGGGATGTGCGCGCCGCCATTGACGCATGGCTGCAACGCATCGCGGCGGGATGACCGCTCGCCCGCCCCGCATCCTACCCCGCATCCTACATTGCCATTCGACCTTTTCGCTGGGCGGCAAGGAAGCGCGCGCCGTCCGCCTGATGAATGAATTTGGCGACAGGGCGCACCATGTCATCCTGTCCGCCGTCCCCGATGCGCTGGGCGCGCGCGATGCGATAGATGCGGGTGTTGATGTGCAGTTTCCCGGCGATGCGGCCCCCGCGCTCCATGGCAAGCCGGGGCCGGCGCGTTATCTGGCGCTGGCGCGCTATATGCGCGGGTTCGACCTTGTCCTCAGCTATAATTGGGGGTCGATGGATGCGGTGATGGCGCACCGCCTGCTCGGCGGGGCGATGCGCCTCCCCCCCCTCATCCACCATGAGGATGGGTTTAACGCGGATGAGGCAGCACGCCGCAACCCCAAGCGTAATATCTTCCGCCGTCTTGCGCTGCCGACCGCCCATGCGCTGGTGGTGCCGAGCGACATTCTCGCCGGGATAGCGCAGCGTGAATGGCACGCGGGCGACAGGCTCCACCAAATCAGCAACGGCATTGATACGGGGGATTATGCTGCCCCGCCCGCGCCCGACGCGATACCGGGTTTTGCGCGCCAAGCGGGTGAGATTGTTATTGCCAGTCTCGCCGGGCTGCGCGCGGTAAAGGATCTGCCGCTGCTCGTCGAAGCGGTGGCGCTGGCGGCGAGCGAAAGCGGCCTGCCGCTGCGCCTCATCATCGTGGGGGAGGGGCCGGAGCGGGCCAATATCCTTGCCAAAGCGGCAGAGCTTGGCTTTGCCGACCGGCTGATATTGCCCGGATTTTTGCCCGATCCGGCGCGCTATGTCGGCCATTTTGACATTTTGGCGCTATCCTCCCTCTCCGAACAACAGCCGATTTCGGTGATGGAGGGGATGGCCGCTGCCTTGCCCATCATCGCCCCCATGGTGGGTGATGTCGCGGCCATGGTTGCGGCGGAAAATGCCCCCTTTATCACAACCGAACGCAGCGCAGGCGCGTTGGCGCGGGCAATTGTCGCTTTGGCGCGCGATGGCGATCTGCGCTGCACCATTGGCGCTGCCAATGCGTTGCGTGCGCGCGCATCTTTTGACGCGGGTGACATGATCGCGCGCTATCAGGCACTATATGCCGATGCGCTCGGGCGTGCATTTTGAACGCGCAATTTCTGCCAAAGCCTCTATAGCGGGGTCAAAGGGCGGTATTTTGGGGAGCATTGGGTGTTCAAGGGTCTGAAGCCGATTATCTATGGCGGGCGTGAAGTTTGGCCGTTGGTCGAAGGGGGCAAGGGGGTTGCCGCCACCAATCACGCCAGTTCGGGCGCTTGGGCCGCAGCGGGCGGTATTGGCACGATCAGCGCGGTCAACGCCGACAGCTATGATGCCGACGGCAATTTCATTCCCCAGATTTTTCGGGAACCGACCCGTCAGGGCCG
>CALFXW010000108.1 GCA_937957805.1 uncultured Sphingopyxis sp.
TGCACAAAGAAACGTCCGGCGCGCACCGGCGGAAAGCCCGACTGGCTTTTGGCCACCCAATCTTCGTCCTCCACCGCCTGCGCTTTGGGCAGCTTGCCGCCGCCACGCCCCAATGCGCGGGCGATACGACGCAACATGGCCTCACGCGGTTTTGCGTTGAAATAGGCGGTGATGCGCCAGTCGTCGGCATCCTCATCCACCTCATGCGCGACGAGGATGGGGGCGTCGGCATCATCGCCGAACAGGTCAGCTTCGGTTGCGGCCTCAGCCGCCGCGCGGTGGGTGCAAAACTCTGCCTGCCAAGCGCTCATTGCCCCGCCTCTCGCGCCTCTCGCGCCAAACGCGCGTCGAGCGCGCTGCGCGACCGTTCGACGAGCGCGCGGCAGGCATCCCGGTCGATCAAGGGCGCATCGCCCGCCATCCGCGCGAACATGTTCGATACGCCGGGGTGTGGGGTCAGCAAAATATCGCACGGCAAGCTGCGCAGCGCGGTAAATGTTGCGCGATAGGGCGCAACGCGTTCGGGGTGGTCGGAAAAACGATAGCCGTCGCGCGCCGGGGCGGTCAGGCTGTCGATATAGGCGATGTTCGCGCAATTCGGCCCTTCGCAGCTTTGCCACGTCCAACTGGTGCCGCCGCTGGTGTGACCCGGCGTCGCATGGGGGGTGAGGGTGATTGCCCCTTCGCCGATCCTGATGGGTTCGCCGTCGCGCAAAATGGCGTGGACAGCGACTGGCGTCATTTGGGGGATGGTGCCCGCTTGCGGGTCGGCGGCATCAACCGCGCCTGTTTCCACCACCGTGCGCGCGGCTTCACGCACCCATATTTGCGCGCCTGTCGCGGCTTTGAGCGCGGCGAAACCGCCCATATGGTCGCCATGTTCATGGCTGCCGACGATGAAGCGAATATCGCGCGGGTCAAACCCCAATGCGCGAATATTGGCCAAAATGGCGGGCACGGCGGGTTCCACCGCGCCGTCGATCAGGATGTGCCCTTGGCCAGAGGTGATGAGGATGACGCTGATCCCGCAGGTGCCGACATAAAAGCTATTGCCGAAAATGCGCGCGGGCGGTGCGGCATCGGCCCAACCGTCGCGCCCTGCGCACGCGGTCGCGATCCGCCGCCCCTCGGCACGGGGGTTCAGGCTCGATGCGTCATGATATTGTTCGGCGGGCGGTGGGCCGGTTAGGGTTTGGGCGGGGGCACAGGCGGCCAAACAGCCCGCAACGGCCAATATTACTGCCCTAGCGAACATAGCTGGCCCCATTGATGTCGATGACCCCGCCGGTCATTGACGGCGGGGCGCTTTCGGCCAGAAATTGGACCAATTGCGCGACTTCTGCCGGTTCGGCGACCCGGCCCAAGGGGATGTCCGCCAATAATTTGTCGCCGCCCCGGCTCGCCAGATAATCGTCCGCCATGCCGGTCATGGTAAAGCCGGGGCAGACGGCAAAGGCCAAAATATCCTGCGCGGCATAGGCGCGTGCGATAGTTTTTGTCATCGCCACCATCCCGCCCTTGGACGCGGCATAATGCCAATGCGCGGGGCTATCGCCGCGATGGGCCGCGCGGCTGGCGATGTTGATGATCCGCCCGCCATGTCCCCCCGCCTGACAATGGCGGACAAAGCGGCGGCACAAATCGGCGCTGGCGGTCAGGTTGATTGCCATGGTGCGCTGCCAGCATGCCAGCCAGTCATCATCATCGCTCTCGATCGGGTTGGATTCAAAAACCCCGGCGTTGTTGATGAGGATGTCGATACGCCCATCCAATCGGTCGAGCGCGCTTTCCCAATATTGTCCCGGCACCGTCGGATCGCCAAGGTCGCCGTCCTTGCTCGACAGGGCAACCAGCCGGTGGTGGGATAGCGCGTCGGCAATCGCCGCGCCGATGCCCCGGCTCGCGCCGGTGAGGAGGATATGGGCCATGCCAGCCTGTTTAGCGGCGGTTATGTCAAAAAAAAGGGGGGCAATGTTCGCCCCCCAAAAATTGATTCAGGCTGATTATGCCACCTTGGTCGAAAATTCATTCGCCGATTTGGCAAAGGCGGCGAAACTGTCATTGATTGAACCAAAGCCCGATTCCAGCATGACAATTTCACTCACCACCCGGTCGGTATCTTCGCGGATGGCGGCGATGGTGCCCGACATTGAATCGGCGGCCAGCGCGGTTTCATCGACCGCAGCGGTAATGGTGGTGACGGTGCGCGCCTGTGCCTCCATCGCTTCGCGGACCCGCGCGGCAAAGGCTTTCACTTCCTCCACCGTTTCGCGGATCGAACCATTGGCTTCCACCGTGGTGCGGGTGGCCGACTGGATGACCGCAATTTTGCTTGCGATATCGTCGGTCGCGCGGGCGGTCTGGTTGGCAAGGCTTTTCACCTCTTGCGCGACGACCGCAAATCCGCGCCCGGCATCACCCGCGCGCGCCGCTTCGATAGTGGCGTTGAGCGCCAGCAAATTGGTCTGCCCCGCAACATCGCGGATCAGCCCCAAAATCGATTCGATGGTTTCGGCCTGATCGGACAAAGCGGTGGATATGTTCAGCGCCTCGCTCGCCTGTTCGCCCGCGCGGTCGGCGATGGTGACCGCATTGTCCACCTCCTGCCGGGTGGTATCAATCGCGCGGATCAGGCCTGCGGCGGTGCGTGCAGCCTCCCGCATCGCCAGCGCCGATTGTTCGGCGGCCGCGGCGACTTCGCTCGCCTTGTTCAGCATCGAACGGGCCGAAGTGGCGACATTGCTGGTCTGCCCGCCCAATTGCGCGCCGACCGCCTGTGCGCTCAACATGTCGCGTGAGACGGTGGTTTCAAATTTGTCGGCCAGTTCGCGCCGTTCGCTGTGCATCCGAAAATCGTCAAGTTGCTGCTTGTAGCTGGTGACAATATCCGCCTCAAACTGTGTCATATGGCCGACCGTTGCCATCATTTCGGCGAGCTCCACCGGGTCTTCACAGCCCGACACCATCAGCACTTCATAATAGCGCGCATTGCGGATCGAGAGGGTGGCGAGCGCGACGGAGAGGTTTTCGCCCATGGCGAGCGCGCTCCATGCATATTTGCATGCCATGTCGGCCCATGGTTGCTGCGTCGGGTGCCCGAACATGTCCTGAATATATTGGACACCCTCTGTCACCAATTTATCCTGCGCGGCGGCATCAATCTTGGGGGCATTGGGCATCATCTGTGCATGCGATTGCCAATAGCGTTCGATGATCGAACGTTCATGGCCGCGCAGCATGGCCAGCACCTTGGCGCAGCGGTCAGCCAGCGTCCCTGTCGGGTCAAAATAGCGCAGCTTGTCCTTTATCGCGATATTGGGGACGTCGCCAAAGGCGATGCGTTTACCAGCAGCGTTAGCCATGAAATATATAATCCCCTATTGGCCCCCTTGGGCGTTCGTGGCCCAGCCATAGCTGCACATGGTTAACAGCCTCTAAAAACCGTGATTAAACGGATGGATAGAATAAGTGTCAGGTTGACGTTCGCGTCACCTGTATCTTTTCTTGAAACATTATTACGGGGGCGCCGACGCGCACTTGCGATGTTGCGCCTGCGCAAAAGGAAATGATGATGCGGATCGGCTGCCCCAAGGAAATCAAGAATCACGAATATCGCGTCGGCCTGACGCCCGAAAGCGCGCACGAATTGGTGGCGCATGGGCATGAAGTGCTGATCGAAACGGGGGCAGGGCTGGGCATTGGCGCGGGGGATGATGCCTACCGTGCGGCGGGTGCCAAAATCGTTGCCGATGCACCGACCATTTTTGCCGACGCCGAAATGGTGGTGAAGGTAAAGGAACCCCAAGCGATCGAACGCGCCATGTTGCGGCAGGGGCAGATACTTTACACATACCTCCACCTCGCGCCCGACCCCGACCAGACGCGCGAATTGCTGCAATCAGGCGTCGTGGGCATCGCCTATGAAACGGTGACCGGGCGGCAGGGCGGGCTTCCCCTCCTCAAGCCGATGAGTCAGGTCGCGGGGCGCATGTCGATACAGGCAGGCGCAACCGCGCTCGAAAAGGCCAACGGCGGGCGCGGTGTGTTGCTGGGCGGTGTGCCCGGCGTTGCCCCTGCCAAGGTTGCGGTCATCGGCGGCGGGGTTGTCGGTTTCAACGCCGCGCAAATGGCGGTCGGGTTGGGCGCGGATGTCACCATCCTCGACCGCGATCCCGAAGTGCTTGAACGATTGGGCATCCATTTTGAATCGCGGGCCAAGACGCGCTTTTCGAACAAGGCCAATATCGCCGAATGCGTGGCAGAGGCGGATCTGGTCATCGGCGCGGTGCTGATCCCCGGCGCTGCTGCGCCGCACCTCGTCACCCGTGCCATGCTGTCCACCATGATGGCGGGCAGCGTTTTGGTTGACGTTGCGATTGATCAGGGCGGCTGTTTTGAAACCAGCCATGCAACGACGCACAGCGACCCAACCTATGTCGTCGATGGCATCGTCCATTATGCGGTGGCCAATATGCCCGGCGCCGTTGCCCGCACATCGACCTATGCGCTGAATAATGTGACGCTGCCCCACGCGCTTAAAATCGCGGATCTGGGCTGGAAGGGTGCGCTCGCCGCCGACCCGCACCTCGCCGAAGGGCTGAATGTCTGGAACGGCCATGTGAC
>CALFXW010000109.1 GCA_937957805.1 uncultured Sphingopyxis sp.
ATTTCATCGAGGAATAATATGCCGTCCCCCGCCGCTTCCAGGCAACCGATATGCTGACGGCTTGCGCCGGTAAAGGCACCCGCTTCATGTCCGAACAGCTCGCTTTCCAGCAAAGTTGCCGGAATGGCGGCAATGTTGATCGCAACAAAGGGGCGCTTTGCACGCGGGCCAGCCGCATGGATGGCGCGCGCCGCCACTTCCTTGCCGCTACCCGATGCGCCGAGCAAGATCGTGCTTGAATCCCCCTCCACCAGTCCGCGCAAATTGCTGCGCAACTGGCGCATGGCGGTTGAATCACCAACCAGCGCGTGGGTAAAGGCATCGCCTGGCTCGCTGACCCGTTCATGCATGGTTCTGCCCAATGGGTGTACCCGCATCGTCGTGTCGGTCGTGCCATGCAAAATTTTGTGGGGCTGGTTCATGCCGCCTTGATGGCGCACCAAGGCTTAGCAAAATATGTGTCATCGAACCAAAATGGCGCAATATGGGTGAGGTATAGTGACGAAAATCAAAAGCTTGGTGCATGCATCGCCCGTCAGACTGGCCACGATTGCCGCTGCGCTCCTCCTCCTTTCCGCCTGCGCAACGCCCGAAAGCCGCGTCCGCAGCGGCCTCGTCGCCGCTGGCGTGCCGCGCCCGGTTGCCGCCTGTATGGCCGAAAGGATGGTCGATCGGCTCAGCCTGCTGCAATTGCGCCGAATTGGACGATTATCCGACCTGCGCGGCGCGAATGTCGACCAAATGCGCGTTGAACAGATTCTACGCCGTTCCCGCGCGCTGCAAGACCCTGAAATATGGGCAGTTGTTTCCACGTCCGCGGCCATTTGCGCGCTGCAACAATAGCGGCGTTACATTCCGACTTGCGTCGGCGCTTATGCTGCAGCCCGTCCCCCAGATTATCGACCTATGGACTGCGAAGGGCTTTGCATCGCGGGCCGCGCTGTGCTTTAGCGCCGCCTGATTCCATTTTTCGCGCTTATGAAGGGTCAGACATATGAATATCCACGAATATCAGGCAAAAGAGCTGTTGGCTGCCCATGGTGTGGCGGTGCCAAAGGGCTTTGCGGCGCTGAGCGTGGAAGAAGCGGTGGCAGCGGCAAAGCAGCTTCCCGGGCCGCTATGGGTCGTCAAGGCGCAAATCCACGCTGGTGGTCGCGGCAAGGGCAAATTTGCCGAACTGCCCGCCGATGCAAAGGGTGGTGTGCGCCTCGCCCGCTCGATTGAAGAGGTGGAGGCGAATGCCCGCGAAATGCTGGGCAATACGCTGGTCACCATCCAGACCGGCCCGGCGGGCAAGCAGGTCAACCGCCTCTACATCACCGACGGGGCGGATATTGCGCACGAATATTATCTCTCCCTGCTCGTCGATCGCAAATCGAGCCGCATTGCCATGGTCGTTTCGACCGAAGGTGGCATGGATATCGAAGCGGTCGCGCACGACACCCCCGAAAAAATCACCACGCTGACGATCGACCCGGCAACCGGCGTTACCGATGCCGACGCTGCGGCGGCGGCCAATGCGCTCCGCCTCAGCGGCGATACCGCCGAACAGGCCAAGACGGTGGTCAAACAGCTTTATGCCGCATTTATCGCGACCGACATGTCGATGCTAGAAATCAACCCGCTGGTTGAAACCCCGACGGGCGACATTTTGGTTCTCGATGCGAAGGTCAGTTTCGACAGCAATGCGCTGTTCCGGCACAAGGGGGTTGCGGCGCTGCGCGATGAAAGCGAAGAAGACCCAGCCGAGGTGGAGGCATCGCAATATGACCTCGCCTATATCAAGCTCGACGGCAATATCGGCTGCATGGTGAACGGTGCGGGTCTGGCGATGGCGACGATGGACATCATCAAGCTCAACGGCGAATTTCCGGCCAATTTCCTGGACGTTGGTGGCGGCGCGAACAAGGAAAAGGTCACGGCCGCGTTCAAAATCATCCTCAAGGATCCGGCGGTAAAGGGCATCCTCGTCAACATCTTTGGCGGCATCATGAAATGCGACATTATCGCCGATGGCATCGTCGCGGCGGCCAAGGAAGTAAATTTGTCGGTGCCGCTCGTCGTCCGGCTCGAAGGGACTAATGTCGAGGCCGGCAAGGCGATTTTGGCGGGCAGCGGGCTTGCCATCGTTCCGGCCAATGATCTGGGCGACGCGGCGCGGAAAATCGTTGCAGAGGTGCGCAAGGTCGCGTGAAGTCTAGTTGCGGCGCGGCAGCGATGTTGCACCGCAACATATGACGTTGACGTGAACGTTAACTTGCGATAGCGAATAGACAGGCTCGAAACGAATTTTGGGAGTGTTGGGCAAATGAAAATCATCGTCCCGGTAAAGCGGGTGCTCGATTACAACGTCAAACCGCGCGTTAAATCGGACGGCAGCGGGGTTGACCTGGCCAATGTCAAAATGAGCATGAACCCGTTTGATGAAATCGCGGTGGAGGAGGCGATCCGTCTCAAGGAAAAGGGGGTGGCGAGCGAAATCGTCGCCGTTTCCATCGGCCCGGCCAAGGCCGCCGAAACGCTGCGCACCGCGCTCGCCATGGGTGCCGACCGCGCGATTTTGGTTGAGGCGGAGGATGTCGAACCGCTGGGTGTTGCGAAATTGCTGAAGGCAATTGCCGATGAAGAGGCACCGGGCCTCATCATCCTGGGCAAGCAGGCGATTGATGATGACAGCAACCAAACCGGGCAGATGCTCGCTGCCTTGCTGAACTGGGGGCAAGCAACCTTTGCCAACAGCGTCGAAATTGCCGATGACGCGGCCAAGGTTGTGCGCGAAATCGACGGTGGTTTGCAGACCGTGTCGGTCAAACTGCCCGCGATTATCACCACCGATTTGCGGCTCAACGAACCGCGCTATGCATCGCTCCCCAACATCATGAAGGCGAAGTCAAAGCCTTTGGCGACCAAGAGCCCAGCCGATCTGGGCGTCGATGTGACACCGCGCCTCACCACCAAGCATGTCGGTGAACCGGCGGTGCGTCAGGCCGGGGTAAAGGTCGGCAGCGTCGATGAATTGGTGGCAAAGCTCAAAGATATGGGAGTGGCGTGATGAAAACGCTCGTCTGGGTTGAACATGACGGCAGCGCCGTCAAGGATGCAACGCTGAGCGCGGTGAGCGCGGCGGCCAAATTGGGCAGCGTCGATCTGATCGTCGCAGGACAAAAAATCGGTGATGTTGCGGCGGCAGCAGCAAAAATTGCGGGCGTCGGCAGCGTCCACGCCGCTGATGATGCGGCGCTTGCCCATGGTCTTGCCGAAAATGTCGCGCCCCTGGTGGCGGGGTTGATGGCAGGTTATGACGCCTTTGTCGCGCCCGCGACCAGCGCCGCCAAAAATGTCGCGCCGCGCGTTGCCGCGCTGCTCGACGTTATGCAGATCAGCGACATTTTGTCCGTCGAAGGGCCAAAATGCTTCACCCGCCCGATTTATGCGGGCAACGCAATTGCGACGGTTGAATCGGCGGATGCCAAATTGGTTATCACCGTGCGCACCACCGCATTTGAAAAGGCGGCGCGTGAGGGCGGTAGCGGCAATGTCGTTGCGGCATCGGGCGCGGCGGATGCCGGGCTGTCGAGCTTTGTTGGCGAAGAAATTGCCAAGGCAGAACGCCCCGAACTGACCAGCGCCAAAATCATCGTTTCGGGTGGCCGTGCGCTGGGTTCGGCGGAAAAATTTGCCGAAGTCATCTTCCCGCTTGCCGACAAATTGGGTGCAGGCGTCGGGGCCAGCCGGGCAGCGGTTGACGCGGGCTATGTCCCCAATGATTTTCAGGTTGGGCAGACGGGCAAGATTGTCGCGCCTGAAGTCTATATGGCCATCGGCATTTCGGGCGCCATCCAGCATCTGGCGGGGATGAAGGACAGCAAGACCATCATCGCCATCAACAAGGATGAGGATGCGCCGATTTTCCAGATTGCCGACATCGGGCTGGTCGCCGACCTGTTCAATGCCGTGCCTGAACTGACCGGCAAACTGTAAATTACGCTGCTAGCCCGTTCGCAGCTCGACACGCTCGGTGCGAACGGGGTGGCGCGCGCCTGCAATCGGTTCGTGTCGAGCGAAGTCGAGACATGACGCAACGGACGGTCACGTAAACGCGGGTGACGGGCGTCTGCATAGGCCAGCGCACAGGCTTGCAATCGCCCGCAGTCCCCTATCGCCGCGCGGCGCGCGCTTCCATCGCAACCAGATCCGCCGGAAAGGTCGGCTCGGACAAAATGCGCTGCATCCGCGCCCAGCGGGTGGCGGCATCTGCATCGCCTGCCTCCACCGCGCGGTGGACAAGGTCGCGTCCCCAGCCATAATTCAGCACATAGGAACGGTAATGGTCGGTAAAGCCCATGGATTGTTCAGCGCGCGCTGGGCTGAGCAACAGATAATGCTGGCTGAGTTCAATCGCGCGTTCGCGGCTGATTTCACCGTCGAGATACATTTTGGCGATGGTCAGCCGTGCCCCGCCCAGCGCATCGGTGGCAGCGGAAACACGGGCAAAATCCTCCGCACTCGCGGGGTCTAACCCAGCGAGCGGGTAGAGGACATCGCGTTCAAAGGCGAGCTTTTCTTCCCCCGGAAAGGCGAGGTCGATGCCGTAATTGGCGCTCCCCTCCGCAATCACTGACTGCGGACTGTAAAGCGGGTTGACCGTAAATTCCTGCCAATGGCGGGTGCGCACCAGATTTTGTTCGATCATCATGTTGAGCACATGGTGGCCGGGGTAACCCTCATGACAGCCCAGGTCGACCGCGCGGCTGATGCGGATGGGCAGGTCGGTATTGACCTGAATCAGGCTGTGAAAATTGCCCTGATAATAATTATAGCCCGACCATGGTTTATTGGTGACGAGTTCGAGCGTGAAGCTCTCCCCCTCCGGCAGGCGCATATGCGCCATGGTGCGTCGCCGACATTCGCCAATCGCCGCTTCCAATACTGTGCGCACCTTGTCGGGCGGGATGGTGTAGCGATCATAAAAGGCATCGACCCGCGCGGCGAGCGGCCCTTCGCCCGGCACCAGATGGTCCAGCCCGGCAAGCACCCGGTCATAATGGCTGAGCGGTTCGAGCGTCGGGTTGGTGGCGAACAGCCCCGTCGCCTCATCGGCAAAGCGATATTGCCGCCCGCCGAGCATCTGCAATCTGGTGTCGGCGGCGTGGAGCATGCCGCGCAGTGCAATCAGCCGAGCGCGCTGGCTGCCCGTGGCTGGCGGCCCGGCAAAGGCGCGGGTGGCAAGGGCTGCATCTATTTCGGCAATCAGCGCGCGGGCTGCGACGGCGAGTTCGGCGGGGCTGCGCGGGTGGGCGTTGGCCGCGGTGCGCCATTCGGCGGGGCCATAATAGGCATCGACATAATCCCCCTCATGACTGCCCGCCTCCAGCGTCAGGCGGATATAGGCATCCGCCATGCGATTGGCCAAAGCTTCGGGGCTTTCCACCACAGAGGTATTGGCTGGCGCGCTGGTCGGGGCGCTGGCTGGCGCAACAGGGGCCATGCCGTCCGTGCCCATCACACAGCCGCCCAGCATCAGCGCGCCAAGCGCGCCGCCACTTATCGCCAGCGCGCAACGCGCGCTCAGCCAGTATTTTCGGTCCATGCAACCTCCCCCTCCTCAATCGCATCCACATCAACCTCTGCCGTCGCAGGGGCAAGGCGCAGCACGATATAGCCCGCCAATGCCGATGCAATTGACCCGGCAAAAGTGCCGATTTTGGCGGCTTCGTTCAATTCGCCCAGACTATAGGCAAGGCCACCGATAAACAGGCTCATCGTAAAGCCGATACCGCAAAGCAGCGCGGTGCCATAAATATGCACCCAGCGGCTGCCCATCGGCATGGCCGCGAACTTGCACCGCACGGCGATGAATACCGCCCCGAAAATCCCCAATTGCTTACCCAGAAACAGGCCGAGCGCGACCGCCAGCGGCAGCGGCGATAGTAACGGCACCGCGTCCGGCCCGCCCAACACCACCCCGGCATTGGCGAAACCGAACAGCGGCACGATGACGAGCGATACCGGCTTTGCGAGCAGATGTTCCATCTGGTGCAGCGTTGAATCGCTCGCGTCGGGCGTACCGGGAGTGGGGATGATTGGCACGGTGAGCGCAGCGAGGACGCCCGCAATCGTCGCATGGACACCCGAACAAAGCACCGCATACCAGAGGAGGACAAAGCCGACCAAATAGGGGGTCAGCGTCTTCACCCCCTGCCGGTTCATCAGCATCATCGCGGCAAAAATCATCGCAGCGGCGAGCAGCGCCAGCCAGTTCAGCCCGCCCGAATAAAATAGCGCGATAATCGCCACCGCCCCCATGTCATCGACAATCGCGACGGTGACGAGGAATAGTTTGAGCGATGCGGGCACCCGGTTGCCGAGCAGCGCCATCACCCCCATGGCAAAGGCGATGTCGGTGGCGGAGGGGATGGCCCAGCCGTGGAGCAGGTCGGCACGCCAGCCGATGGTCAGCGCGAAAATCAGCGCGGGCACGGCCATGCCGCTGGCGGCGGCCAGCACGGGCAGGCGGCGTTGCGGCCATGTCGCCAGCCGTCCGTCGATCAGCTCGCGTTTGATTTCGAGCCCGACGAACAGGAAAAATAGCGCCATCAGCCCATCATTTATCCACAAATGGATGGTCATCGGCCCGACCGCGTTGGACAGATAGGGGCCGGTGACGATGTGCAGTGCGTGGAAATATTCCGCGCCAAATGGTGAATTGGCGATCAGCATCGCAATCGCCGCTGCCACCATCAACAAAATGCCGCCCGCCGCCTCACTATCCAGAAAGTCGCGCAATGCTGATGCGGGCCGGGGAGGAGCGGTCATGGCCGCTGTCTAATCCCGATTGCCGCCAAAGCAAATATATATCGCGCCAATTTGCCCAACCGTCCGCGCCATCGTGCCCTCGCTTGGACAGGAGCCCATCACCGGTAGCCATTGTCATCGCAAGCCCAGCGCACGCGGGGTGAAGTAATCCAGTGGCCAACCCCTGGCCCTCCCGCGAGCGAAAGGGGAGAGCCCCTCTCTGCGTGAAATTATTATCAGGCGGAGGTTCAACCATGGATGCTGAAACAAGTTCAGCATGACGATGATCTTATCCGTTCGTGTCGAGCGAAGCCGGGACACGAGCGAAGCCGGGACACGAGCGAAGCCGGGATAGGGGCGAAGTCGGGATAGGGGCGAGTTGTGACCTAGGGCGGGTGCGCAAACTACCAGCGCCGCCCCCGCAAGGCGACATATGCCCCTTAATATCGTGCGCTTGCAATTTTGTTGCGCTTGCCGGATGAAGGCCGCCGTTCAGTCACCAAGCCAGCGGGGCCGGGGATGGCGGTTGACTCCATAATTATCTGGGGAAGCGCAGGGGGATGGGCGGCGTTCGCGCCCGCCTATGCGCTTGCGCTGGCACGCGAACTGGCGTTGTTCGCTGGGGTGGTTTTCCTGATTTTCGCACTGGGTGACATATTGCTCGACATTGGCTGGCTGGTTTTTCGACCATCCCGCGCCACAGCGCCGGTTGCCGCTGATACCAAGGTTGAGGGGCTGGCGCTATTCATCCCCGCATGGCACGAGGGCGCGGTTATCGGCGATATGTTGGCCCACGCATGCGGTGCGTGGCACCAATCGGCGGTGCGCTTTTATGTCGGCGTCTATCCCAATGATGTGTTGAGCCATGTCGTGGCCATCGGTGCCGCGCGGCGCGATGCGCGCGTGCGCATCATCCGCGTTGGCGCGCCGGGCCCGACCAGCAAGGGGGATTGTTTGAATGCACTGTGGCGCGCGCTCAAATCAGATGTCGCACGCGGCGATTTTGTCTGTCGCGCGGTCGCCTTTCACGATGCGGAGGATAGGGTCGATCCGTTGGAGCCACAGCTTTATGCGGCGGAATTGGCGCGCGCAGATGCGGTGCAAATCCCCGTCCTGCCGCTGCCGCGCCGGGGTGCGCGCCTTATTGCGGGCCATTATCTGGATGAATTTGCGCTTACCCATCGGCGCGATATGCCGCTGCGCGCGCGGCTTGGCGCGCCAATGCCCTTTGCAGGGGTTGGCTTTGCGGTGCGTTTCGCCCTGCTCGACCTGCTTTCGATGCGCCGTGGTGGCACCCCCTTTGCCGCCGACAGCCTGACCGAAGATTATGAATTGGGTATGGAATTGGCGGCGATGGGCGCGCGCAGCATATTTGTCGAACGCCATGACTATGATGGCCGACTGATCGCCAGTCGCGCCTATTTTCCCGATACGATTGACGGCGCTGTGCGTCAGAAAACCCGCTGGATGCAGGGGATTGCGCTCGATGGGTGGGACAGGCTGGGCTGGGCAGCATCGGGGGGGCATCGCCGTCCCGCCGCCATATTGGGCGGCTTGTGGATGCTCTGGCGGGATCGGCGTGCGCCGCTCGCAGCAGCAGCGATTTTTGCAGCATATCTGGCATTGCTGCTCACCCTTTTGACATGGGGTTGGGCGGCCTGGCATGGCGCCGCCATCAATCTGCCGGTGGGGGATCATATGCGCCTGTTGGCGGCGCTCAACCTCCTCCTTCTTCTCTGGCGGGGGGTCTTTCGTGCATGGCATAGTGGTGCGCGTTATGGCTGGGCCGAAGCGGCGCTGGCGTTGGTGCGCATTCCGATCGCCAATATCATCCTTGTCATGTCGGCGTGGCGTGCGCTGTGGCGTTATGCGCGCGCGCGGCGCGGCCGCGCCACGCTGTGGGACAAGACGGCGCATATTTTCCCGATGGCAGAGGCGGAACTGGCCTGATGCAGCGCGTCCATCGGCATCCTGTTCGTTCGGGGCCATTTACGATGATTGCGCTGGTCATAATCGGTTGGGCGACGGTTCGGAGCCTGTGGGTGGCGTCAAGCTGGGTGGTCGGGGCACCCGCGCCATATATCCCAGCGCTGCCCCCCAATATTGATCCGCTGCCGCTGCAAGCCATGGCGACGAACGCAAGCGCCCCTCATCAGTCCACACCGATGATGGAAATGGAACCGCGCGTGCCTGTGGCGGCCGCAACCATGCCGGTTCCCGTCATGCCGCTGCGTTTCGCCGCAACATCCGCACCCACCACATTGCGGGGCGGCTTTATCGCAATGCAGCGTGCTTTGCTGCGCAGTGGGCCGCTCGGTTCTAATCGACGCTTTATCACGGCCGCCGCGCCCGCTGCCCTTCAAAGCCCGTTGGCATTTAGTGGCGCGCGCGCCGATTCAGCTCGCCACCGGTGGAGCGTGTCGGCATGGGTGTTTTTCCGGCCAACAGCGCCGGTCCAGCCGGGCAGCGGGCTTTATGGTGGCTCTCAGGCGGGGTTGCGCGCTGCCTATGCGCTGGGGGACGGCTGGCAAGCCTATGGTCGCCTGTCCGCCACGCCGGTCAATCGGGACAGTGCGGAAGGGGCGGTGGGTCTGGCGCTCCGACCCTTGTCACGCGTGCCGCTGACATTGACCATCGAACGACGCGTGCGTATTGCGGGCGACGGGCGCAACGCCTTTGCCGCCTATGTCACCGGCGGGGTCAGTGACCTTCCCGCACCGGCGCAATTTCGCATCGATGCCTATGGCGCAGCAGGGATTGTCGGCGCGTCGCGGCACGATATTTTTGCCGAAGGCTCCTTGACCGCGCGGCGACGGGTCGCCGACCTTGGGCCTGTGCACTTTAGTGCCGGGGCGGGTATCTGGGGTGGGGCGCAGACGGGGATAAGTCGGCTCGATGTGGGGCCAAGTGTCGCGCTGCGCTGGGAGGGCGCGCCGCTCACCCTCTCGCTCGATTGGCGGCAACGCATGGCGGGCAACAGTGCGCCAGCGTCGGGGCCAGCGATAACCCTGTCCGCCGATTTCTAACTATTTCCCGCCGTCAAATTGCAGTGCGGCGAGCCGGGCATAGAGGCCACCCTTGGCTACCAATTCGTCATGGCGGCCCTGTTCGACAATCCGCCCTGCATCCATGACGATGATGCGGTCGGCCGCGCGCACGGTCGCCAAACGGTGCGCGATGACGATGGTGGTGCGCTGGTGCATCAAGGCATCGAGCGCGTCCTGTACCAGTCGTTCGCTTTCGGCATCGAGCGCGCTTGTCGCTTCATCGAGCAGCAGTATTGGCGCACGGCGCAGCAGCGCGCGCGCAATGGCGATGCGTTGCCGCTGGCCGCCCGAGAGCCGCGTGCCCGCCTCGCCCAGAAATGTGTCCAGCCCATCGGGCAGTTCGCGCAAAAAAGCGCTGGCGTTGGCAGCGTCTGCGGCGGCCCAAATGTCGGCATCGCTCGCTTCCCATTGCCCATAGCGCAGATTGTCGCGGGCGGATGCTGCAAAAACCACCGTTTCCTGTGGCACCACCGCCATGCGCGCACGGACATCGGCGGGATCGGCATCTCGAATGTCCACCCCGTCGATGGAAATGCGGCCCGATTGAGGGTCGTAGAAGCGCTGCGCCAATTGAAATAATGTCGTCTTGCCCGCGCCCGACGAC
>CALFXW010000110.1 GCA_937957805.1 uncultured Sphingopyxis sp.
GATCGATCGCATCGCGTTCGGCTCGTGCTCGAAGGAATCGTTGCCGCAGCCGATCTGGGATGCGGTGCTCGCCGCCGATCCGGATCTGTTCGTTTTCCTGGGCTACAACATCTACGGCGATACGCGCGACATGGCGCTGTTGCGGCGGGGCGTGGCCGTGCATAGGCGGCTCCATGCGGCCCCGGCGTTGGTGCTCGCCCTGCTTGCCATCCAGATAATCTGGGGCGCTTTTACAGCGGGACTGAACGCCGGTTTTGCCTTTGATACATGGCCATTGATGGGCGAGGAGATTTTCCCTGCGGCCACCCCCATCGCGCACGGCATTTTGGATGCGGCGGTCAACAACCCGGTGGTTGTCCAGTTTTTGCATCGCTGGTGGGCATGGGTGGCGGCGAGCGGCCTCATCTGGCTCGCCTATCGGGCGCGCAGCAGCGCGCCGGTCGCCGCGCGCGTGTTGGCGGCATTGGTGGCGGTGCAAATCATGCTCGGTATTTCGACGCTTTTGACCGGTGTTGAAATCACGGTTGCGGTTGCGCATCAGGGTTGTGCCGCCCTGTTGGTCGCCCTTTGCACATGGTGCGCGCATGCATATGGCGCGGCGGCGCGGCGCGCTGCATGACGCCAGCATCGGGGGCTTGGCAGGCGGTGCTGGCCACTTCGCTGGCGCTGGCCGGGGTGGGACAGGCGGTCGGACAGGAAAGCCCGGTAGAGGGTGTGCACCATATTGTGCTGGCGCCACCGCTTGACCGGGTTTTGCGGATCAACATTCGTGATGAACGACGCTTGGTATCGGGGGCGATCGCGACCTTTACCTCCCAATATCAAATGCGTTTTGCTGCCGAAGGCGATGGTTGGCGCGTCACCATAGGGCTGGTCGCGGTCGATTGTGTGGGCGACGACGCGCTGTGCAGCGCTTATCAGCGCGCGATGCAACCGATGCTGGACGCGCCGCGCGCGCTCCATCTTGGCCATGACTTGGCGATTAGCGGCGATATTTCACCGCCCGCCGCCGGAACAGACGGGTCAGGCAATATTGCCACCGTCGTCGCGGCGGTCGATGCGGCAAACCCCGGCGAATTGGGCAGCGCGGAATTGCGCGAGGCGCTGACCTATGCCGATATGTCGCTGACCCCCGACCGGACTGAGGTCATGGCAAACGGCAATCTGATCGTGGAGGGGATGCAGCAAAGCAGCATCCGACCGGATAATGGGGGTGAGCCCGTAGTCGTGACGCGCATCCGTCACGATGAAATTGACCCGGCGACGGGTCTCCTGATTAACGCCCATATTATCACCCGGAACGATAGTGATCAGCAAAATCCGGTCATTTCAAATCGTTATTGGTCATTGACCGAAATATCGGGACCATAGGGCGCAAGCAGCACGCGCTTCGGCCAATTCTGACCACCGCACATTATACCCATTTCGTCGCCGCATGGTTTGACGTGCTGTATGATTGCGACCATACGCGTTGCCTACAGATGTAAACAAAACTACAAGAGTAGATATGAGGAGTGCGGCAATGTTGACAAGAGAAGCAGCAGGACGACTAACTTTGGGCATGTTGGCGATGATGGCGTGGAGCGATGCCGCCGCCGCACAGGACAGTGTGCCGCCCGCCAATGCCGCAAGCAGCGATGCTGCGACCAGCAGCACCGGGGCGGATGGCCGCCAAATATATCAGGCCGCCTATTTCACGCAATATTCCCCCGGAACCGCGCTCGCCATGGTGCAACGCATTCCGGGCTTCGCGCTCGACGGCGGCAATAACGAAGTGCGCGGCTTTGGCGGTGCGGCGGGCAATGTGGTCATCAACGGTGCGCGGCCTTCGTCCAAGGCGGATTCGCTGGAAACCATATTGTCGCGCATCCCCGCATCACGCGTGCTACGCATAGAGGTGGCATCGGGCGAATTGTTCAGCGCCGAATATGCTGGACGGCCGCGCGTCGCCAATATCATCCTGACCGATGCAGGCGGGCTTTCGGGCACACTGACGCTGGGGATTGACCGCAATTTTGACGCGTCGCTGGTGCCCGATGGCAATGTATCGTTGTTGCTCCAGCGCGGTCGTTCGACCTTTGGTGCGTCCTTTGGCTATGAAAATGCCGATTTTCTGGAGGAGGGGACGGACACAGTCCGCGCGCTGCCCAGCGGCAATATCACCGAATTTCGCGCCAAGGAAAATGACATTCATGAGGAAGAATTGTTCGCGACGCTCAATTGGGCATTTGATGGCGGGGAAAACCGCGCCGCCCATTTGAATCTGCGTCACGAACGTAACGAATTTTCGCTGATTCAGGACAGTCAGGTGCGCGACGCGCTGGGCTACCTGGAGGGCGAGGAGCCCGGCACCGGCAAGCTCATCGGCCAGCTCGTCGCCACCGGCCGCCCGCCGACCTTCGCCGCCGACCTGGAGGGCCGCGGGTTTCGTCTGCCACCGGCGATGCGCCGCGGATGAGAAGGGGTCTCATGCGACTTGCACTACTGCTCTTGTTGCTCTGCGTGGTGGGCTGCGGGCCGCAGCCGCCGTCCATCAACAACCTCTCGTATGGCCCGCTCGCCGCAGCGGTCGGTCTGCCGGTGACCATCGCGCTCACCTTCACCTATGTCGATCAGAACATGGACACGGCGGAGTACGGCTACCTGACCGTCGATCCCAGCGGCGAGACCAGCGCCTATCCCCG
>CALFXW010000111.1 GCA_937957805.1 uncultured Sphingopyxis sp.
GCATGCTCACTATTCCACCAGAGCTCGGCTATGGAGCAGCTGGTGCGGGCGGGGTGATTCCTCCGAATGCAACACTTGTCTTTGAAGTAGAGCTTGTGGGTATTAAATAATATGCAAAAGGTCAAAGAATTCTGGAACAGATTCAAGGTATGGTGGAGCGCTCGTCGCCTTCGCGTCAAAGTACTCATCATTGCGCTCATTGGTATTGCACTCATCGTGCTCCTCGGTGGTGGCAAGGCTGATGCTGACTTTGTGACTGAGACAGCAAAGCGTCAGGATCTTGATCGCACGGTTGCAGCAAGTGGAGTGGTCGTAAGTTCGACCGACCTCTCACTCTCATTTGAATCAACCAAAATGGTGGATAGTCTTCGTGTTGTGGTTGGCACCAAGGTTAAAAAAGGTGACCTGGTCTGGATCGACCTCTTCGACGTGCCGAACACCGTGGGCCAGAGCCTCATCCGCGAAGTCGTCGCCGTCGGGCTCTGAAGCCCATCAGCGACCGGCTTTAGCGAACCGCCCCCACTCCATGCCCGACCTCCAGCGCATAGCCATCGACGCGATGGGCGGCGATGGCGGGGTGGAAGTCATGCTGGCGGGCGCAAGCCTGGCACTCAAAGCACAAAGCGACCTCCATTTTCTGTTGGTGGGGGACGAGCCGCAGATAAAATCGGCACTCGGCCAGCACACAGCGCTCGCCGCTGTCAGCCAAATCCTCCATGTCGAAGCGGTTGTTTCGGGCGATGAAAAACCATCGCGCGAAACTTTGCGCCGCGCGCGCGACACATCGATGGGGCGCGCCGTCCATGCGGTAAAGGCAAAGGAAGCGGGCGCAGCCGTTTCGGCGGGCAACACCGGCATGCTGATGGCGATGGCGAAATTGTCGCTGCGCACATTGCCGGGGATTGACCGGCCAGCGCTCGCCGCGATGCTGCCGACGCTGGGCGAAAATGATGTCGTCATGCTCGACCTTGGTGCCAACACCGAATGCGATGCCAATAACCTCGTCGAATTTGCGCTGATGGGGGCCGCCTATGCGCGCACCGGCATGGGCATTGAACGCCCGCGCGTCGCGCTGCTCAACATCGGGACAGAGGATCAAAAGGGCGTCGATTCCATCCGCATCGCGGCGCAGATTTTGCGCGATGCCCCTGACCTGCCGCTGCAATTTTGCGGCTATATAGAGGGCGACAAATTGTCGCGGGGCGATGTGGATGTCGTCGTCCATGACGGTTTTTCGGGCAATATTGCGCTCAAGACGATCGAGGGGACGGCGCGTTTCGTCACCGATCTGCTGCGCCGTGCCTTTACCAGTTCGACGCGATCCAAGATCGGCTTCCTAATCTCGCGCCCCGCGACCGAATTATTGCGCCACCACCTTGATCCCAATAATCATAATGGCGCGCTGTTTCTGGGGCTGAACGGTCTGGTGCTCAAAAGCCATGGCAGCGCCAATGCCAAGGGGGTGGCGAACGCCATTCACGTGGCGGCTGAATTGTTGCACAAGGATATTTTGGGGCAGGTCGAACAGGATATGGCCGATCTGCATCACGCGCAAACAGGAGCGGGCTGACCATGGGCGCGATTATCACCGGCACCGGCAGCGCGCTGCCCGCCCGCTGCGTTACCAACGCCGAACTGGCCGAACGGATTGACACCAGCGACGAATGGATCGTTGAACGCACCGGCATCCGCCAACGCTATATTGCGGGGCAGGGCGAAACCACCGCCACACTGGCGACCGAGGCGGCGCGGCAGGCGCTGGCTGCCGCTGGGCGCAGCGCAGCGGACATCGACCTTATCATCGTGGCGACGACCAGCCCCGACAACAGCTTTCCAGCCAGCGCGACCAAGGTGCAGGCGCTGCTCGGCGCGCCGACATGCGCCGCTTTTGATGTGCAGGCGGTCTGTTCGGGCTTTGTTTATGCGCTGTCGATTGCCGATGCGATGCTGGCGGCAGGCAGTGCGCGCTGTGCGCTGATCATCGGGGCGGAAACCATGACCCGCCTGCTCGATTGGGAAGATCGCACAACCTGTGTCTTATTCGGTGATGGCGCGGGCGCGGTGGTGCTCGAAGCCAATGATGACCCATCGCGCGGCATCATCGCCAGCCGCCTGCATGCCGATGGCTGTCAGGCACCGATGCTTTATGCCGACGGCGGGGTTTCGACGACGCAGACGACGGGGATGATCCGCATGGCCGGGCGCGAAGTATTCCGCCACGCGGTCACCAATTTGGCGCAGGTGCTGAACGATGTCATCGCCGATGCGGGGATCAGCCCCAGCGACATCGACTGGGTGGTGCCGCATCAGGCAAACAAACGCATCATCGATGCGACGGTCAAGAAATTGGGCCTGCCTGCCGAACGGGTGGTGATGACGGTCGATCGTCATGCCAATACGTCGGCGGCATCGGTGCCGCTGGCGCTCGATACGGCGGTGCGCGACGGGCGGATTCAGCGCGGCGATATGCTGGCGCTGGAGGCGATGGGCGGGGGTTTTACTTGGGGTGCCTGCTTGCTGCGATATTGAGCTTGTATAAATCGGACATGCGAATTACTTGCATCGCGCCAATTTGGACAGTAGCAACGCCAAATTGACTACCAATTTGGTAGAATCAAGGGGGACCATAGAAGATGAGCGAACCAACGCTGACCCGTGCGGATATTGCGGACAACATCAACCGCGCGGTGGGCTTGTCGCGGGCTGATTCGGCGCGGATGGTCGAAGATGTGATCGACACGATTACCAATGCGCTGGCTGCTGGCGATCAGGTGAAACTCACCGGATTTGGCACTTTCACGCTGCGCGACAAGCGCGCGCGCACCGGGCGCAACCCCAAAACAGGGGCGGAGGCGGCGATCAGCCCGCGCCGCGTCATGGGTTTTCGTGCAGCGCAGTCGGTTCGCGCAACGGTATCGGATAAATAATGACCGCCGGGGTGTCGGCAAAGGCACCCGGTGCGCTGCGCACCATCGGCGAAGTGAGCGCTGAAACCGGCATTGCCACCCATATATTGCGTTATTGGGAAAGCCATGTTGCCGCGCTGCGTCCGGTGCGCCGGGCGGGCGGGCGGCGGTATTTCCGGCCCGAAGATGTCGCGCTGGTGCGCCAACTCGACCAATATATCCACCATCAAGGCTATACGCTCGACGGTGCGGCCCGGGCGATTGCGGCAGGTGAACCGGTGGCCGGCCCCGTTCCTATTTTGAACATAAGCGGCGATATGTCGGATCAGACCCGCGCACTCACCATGCTGCGCGACCGGCTACGCCAAGCCTTGGCGCTGGCCTAGGCTTAATTAGTCCCCGTCTTCGCCGGCCAGTGCGGGGTCAATGTCGCGCGGCCGGGTAAAGCCGACCAGCCGTCCGGTGCCCAGACCAATGTCGCGCCAGGCATCCGCATCAAATTCGATCATCGCCAGTGCGCCGGTCGGGAAGCCTTGTTCCACCGCATCGCGTTCGGCATTTTTGCCATCATCGGGGACAAGGTCGAGTATCAAATCCTCCAACCCCGGATTATGGCCGGACATCAGCACATTATCCGCGCTTTCGGGCAGATCCTGCACACATTCGATAAGCGATGCGGCAGACGCCAGATATATGCGCCGGTCCCAATGCGCTTCCAGCCGCTCCAGCCCGGCTGCGGGCAAAAAATGGTCGAGCGTTTCGGACACCCGCACGGCGGGGGAAGCGACCACTGCATCGACCGCAATGTCGCGGTTGCGGATATAGGCGCCCATCGCCACGCTCGCCAATTTGCCACGTTCGTTGATTGGCCGGTCATAATCGCGCGCCACCGGCGCATCCCAACCCGATTTGGCATGGCGCAGCAACAACAGCCGTTTGACCATCGGCCTTTCCCCCAAAATTATCGATTCGCCCGCCATGACACTAATCTGGCGCAATTTGCGCGCCATGCAAGCGGGGAACGGGGGAGAATGCCAAGGAACCAAGCCGCTCAAATATGTAAGCTTCAAATCAAATGGGAATCGCGCATGTCAACGCGACCGAGGCCATTCAAATCCCCGTCGGTTTCAAAATCTCCATCGCCATGGCGGTCATCGCCTCGGTCGCGGTGGCGATGACTTTTTCAGCATCGGGTGCCCACAGCGGGCTGTGGAGAGAGGGGAGGGTGGTGCCGTTCGCCTGTGCCGCGTCCCATGTCGCCTGTGGCACCCCGCCAACCCAGATAATCAGGCTCTGCAATTGATTGTCGGCGCGATAATAGCGGGCGAAATCCTCCCCCGCCATCGACGGCGGGGCGCTGACGACCCGCGCTGCCCCAAAACGGCTGGTTAAAAAACTGCGCATCCGGCTGGTTATTTCGGGGGTATTGAATGTGGATGGCGTCGCATCATCGCGCGCCACGCTAACCTCTGGCAGGCGATCATCGGGGATCCCGGCGGCAATGGCTTCGCCGCGCGCGATGCGGGCGATACCGTCGAGCAACAGGCGTCGCGTCGCATCCGAATAGCTGCGCACCGTCAGTTGCAAATGCGCGCTGTCGGGGATGATATTGTGCTTGGTGCCGGCATGAAAGCTGCCGACCGTCACCACCGCTGAATCTTGCGGGTCAACTTCGCGGCTGACGAGGGTTTGGAGCGATGTGACGATGCGGCTGGCGAGTACAATCGGGTCGCGGGTGTTTTGCGGGTAAGCGCCATGGCCGCCCGCGCCATGTATTTCGATGTCGACGCTATCGACATTGGCAAGCACATAGCCATCGGTAACGCCGATCTGTCCGGCGGGTTGGGCCGCGGAATCGTGAAAGGCAATTGCCACATTGGGGTGCGGGAAACGGGTGAACAGCCCATCGCCCAGCATCGCGCGTGCGCCGCCCGACACTTCTTCTGCCGGTTGGCCGATCATCATCAGCGTGCCCGACCAACGGGCGCGGTTGGCGACCATCTGGCGTGCGGTGCCGATCCACGCGGTCATATGCGTGTCATGGCCACAGGCATGCATGACGCCGGTTTCCACGCCCGCTGCCGTCGTCGCGCGCACCGTGCTGGCATAGGGCAGGCCCGTCGCCTCCGTCACCGGCAGGCCGTCCATATCCGCGCGGATCATCAGCACCGGCCCCGGGCCATTGCGCAGTACCGCAACGACGCCATGGCCGCCGACATTTTCGGTGACTTCAAAGCCGAGCGCGCGCGCTTCGCGCGCCATGCGCGCGGCCGATTGCACTTCCTGAAAGCTGAGTTCGGGGTTGGCGTGCATCTCCCGATACAGGTTCATCAGCGATGGCATGTCGGTGGCAATCGCGCTGGCCAGCGTGTCGGGTGCCGGGGCCGCCATTCCCTGCGCGATGAGGGGGCTTGCCGATGCCAGCAAAGCAGCACCGATGACCATTTTACCGATTTGAAATGCCATTTCCCAAACCCTTTCCAACATATATTGTTGGGTTAATGCGCGTCGCGGCGATGCCGCACAAGCGCCCCAGACTAAAAAATTCCCATTGCTAGCCCATGTGCCATCGCCGCGCCAATGTCGCGCGCGCGTTGCAGGTCATCTTGCGGCAAAATCTTGCGTGCGGCGATGGTTTCGGGCGCGTCGGCATGGGTGCAGATAATCAGCGGTTCGGCAATGGGTTTCAGCCGCCAGCCGGTCGCAATCCGCTGCCATTGGCGCACTGTGCCGCTGCCATCACTGCCCGCCGCGATGATGAGCGCATAGGGACGGCCATGCACTTGGTCGAGCAGGGCATAATAGTTGCGATCGACCATTTCCTTCATCGCGCCCGACATGCTGGCGAGGTTTTCGGGGCCGACGAAGATATAGGCCGATGCTGTCAATAATTCGGCGGCACTAACCCGCGATGCCGCGCGCAATTGGACATCGACATCGCCCGCCGCGCGTGCCGCTGCCGCCGCCGCGCGCGCCAAGGCCGCCGACGCGCCGGTGCGGCTGTGCCAGATGATGAGCAGGCGGGGCGGGATTAGTTTTGGCATGGTGCGTGACATTATCTTTCCTGCCTGCCATGCTGGAACAAATCGCGCGATGATGCGAGTCCAGAGGCAAATTGGGGGTGATTATGCGCAAGATTTTTATGTTCGCACTTGGTCTTTGGGCAGCCCCTGTCCTCGCCCAGACAATGCCAATTGCCGCGCCGCAGCCGGCAAGCGCCGCAACCCGCGCGGCCAATGCGGCGGCGGCGACGGGTGCGGCGGGGGATGCGGCGGCTGAAGCTGTGGAGGATGCAGCAGCGGCGCGCGGGCTTATCGCCCAATTGCCCGGCGGCAATCTGGTCGATGCAACGGGGCGGTTGCTGGTTGATCGCAGCCGTTTTGCCTTTTTGGAAAGCGCCATCGCGCCCGACAGCGTCAACCCGCGATTGTGGCGGCAGGCGCGCCGCAATGCACAGCACGGGCTGTTCGAAGTGGTGCCGGGGGTTTGGCAGTTTCGCGGTTATGATGTTTCGGTGATGAGCTTTATCAAGACCGATAATGGCATCATCATCGTTGACCCGCTGACGACGGAAGAAGCGGCCCGTGCCGGATTGGCGCTGTTTCGCCAGCATGTCGGCAATTGGCCGGTGCGCGCGGTAATATTGTCGCACAGTCACATCGACCATTTTGGCGGGGCGCGCGGCGTGGTCGATGCGGCGGATGTAGCATCGGGTGCGGTGCAAATCATCGCGCCGCATGGCTTTACCGAAGAAGCGGTCAGCGAAAATCTGCTCGCTGGCCCTGCCATGCTGCAACGGGCCAATTTTATGTTCGGCATTTCCCTGCCGTCCGGTCCGACGGGCTATGTCGACAATGGTCTGGGGCCGCGCCTTGCCGGGGGGACTTCGGGATTTCTGGCGCCGAGCCACGTCATCGGCGCGGCGGGCGAAACCATGCGTATCGACGGGTTGGATCTGGTTTTTGCCGATGCAGCAGCGACCGAGGCACCGGCGGAGCTGGTTTTCTATGTCCCGCAATACAACCTCATCCATTCGACAGAGGTGGTGACAAAGACGCTGCATAATTTGCTCACCCTGCGCGGGGCGCAGGTGCGCGATGCGCTGCGCTGGTCGCAGGTAATCGACGCGATGCTGCAACAATGGGGCGGGACGGCGCAGGTTCGCGTGGGTAGCCATGGCTGGCCCAGTTTTGGCAATGACCGGGTGCGCGCCGAATTGGCGGCGCAGCGCGACATGTACCGTTTTGTCCATGACCGCAGCCTGCAAGCGGCAAATGGCGGTGCGACGATACAGGAATTGCCCGACGCGCTCAACGCGGCCCCCGGCCTTGCCATCGACCCCAGCGTGCGCGGATATTATGGCACGATCAACCATGACGCCAAGGCGGTCTATCAACGCTATTTTGGCTGGTGGGACGGGGTGCCCGCCCATTTCAACCCGCTCCCCCCGGTTGAGGCTGCGCAGCGCTATGTCGCGCTGGCCGGTGGCAGCGCGGCGATGCTGGCGGCGGGGCGCGCGGCGCACGCGTCGGGCGATGACCGCTGGGCGGCAGAATTGCTCCAGCATCTGGTATTTGCCGAACCGGAAAATGCCGATGCGCGCGCCGCGCTCGCCGATGATCAGCAAGACGGCTGTCAGCAGGAAGAAGACGCCGAGCCAGACCGGCCCGCGGAACATGGTCGCGAGGATGTCTTCGAGCAGCAGTCCGGCGATCACGCCCGGCACCGCATCACCCGGCGCCGAGCGCGTCGCGCCGGCGAAATCCTCGTTGATCTCCCGCGGCCCGCGCCGGCTCGCATGGCCGACCTCGATCTCGAACGTCATGCGGGCATTGTCGCCCGTGGCACCTGTCTTGCTATCGATGCTCTTCGGAGGCTTGCATGAAGAAGATGAAACTCGTGATGGTCGGCAACGGCATGGCCGGCGTGCGCACGCTGGAAGAGCTGCTGAAGATCGCACCGGACCTGTACGACATCACCGTGTTCGGCGCCGAGCCGCACCCGAACTACAACCGCATCCTGCTCAGCCCGGTGCTGGCCGGCGAGCAGACCATCGACCAGATCGTGCTCAACCCGCTCAGCTGGTACGAGGAGCACGGCATCCGGTTGCACCTGGGCAAGAAGGTGGTCGAGGTGGATCGCCGCAAGCGCATCGTGCGCGCTGCCGACGGCACCGAGGAGGAATACGACCGGCTGCTGATCGCCACCGGCTCCAACCCCTTCATCCTGCCGGTGCCGGGCAAGGAACTCGAGGGCGTGATCGCCTACCGCGACATCGCCGACACCGAGGCGATGATCGCCGCGGCGCAGAAGTACAAGCACGCCGTCGTCATCGGCGGCGGCCTGCTCGGCCTGGAAGCGGCCAACGGCCTGATGCTGCGCGGCATGCAGGTCACGGTCGTGCACATCATGCCGTGGCTGATGGAGCGACAGCTCGACGACACCGCCGGCAAGCTGCTGCAGAAGTCGCTCGAGGACCGGGGCCTGAAGTTCATGATCGGCGCGCAGACGCAGGCGCTGGTCGGCGGCGCCGCGGACGGCCACGCGGATGACAAGGCCACGCCTCGCCGGCGTGTCCGGGCCGTGCAGTTCAAGGACGGCAGCGAGATCCCCGCCGACCTGGTGGTGATGGCCGCCGGCATCCGCCCCAACACCGAGCTGGCCGAGAAGATTGGCCTGCACGTGAACCGCGGCATCGTCGTCAGCGACACCATGCAGACCGTCACCGACCCGCGCATCTACGCGGTCGGCGAATGCGCAGCGCAC
>CALFXW010000112.1 GCA_937957805.1 uncultured Sphingopyxis sp.
CGTCACCGTGGCGGTCGCCGTCACGTCTGCGCGCTTGCGCGGGCTCGCGCGACGGGCGGGCTTCGTGGGCGCGGCCGGGGCCTCCACCGCGGTCACCACCGGCGGCGCGGCGACGGGCACCTCGGGCTTCACCTCGGGCTTCGGCGCCGCCAGCGCCTTGTCGATCTCCTGCGCCACCAGCGCCGGGCGCTCGCCGCCATGCTGCCGGCCGAGCTTTTCCCGACGGACGCACGCAACGTCGCGTGATGGCGCGCAACCACCCCATAATTTAACGCTTCACCTTGCCGCCTGCGCCGCATAAGGCGGGGGGTATGAGCCAGCGGCTGCCCATCGACGATCTGAAATCGGTTTTGACCGGCGCTGCGCGTGCGCTGTCGGGTGAGCCGGAGGTGGAGGTTGCCTATACCAGCGATGCGCCGCACGCGGTGGGCAAGGGGGTAAAGGTCAACGCCCCGTCGCGCACGCTGCCGCGCGGCGATGTCGCGATTGCGCGTGGACAGGCGGACGCGCTGGCGCTGCGCCTCAAGCACCATGATGCGGCCACCCACAACCGCCTGCGCCCGGCTGAACCGCTGGCAGGGGCCGCATTTGACCGGATGGAGGATGCGCGGGTCGCGGCATTGGGCGCGCGCGCGATGCAGGGCTTGCGCGACAATCTGGTGGCGGAAACCGCACAGCGTTTCGCCAGCGACCCCATTTCGCGCGCCACATCGGCGGGTGAAGTGCCGGTCAGCAGCGCGCTCGAACTCATGCTGCGTGCGCATCTCGCCGACTTGCCGGTGCCTGATTGTGCCGCAAATGGTCTGGCGCTGGTGCAGGCGGACTTGGCGGCGCGCGGCGGCGGCGATTTTGACCTGCTATCGATGCTGATCGACGATCAGGCGGCCTATGGCCAACAGATGGTGCGGCTGTTGCAGCACCTCGACATGGTGCAGGCCGATGTGCCTTTTGACACCGGCGATGCGGACGAAGACGCTGAAAATCAACAGGATCAGCCCGACGAGAGCGAGGATGGGGAGGAGGATCAGCAGGGCGCTGCGGCTGAGATGGAGGCGCGCGTCCAAAGCGGCGAAGGCGAAACGGGGGAGGCGGAGGAAAGCGACGTCGATATCGACGGCATGGACAATGGCGAAGAGGATGCGATGGGCGACATGGGCGATGAAGCGCCGATGCCGGTGCGCCCCAACCGTCCGCACATCGACATTCCCGATTTCAACTACCATGTTTTCACCAGCGCGCATGACGAAGTGGTCGGCGCGCTCGACCTTTGTGATGAAGAGGAATTGGCGCGCCTGCGCGGTTTCCTCGACCAGCAATTGGTGCCGTTGCAATCGGCGGTAACCCGGCTCGCCAACCGCTTGCAGCGCCGGTTGATGGCACAGCAAAACCGGGCGTGGGATTTTGACCAGGACGAAGGGACGCTGGACGCCGCGCGGTTGGCGCGGGTTATCGCCAACCCGATGCTGTCGCTGTCGTACAAGGTCGAACGCGACACCGATTTTAAGGATACGATCGTCACCCTCCTCATCGACAATAGCGGGTCGATGCGCGGGCGACCGATTTCGATTGCCGCCATTTGTGCGGATATTTTGGCGCGGACATTGGAACGTGTCGGGGTGAAGGTGGAGATTTTGGGCTTTACCACCCGCACGTGGAAGGGCGGCCAATCGCGCGAGGACTGGCTGGCCGCCGGACGTCCGGTGCAGCCCGGGCGCCTCAACGATGTGCGCCACATCCTCTATAAACCGGCGGATGAGCCATATCGCCGCGCGCGCAACAGCCTGGGACTGATGATGCGCGAAGGTTTGCTCAAGGAAAATATCGACGGCGAAGCGCTGAAATGGGCGCATGCGCGCATCGCCCACCGCAACGAAGACCGCAAGATTTTGATGGTCATTTCCGACGGTTCGCCGGTCGATGATTCAACGCTCAGCGTGAACAGCAGCGGCTACCTCGACCAACATTTGCGCCAAGTCATTGGCTGGATTGAAAATAAATCGCCCGTCGAGCTCATCGCCATCGGCATCGGTCATGATGTGACACGCTGGTACAGCCGCGCGGTGACGATTATGGATGCAGAACAATTGGGCGGCGCGATGGTCGATCAACTGGCCGATTTGTTCGACATTGCGAGCTGACGGGCTGTTTTGATCCGAAACTATCGTTTCGGGCTGGTGCCGCGCCAAAATTCGCAATTGTGCCGATTTTGAAACAGACTCTAAGGGGTGACTCTGGCGTCGGAAAGTTTTAGCAGACAGGCCAAGGCGTCAAGGCGGCCATAAGCATCGCCAGCGCATTCGGGATCGCAAAACCAATATATGCGCGGGCGCTGTGACGCGCGCGCTGGAGGGGGAGGGAGCGACCAATGGCCAATGAGCCCAAGCATGCAGGCAAAAAAGCGTCCGATTTATTCATCGACTGTCTGGAACAAGAAGGGGTCGAATATATTTTCGGCGTGCCGGGGGAGGAGAATCTCGATTTTCTCGATTCGCTCTCCCGCTCCAAGCAAATAAAGCTCATCCTCACCCGCCATGAACAGGGCGCGGGGTTCATGGCCGCGACCTATGGCCGCCACACGGGTAAGACCGGGGTTTGCATCGCCACTTTGGGGCCGGGCGCGACCAATTTCGTGACCGCTGCGGCCTATGCGACGCTCGGCGGTATGCCGATGCTGATGATTACCGGTCAGAAACCGATCAAAAAATCAAAACAGGGGCGGTTCCAGATTCTCGACGTTGTTTCGATGATGCAGCCGATCACCAAATATACCCATCAAATGCAGTCGTCGGACAATATTCCCAGCCGCGTGCGCGAAGCATTCCGCTTGGCCGAAGAGGAAAAGCCGGGCGCTGTCCATATTGAACTGCCCGAAGATATTGCCGACGAACATACCGATTCTGTCCCCATTGCGCGGTCGATTGCGCGCCGCCCGTCCGCCGATCCCAAGGCGGTGCGCGCGGCGGTAACCGCGCTCGAAAACGCCAAATCGCCGCTGCTGGTCATCGGCGCGGGGGCCAATCGGACGATGACGGGGCGCATGCTCCTCCAATTTGTGGAAAAGACCGGCATCCCCTTTCTCACCACCCAATTGGGCAAGGGGGTGATTGACGAACGCCATCCGAAATTTTTGGGCTGTGCGGCCCTGTCGGCGGGGGATTTTGTCCACCGCGCGGTGGAGGATGCCGACTGCATCGTCAACATAGGTCATGATGTGATTGAAAAACCGCCATTTTTCATGCGCAGCGGTGGGCCGACGGTTATCCATATTTCGACCAAATCGGCAGAGGTCGACCCTGTCTATTTCCCATCGGTTGAGGTGATTGGCGATATTGCCAACGCCATCTGGCAGATGAAGGAAGATATTGTTCCGTCCGGTGGCTGGTCGTTTGACCATATGCTCGCCTATCGCGCGGCGGAGGTGGCGCATACCGCCAGCCTGTCGGGCGATGCACGTTTCCCGATTTTCCCGCCGCATCTGGTCAACCAAGTGCGCGCGGCAATGCCCGATGACGGGATCATCTGCCTCGACAATGGCGTCTATAAAATCTGGTTTGCACGCGGCTATACCGCCTATCGCCCTAATACGGTGCTGCTTGACAATGCGCTCGCCACCATGGGCGCGGGGCTGCCCAGCGCGATGATGTCGGCGATGGTCTACCCCGATCGCAAGGTGATGGCGATCTGCGGCGATGGCGGTTTCATGATGAACAGTCAGGAGATGGAGACGGCGGTCCGCCTGAAACTCAACATCACCATATTGATCCTGCGCGACGATGCTTATGGCATGATCCGCTGGAAACAGGCGAATATGGGTTTTGTCGATTTCGGCCTGACCTATGGCAACCCCGATTTCGTCAAATATGCCGAAAGCTATGGCGCGCATGGCCACCGGGTCGAAAGCGCCGCGCATCTGACCGAACTACTCGCCCATTGCCGCGATACGCCGGGCGTCCATCTGATTGATTGTCCGGTTGATTACAGCGAAAATGACCAGATTTTGAACAAGGATATCAAGGATTTGAGCAAGGCTTTGTGATGTGTCCCCCTCCCGCTTGCGGGAGGGGTTAGGGGTGGGCGTGCCCGACGGGCACTGCACTCCGGACCGACCCACCCCCGACCCCTCCCGCAAGCGGGAGGGGGGAGTATCGAAAATGAAACTCAACGACACCTACCCGCTATATCTCAACAACCGGGCTGTGCAGCCCAATGCCGATCTGGCGGTGCGCGACAAATATACCGGCGAAGTGGCGTTTCGCACCGCGCTCGCCACCCCGGAAATCATCGACGAAGCCATCGCAGGGGCAGTGCGTGCCGCCGAACCCATGGCGCAAATGGCAAGCTATGAACGTCAGGCCGTGCTCGACCATTGTGTTGCGCGGTTCCGCGAACGCTTTGACGAGCTGGCCTATGCCCTGTGTGTGGAGGCGGGCAAGCCCATCGCCGACGCGGAGGGGGAGGTGAGCCGCCTTATTGACACATTCCGCATCGCGGCGGAGGAGGCGACGCGCAATTATGGCGAAGTCCAGCCGCTCGACATTTCGCCGCGCGCCAAGGGCTATATCGGCATGTGGCGGCGCGTCCCCATTGGCCCGTGCAGTTTTATTTCGCCGTTCAATTTCCCGCTCAATCTGGCGGCGCACAAGGTCGCACCGGCGATTGCCATCGGCTGCCCCTTTGTCATGAAACCAGCATCGCTGACCCCGCTGGGCGCGATCATCATGGGTGAAGTGCTCGCCGAATGTGACCTGCCAGAGGGGGCGTTTTCGGTGCTGCCCGCTGCGCGCGACGGGGCCGATTTATTCACCACCGACGAACGGTTGAAATTGCTGTCCTTCACCGGATCGCCCGGCGTTGGTTGGGATTTAAAGGCGCGGGCAGGCAAGAAAAAGGTCGTGCTCGAACTCGGCGGTAATGCAGCGGTGGTGGTGGACAAGGACGCCGACCTTGCCCACGCGCTCGAACGGATAATTTTCGGCGGCTATTACCAATCGGGACAAAGCTGCATCCATGTGCAGCGCGTCATCATCCACGCCGATATTTACGACCGGTTCCGCGACATGCTGGTCGCGCGGGTCAAAACTTTGGTCGCGGGCGACCCAAAGGACAGGCGCACCTTCATCGGCCCGATGATCAGCGAAAAGGAGGCGCAGCGCCTGAAGAATTGGATCGACGCGGCGGTCGCGGGCGGCGCGACATTGCTCGCTGGCGGGGATATTGCGGGCAATATGCTGGGGGCCAGTCTGCTCGAAAATGTTTCGACGACGAGCGAGCTTTACCGCGAAGAAGCTTTTGGTCCGGTGGTGATTTTGTCCCAATTCACCGATTGGGAAGCTGCGCTGGATGAAGTGAATGACAGCAAATTCGGGCTGCAGGCCGGACTATTCACCGATAATATTCAACAAATTATGCGTGCGTGGGACCGGCTCGACGTCGGGGGGATTTGCGTCAATGATGTGTCGTCGTTCCGCGTTGACAATATGCCCTATGGCGGGGTGAAGGATTCAGGGTTAGGCCGCGAAGGGGTGCGCTTTGCGATGGAGGATATGAGCGAGATCAGGAACCTGCTGATCCGGCGAAATTAATCCTGCTTGATTTTTTCGCTTTCCTACTTTTGAAGTGTTAGCATAATAATCTGGTAAAGGGGCAGCTTCGACCTTGTTAGCGCTTTATTCAACTGTCACGAAGCTGGCGTATAGTATCAATGAACAATTTTATGGCGCGGTGCATTTCGTATGGTGCGCCCCATGTCCTTCTATGGATGCGTTGTTGCCACGCAATCCACCATCGTCCGACCCATGGCTATTATATCAAAACTTCCAATTGGATATTCGGAATGGTGATCATCATAGTGCTATCATTGAACGCAACCGCGCGGGCATTATTCGTGGCGCGGAAAGCCGCCATGCGCAAGGGATAATTTCCGACGATGATCGGGATTTGATACAATATATGGCAGACGCTGCCGCTCTGGAGGAGTTTCACCCTTTGTTCATGGTGATTCCGTATGATCGTGTGAATTCTGACGGGTTGATCGAGCAGCCTTCGGTAAAGGAACGCGCGCGAGCGACGTCGCAGGAGTTTGTGATTCGTAACTTGCCCCGCGACCATTTTGATGTATGGAGTTAGGCTCTATGGCTACTATCAATGACATATTGGACGGGCATTCGCGTGCCGTCGTGCTTGAGGCATTGTATCTCGCCAGCCATGAACTGACCTGCAGTACGCGCCTGGATGCTGCAAGTGTCGCCCAAAATAGCGCATTGTCGGACGATGAAGGCAAG
>CALFXW010000113.1 GCA_937957805.1 uncultured Sphingopyxis sp.
ATTGCCCGGGTAACCGGTTTTGACACGCCCTATCCGCATAGTTTGGAATGGGCATATTTCCCGGGGCCGGTGCGCATTGCCACCGCGCTCGAAAATCTATTGAAGGATTGAGGCGATGGCGCTCTTTACCTTTCGTTTGCCCGATATTGGCGAAGGCATCGCCGAGGCGGAGATTGTGGCGCTGCACGTTGCGGTGGGCGATACCATAGCCGAGGATCAGCCGATCGCCGACATGATGACCGATAAAGCGACGGTCGAGATGGAATCGCCCGTCACAGGCGTCGTGCGCAAGATTGCGGGGGAAGTCGGCGATGTCATCGCCATCGGGTCGATGCTGATAGAGGTGGAAGTGGAGGGGGAGGATGCACCTGAAATAGCCCAAGCTATAGCCGATGTTGGACAGGATGTTCAGGCGCCAAACATTGAAATAAAAGAAGAAATTAAAACGGAGCCTGCGCCGGTTCCGGTGCCGCCGCCCGCAGTGGAACCCGTCGCTGTCGAAGCCGCGTCGGCTGCCCCCCATGCCCGGATTTTGGCATCCCCCGCCGTGCGCGCGCGTGCCGATGATCTGGGTATCGGCCTGAACGCGGTGCAACCATCGGCGGATGGGCGGGTGCGCCATGCCGACCTCGACGCCTATTTGCGATATAATGGCGCGGGCGGATTTTCGACTGGCGGCGCGGCGCGGGCGGACGAAACAGTGCGGGTTATCGGCCTTCGCCGCCGCATTGCCGACAATATGGCGGCATCCAAACGCAACATCCCGCATTTCACCTATGTCGAGGAGATGGAGGTTACCGCGCTGGAGGCGATACGTGCCGATTTGAACGCCAATCGCGGGGACAATCCGAAACTGACGATGCTGCCGTTCCTGATTCTCGCGATATGTCGGACTTTGCCGCAATATCCGATGCTGAACGCGCGTTTTGACGATGAAGCGGGCGTGGTGACGCGCCATGGTGCGGTGCATCTGGGCATGGCAACGCAGACCGATGCCGGGTTGATGGTACCGGTCATCCGCGATGCACAGTCAAGGAATGTCTGGCAATTAGCACGTGAAATCAGTCGCTTGGCGGATGCGGCGCGCAGTGGCAAGGCAAAATCCGAAGAATTGTCCGGCTCAACGATCACCGTCACATCGCTCGGCCCGCTGGGCGGGGTGGCGACAACGCCGGTCATCAACCGGCCCGAAGTCGCCATCCTCGGCCCCAATCGCATTGTCGAACGGCCGATGTTTGTCGATGGGCATAGCGAACGGGTGCGGCGCGCAAAATTGATGAATTTTTCAATCAGTTGCGACCATCGGGTGGTCGATGGCTGGGACGCAGCCAGCTTTGTTCAGGCGCTCAAGAAACTGGTCGAAACCCCGGTTCTGCTGTTCGCGGATTAGGTGCCGGGGATTTCCACCACCGTATCGTAAAGGCCGTAATGGGTCAGCCCTTCGTGGCTCTCGATGCCGGTATAGCGCAGCGAGGCATCCTCATAGCGCCGGAACGCAAAGACGGCTTCGTTCATCCGCTCGGTGTTGAACACCTTGAGCCGAACAAGCAGGTGAAAATCCGCGACCGTCAGGCCGGTGACGGCATGAAACAGGTCGGGTTCCAGCTTGGTGATAACGTCCTGTAGCGTGTTTTCGCGGAAGTCGGTCAGATACATGAACGCGGGAATCCGCGTGGCAAATTTAATCAGCTTTTCCTGAACGAGCTTGCGCTTGGATTTATATTCTTTTTCTTCGTCCGTCAGTTCTTTCTTTTCCTTGGCGGACAGTTCGCCGCCCTTCTCTTTGGCCTTGGCCTTGAGGTCTTTGACGGACTCGCTTTTGTTGATGATGGTTTCGATGATGTTGTCGCCAAGGGAGCGCCAGCCCTCGATGCGCTCCACTGCCGCCATCGCTTCGGGACTGTCGAGAACGCGGCGCAAGGTGTCGTTATCGACATTGACGAGCATCGCAGATTCCCACTTGCGCGCCAGCAGCGTTGCCGATGTTCCGGCCATCGCAATATCGAGGATGCCGCCCGCGTCGATCTGCGTCATGTTCGCGCCGTCATAGGCGAGCACCGGCAGGAATGAGACAAGCTCGCGCACAGCGTTTTCGGGGTTGGCCTCACCGGGCGACAGGCCGATGCCGTATTCGGACAACTGCCGCAAAGCCCGAGTGGGCGCGAAGTCGAACACGAAGCAAACGGGTTTTAAGATTTCCTCCTCGTTCGGATTGTCGCCGTTGGGATTCTTGATCGACCACGGCGATTGCACCCGGAATGCCGCCTGAAAATAGGTTTCCGGCGATTTCAGGTTGCGGAGCATCAGGATGGATGACCATTGCGCCACGGTGACGCCCGTGGTCAGTTTACCGCATGATAGCGTGATGGTCTTGGTGTCGAAGCCGCTGCCGACCGCCTGCCGGACGGGCGGCAAAGCATCCAGCCCTATCCCCGCCGATGCACCTGCGGACACGATAACAGCGTAATCGTGCCAGAATATGTTGTGCTTCTCTGCCAGCAGGTTCGCCATCGCATGACAGGCGGAGACATTGGGCAGGAACCAGAATGAATGTTGCAGGTATGGCAGCAACCGCACATCGGAATAGGGGAACGGCGGGCGGGTGCCGGTTTTCAGGCTTTCGACCGCCTGCGGCGCATAGCCACCACGGATGATGTCGAGCCATTTTTGCACATCATTTTTGTGCTTGAACGCCGCCGCATCGCCTGTGCCAGTGGCGGCAAAGAAAGCGTTTAAGTCAAACTCGTCGAACTCCCCTGCGCTGGCGATCGCCAGCAACTCGTCGGGCATTTGATAGGTGAGAAGCCGCATTTGCGGCAACGCACCGTAGGGATTGCGCTTGCCCGGATTCTTCACCGCGAACGCGGCCTTGGCGCGCTGTTCGTCGGTATATGTCCAGTTGAATATCTGCTCCTCGATGAACTCGCCGGTGGCGAGCGCCTTGAAGGGGGTGCCGGACAGATAGAGATATGCGCGCGTGGTGATCGGCAGGAACTCGGCCTCGCTTTCCGACAATACGCCCAAATCCTCGTTCACGTCCTCAAGGTCGGCAGCATATTCAATGCTCGCCTCTTTCTTGGCGACGGCGGCGTCCTCGCCCTCGAAAAGCTCCTTTGCCGTTTCGCGCCATGCGCCGAAATGATATTCATCGAACACGACCAAATCCCAGTTGATCGTGTGAATCCACTCGTTGCGCGGCTTGATATTGCCCGCTTTGTCGCGCCCCAACAGGTCTTGGAATGAGCCGAAATAGACCAACGGCGTATCTGCCGGGATTTCGCGCGGGTCGCCATCGACGTTCCGCGACTGGTAGCGCCAGCCGTCAAAATCGACATGCGATTCAAGGTCGGTCTGCCAAGCGTCCTCCACGGCGGGTTTGAAGGTCAGGACAAGAACGCGCTTGGCGTCCAGCTTCTTGGCAAGCTGGTAGCTGGTGAAAGTCTTGCCGAAGCGCATTTTGGCGTTCCATAGGAAACGCGGAACGGCAGCGGCATCCTCCTGCCAGCGGGATTGATAATAGGCATAGGTCTGCTCGACCGCCCGCGCCTGTTCGTCGCGCGGGGGAAAATCCTCGTGATGGGTGCCGGTGAACTGCTGGCCGGTGCGAAGCTCGGCCAGCACGGTTTTCACGTCCGCGACCGCGCATTGCATCCATTCAAGCTGCGGGTTGGCGAAGCCCTTGCGTTTCAGTGCATCGCGCACGGCATGGTCGGAGATGATGCCGCCATCATCGCGTTCCGCGTTCTCGTCCAGTTCGATGGTGTAGTTGGTGATGGCGGCGGTTTTAAGCTGCTCCGCCACGCGCTGCTTCACGTTGCGGGTGGTCTGACCGACCTTCAGCAATCCCTTATGCGTATCGGCAGCGATGGCATAGGCATAGATGCGCGGGCGCGCCTCCGGCTTCGGAGCAAGGATTTCCGCGATGGTGGGTTTATTCACCATCACCCCCATTCATCACGCGAACTTGCGACTCGATATAGGTCCGCTCGTCCGCCGTGAGGCCGTATTTTTGGTAGAGTAATTCATCCGTCCATGTCTGGTTCCAGTCCTGCATCGGAACCCACGAGTAAGTGGAGTGCGTCGCGTGTTGAGTGATCTTCCGAACGGATACCAAGAAGCGGAAAAAGCGCGTGCAGTAATATGACTGTAGGCTTTTCGCCTCCTGCTCATTAGCGACATAGAAGAACAGGAAAGATTGAGTGCATACTGATGGAGACGGCGCAACAAGCGATTTTCCCAAAATCGGGTGAGGAATCCCGTCGCCG
>CALFXW010000114.1 GCA_937957805.1 uncultured Sphingopyxis sp.
CCCTCCCGCACGCGGGAGGGGGTTAGGGGGTGGGTGTTCATCAAGCCGGGGTGGGGATATGGCGGGGCGGCACCGCTATTGTGCCTGACGCGTCAAGCGGTTAGGAAGGCCGTCCCAATCAATGGTCGCAAGAAGATTTATGAACTTACCCGCCAGTGCCAATATGCCTGGTGCCATCGCCCGGTGGCGTTGGCCATCTGTCCACCCTGCGGGGCGACCGTTTATCCTGATCAGCGCGGTGGTAACACTGGGCTTTGCATGGATGGCGTGGGAAACGCTCGCCTGGCCGATGGCGGGCATCACATTGTGGGTGGCCGCATTTTTTCGTGACCCGGTGCGCGTGTCGCCTCTCGATGAGCGGCTGATTATTGCGCCCGCCGATGGTTTGGTGACCCAGATTGCAGAGGTGGCGCCGCCGCTGGAATTGCAGGCGGAGGATGCGCTGGGAAATGCGCCGGTCACCCGCGTTTCGATCTTTATGAGCGTGTTTGACGTCCATGTGAACCGCGCGCCGATTGCCGGCACCGTTACCCACCGTCATTATGTCGCCGGGCTGTTTTTGAATGCCGACCTCGACAAAGCGAGTGAGGATAATGAACGCCAGCATTTCCTGATTGAACGGTCGGATGGGCTGAAAATCGGCTTTACGCAGATTGCCGGGCTGGTGGCGCGGCGGATTATCGCCTTTGTTGGCCCCGGCAGCGTGGTGGGGGTTGGCGAACGCGTGGGCCTCATCCGATTCGGCAGCCGGGTCGATGTTTATCTGCCCAAGGGAACGATGCCGCGCGTTCTGTCGGGACAGCGGATTGTTGCGGGCGAAACGGTGATCGCGGAAGTGGGCGATGTCGCGCAAAGGACGGGCATTGCCCAATAATATGGCCGATGATGATGCAGCGCCGCTACATACACCGGGGCGGCGGGTTGCGGGGATACCGCTGCGCGCGGTCGTTCCCAATGCGATCACCGCACTCGCGCTATGTTTTGGCCTGTCGGGGCTGCGCTTTGGGCTGAGCGGTGAATGGCAATTGGCGCTGGGTTCGATTGTTTTTGCCGGTGTCCTCGACGCGGTCGATGGCCGGGTGGCGCGGTTGCTGCGCGCGCAGACCCGTTTTGGTGCCGAACTCGACAGCCTGAGCGATGTTATCGCCTTTGGCGTTGCGCCCGCGACAATCATCTATTTGTGGAGCCTCGCCCACGCGCCGAAATTTGGCTGGACGGCGGCATTGTCGCTGACCGTTTGCTGTGCGCTGCGCCTTGCGCGGTTCAACGCGCGGATTGATGCCGAACATCAGCCGCACAAGGCCGCGGGCTATAATACGGGTGTGCCTGCACCAGCGGGGGCGGGGCTGGCGCTCATCCCACTCTATCTATGGTTTGTGACCGGCGAGGCGCTGTTCCGCCAATGGTGGCTGGTGATGCCCTGGGTGATTTTCGTTGCGATAATGATGATTTCCAATTTCGCCACTTTTGGCTGGCAGAGCCTGACGCGGCTGCGCGCATCCTGGCGACTGCCGGTCATCGCCTTTGTCGGCTTGACGGGCGCGGCGCTGATTACCGCGCCATGGCACAGCCTGCTGGTCATCAGCCTGCTTTACGCTTTGTCCATTCCGTTCAGCGCGATGAGTTATCGGCGGCTGCGCCGCAACCGATAGGGGCGGGCAGGGGGTATCCCCCCTTGTCATTCCCGCGCAGGCGG
>CALFXW010000115.1 GCA_937957805.1 uncultured Sphingopyxis sp.
GCCTGTCTGGGCGCAGCGCAGCGCGGACACCGTGAGCTACGACAACGCGGAGGTGGCGCTGTGGTCGACCGCGGAGGTGCGGGCCTTCGCCACGGCGGAAGAGGAATGGCTGGCGCAGCAGTTCGCGCTGGCGGTCGGCGGCGACGTCCATCCCGCCCAGCGTGGCGACACGCGTCGGGTCATAGGCGGTGGTGCGTGCCGCCAGCGGTGGGCTGCCCGCGCGGACGACCTCGCTCGCCGTCCCGCCGCAACAGTTGAGGATGAGGTCGGTCAGCAGCGCCAGCCCATCGTCCAGAAAGGCCGGGTCAACGCCGCGTTCAAAACGGCCGCGCGCATCGCTGGTCAGCCCCAGTTTCTGGCCGGTCAGCGCGATATTTTCGGGTGTGAAATACGCGATTTCGAGGAGGACGTCGGTGGTGTCATCGCCGCAACCCGAATCTTCGCCCCCCATAATCCCTGCGATGTCATGCACCCCCATCGCATCGGCGATGACGGTCATGCTGGCATCGAGCTTATAGGATTTGCCGTTGAGCGCCTCAGCCACCTCGCCATCATTGGCGCGGCGCGCGCACACTGCGCCCGACAATTTGGCAAGGTCATAGGCGTGCGCCGGGCGGCCATAGGCAAGCATCAGATAATTGGTGCAATCGACCAGTGCTGATATCGGCCTTTGCCCCGCCGCTTTCAGCCATTTTTGCATCCATGCAGGCGATGGCCCGTTGGTGACACCGCGTATGACTCGCCCGTAAAAGGCGGGGCAGCCCGCTGCATCGTCGGTGCGAATTTCGACAGGGCAGGGGTATGTGCCGGGGATGGCGGGCGCGCTGACCGGCTTGAAACGACCAATCCCTGCGGCGGCAAGGTCACGCGATATGCCCATCACCCCCATGCAATCCTGCCGGTTGGGGGTGATAGCGATATCGATAATTGGGTCGTTAGCATCGTTGTAATCGGCAAAGCTGGTGCCCACAGGCGCATCATCGGGCAGTTCGATGATGCCGTCATGGTCATCACCCAATTCCAGTTCGCGCGATGAACACATCATCCCGTTGGAGGTGACGCCCCGAATGGCAGAGGTTTTCAGCTCCATGCCATTGGCGGGCACGACGGCACCGGGCAGGCCAAGCACGCCGACCAGCCCTGCGCGCGCATTGGGCGCGCCGCAGACGACCTGCAAGGGCGCACCATCGCCCGTATCGACGCTCAGCACCTGCAAACGGTCGGCTTCGGGGTGACGTTCGGCGCCGATAACGCGCGCGACACGAAAACCGGCGAGCCGTTCGGCGGGGTTTTCCACCCCCTCCACCTCATGCCCGATGCGGTTGAGCGCGGCCGTGACATCGGCCAGCGTGAAATCACCGTCGAGGAATTGGTGGAGCGAGGAAAGGGCGAACTTCATGCCGAAATCCCCCCGCTCAGCGTCGGCTGGGCCAGCGGCGCAAAGCCATAATGCGCCAGCCAGCGCACATCACCGTCAAAAAAGGCGCGCAGATCATCCATGCCATATTTCAGCATCGCCAGCCGGTCGACCCCGACCCCAAAGGCAAAGCCTTGCCAGACATTGGGGTCGAGCCCGCAATTTTCGATGACGCGGGCGTTGACCATGCCGCTCCCCAATAATTCCATCCATGCGTGCCCCGTATCGTCGCCATTGCCGCCGACGATGCGCCGCCCCTTCTCCTGTCGATAGCCGACATCAACCTCTGCCGATGGTTCGGTGAAGGGGAAATAGCTGGGGCGCAGGCGCAGCACGATGTCGTCGCGCTCAAAAAACGCCCGCAGGAACGTTTCCAGCGTCCATTTCAAATGGCCCATATGGATATTCTTGTCGATCACCAATCCTTCGATCTGGTGGAACATCGGCGTGTGCGTCGCATCCGAATCGCAGCGATAGACGCGCCCCGGCGCGATGATGCGGATCGGCGGTTCGCCGGCCATCATCGTGCGGATCTGCACCGGCGATGTATGGGTGCGCAGCAATTTGGGCGCAGCACTGTCCCCTGCATCGGGGAAATAGAAAGTATCATGCATCGCGCGCGCCGGGTGGGTCGGCGGGATGTTGAGCGCGGTGAAATTATGCCAGTCATCCTCTATTTCCGGGCCTTCGGCGACGGCAAAGCCCAGATCGGCAAATATTTCCGCCATCTCATCCATCACCTGCGACACGGGGTGGATGGTGCCGCGCGGCGCTTCGCGAGCGGGCAGGCTCATATCGATGGCATCGGCGGCGAGCTGCGCGTCGAGCGCAGCAGTTTCGAGCAGCGCCTTGCGTGCGGCAATGGCGGCAGTCACATTTTCGCGCAGTGCATGGATGGCGGGGCCACTGGTCTGCCGTTCGTCGGCGCCCATCGCTCCCAATGATTTGAGCAGCGCCGACACGCTGCCTTGCTTGCCGAGCGCGGCAACGCGCACAGTATCGAGCGCGTCGAGCGCCGCTGCCGCATCAATGGCTGCCAATATCTCGCGTTCCAGTGCCGCTAGGTCCATAACTTTACCTGTCATCCCCGCGTAGGCGGGAATCCATCACCCGCCATTTCATTTCCCCGTCCGGTCATCCCCCCACCTGCGCGGGGTGACGCGTTCTGGTCGCCAATACAGCAATGGGCGCGAACGGCATATTCGCCGCCCACGCCCATTTGCGCATTAACCCAAGTTTTGACTTATGCCGTCTGCGGCAAAGCCCCCTTGGCCTGCGCGATGATGGCGCTAAACGTCGCCGCTTCGTTCATGGCGAGGTCCGCCATGATCTTGCGGTCGAGTTCGATGCCCGCCAGCTTCACGCCGTGCATGAATTGCGAATAGGTCAGACCCTCCGCGCGGACCGCCGCATTGATGCGCTGGATCCAAAGGGCGCGGAAGTTCCGCTTTTTCACCTTGCGGTCGCGATAGGCATATTGGCCAGCCTTTTCGACCGCCTGCCGCGCAACGCGGATGGTGTTCTTGCGGCGACCGTAATAACCCTTTGCTTGGCTCAGGATATTATTGTGCTTGGCGCGGGTGGTTACACCCCGTTTGACGCGTGCCATGGTTCAGCGCCCCCTTATTTCAGGCCATATGGCGCCCAGAGGCGCACATGGGCGGTGTCGGCATCGCTCAGCACGCTGGTGCCGCGATTGGTGCGAATATATTTGGCATTGTGGCTGATCAGGCGGTGGCGCTTGCCAGCGACGCCATGCTTTACCTTGCCAGTTGCGGTGAATTTGAAGCGTTTCTTCACACCGCTCTTGGTCTTGAGCTTGGGCATTTTCATCTCCTTATATCCAAGCGATTTGACCCGCCGTGGCAGCCCTATTGGCCAGTCGAGTCATGGGAAAATCGCAAGCGAAGCCGCGCGCCTAGCCGTAACGCCCCGTAAAAGCAAGCGGCAGCCGTATTTAGCCATCTATTTTTGGTGGGATATCGGTTCGCCCGACAAATGCAGGGCTTGCAAGGGCGCGCCCAGCGCTTTGATGCGTGCGGCAGCCGCAGCGGCGAGTACCGGGTGCGGCATTTGACGATATTGTTCGGGGGTCATGCCAAAAAAGGCGCGGAAATCGCGGTTGAAATGCGATTGGTCATAATATTGCCCGTCGAGCGCGCTCGACCAATTGCGCGCGCCATCGCGCATGATGACATCCAGCGTGCGCAAGAATCGCTGCCGCCGCAACAGGGGTTTGGGCGCAAAGCCAAAGGCGCGCAGCGACAGGCGGTGCAACTGCCGTTCGGAAATGGCGAGCGCGCGCGCCAGATCGCGCACCGATGTTGTGGCGGGGTCGATCAACGCCCGATGCGCGGCGGCGATTCGCGCATCCTCTGCGGCGGCGGGTGGATGGGCATCAAGCGCGGCGAGCAGGGCAGTATCGAACATTACGGCCATCGATGCCACATCATCGACCGCCACCTTGGCAATTGCATCGAGCGCGCCTGCCATGGCTGTGAAGTCCAGGATTGTGGCGAGCGCGCCCGCCGCATCGACGCGGTTGGCCCAGCCGTGCGCGCTTTCGCGCATGAAGGCGTTCCAGCCGCGCGGCAGGAAACCGATGCTCGCGACCCGGGCGCCCCGGCTGGCAAAGGGGCCAGCGCGCGTCGTTGGCCCGACGAAATGGGCTGGCGCAATATCATGCAGCGCGTCGGGCTGGACACTGCCGCGCATGTCGCCGGTCCAGCGGAAACGCACGCTCGCCCATTCGGGGTTGAGCAGGTCGCGCACCTCCGCGCCATCGTCGGGTGCGATGGCGGTGAAATAATAGGTGGAGAGATAGGGGCGCAGGCGCTCCGCGGGCGGCAGAAAAATCGTGTTGGCGGCGCCGCTTACGAATGCGTGCATGCCAAAGCCTCCAACACCTCCTCAAGCCGCGCCGGATCGCCCAATGCTATGGCATCGCCCCCGCTCGCCGCGTGGAGCGGTTCGCCCGTCCAGTCACACATCAGCCCGCCCGCCCCTTCGACGATGGGCACCAACGCCGCAAAATCATGGAGGTGCAAATTCGCCTCAGCCACAATGTCGATATGGCCGCTGGCGAGCAGGGCGTAATTATAGCAATCGCCGCCGTAAATTATGCGGCGCGGTGCGACCTTGGCGGCGAGCGACAGGAAATGTTCGCCCTGATGCGCGTCGAACGCATGCGGGCTGGTGGTGGCGAGGATCGCTTGGTCGAGCGCGGTGCAGCGGCGTGTGCGTGCCACCTCACCATTGAAACGCGTCGGTTCGCCCATCGCGCCCGTCCAGCGTTCGCGCAATATCGGCTGGTCGATCAGCCCCAGCACCGGGAAACCGTCAATCAACAGCGCGATCAGCGTGCCGAAAATGGGTCGCCCGGCAATGAAGCTCGACGTGCCGTCAATCGGGTCGATTACCCAGCACCGGCTCGCCCCGTTGCGTTCGGCGCCATATTCCTCCCCCAAAATGCCATCGCTGGGGCGTTCGCTTGCCAGGATTTGGCGGATAGCCCCTTCTGCTGCGCGGTCGGCGGCGGTGACGGGGGAATTGTCCGCCTTATCCTCCAGCGCAAAGTCGGCGCGGTAATAGGGGCGGATGGCCGCAGCGGCGGCATCGGCGAGCATATGCGCCAGCGCCAAATCATCAGCCAAACGGGGGGCATTTGCCATTTTGCGACCTTTTTTATTGATAATCAGAATATTAGCGCCGACGCAAGGCCGCAACACATTGGTCTGCATCCATGTCAGCGCCATCGCTGCCGCGCCGCGCATCGACATGGGTGACAATTTGTTCGGCCCGCTCGCGCGGCGGGTAGAGATAGGCATCGAGTGTGCAGTCGCGGCCGGTGAATTGCAGCACGCGCGCCGCGCCTTCGCGCCGGTCGAGCCGGGGCTGGCCAAAGAGGGCAATCAGCGCATCGGCATCGCGCCCGGCGAGCGGCCCGTCACGCTCACTCTCACGAGGATGACTGCGCTCGACTGGCGGCGTGACATGGGCAGGCGGCGGGCTTCCCCCTGCGCTCACCGGCGGGGTGCCGCCACCGCAGGCACTGACCATCAAGATTATGGGGTAGAGCAGGGCGGCACGCTTCATCATGCTTCTTCCATATGCAGCATATGCACCGCGATTGCCGCGCCAAATATCGGGGCGAACAGGTTGAAAAAGGGGATGACCATCGCCACCGACGTGACCAGCCCGGTAAAGCGGCGGCGCGCCGGGCGCATTGGGCGTGGCGGCAAGTCGGGGTGGCGCGCGGCGACCATCGCCTCCAAGTCGCGGGACAGCAAAATGGCGTTAAGCCCGATGGCGAGCAAAATCGTCCCCACGCCGGTGACGAGGAGGAGGATATAGAGCGGCAACGCCACCATATTCCAGATGATCGCGCGGCGCAGCGCCGCAAGTCCCAGCGATATTTCCTTGCGCAGCGGCACCGGCACCGCACGGGCAAAGGCGGCGGGGTAATGATCCCCCTCCACACTGGCGACAATCGCATCGGTGAACAGACCCGCGAACAACATGGCGATGGCACGGAACATAAACCAGCCACCGAACAAGGTTAGCACCAGCGCCAGCCCCGCTGCATCATCACCGCCCAGC
>CALFXW010000116.1 GCA_937957805.1 uncultured Sphingopyxis sp.
TTCGCTCGACACGAACGGATGAGAGGATAGCCGCCAACCCCGTTCGTATCGAGCGAAGTCGAGATAGGAACGGGTTATGTAAAATGCCCCCGATTGCCCCCCTGTGGCACCGCGCACAGGCGCATTGCAGCATTTGTGGTAAACAATCCGCTTGGCATTGCTCTGCGGCAATGGCTAAGTTTCATACGGCAAAGGCGGCGGGGGGGCGGAAAGGGCGGACATGGCAGCTTCGGCAAAAAGCATCCGGTTGGGCGGCGCATCTACATTGCCCCTGCTTTGCCTGATGCTGGCGGGTTGCGGCGGGGCGGGCACCGGCGGGATGACGCCAATCCCCCCCATATCCTCCCCGGCCCCAACACCCGCCCCAACACCGGCACCAACGCCAGCCCCGACCCCCACGCCGACACCAACGCCGACACCAACACCCACCAGCTTTGACACCGCCGAATATCGCCGCTCGGACGGCGCGCCCTATCATGGTGCGATCAGCGCATGGGTCGGTGGGGCAACCGGGCGTGGGGTGACGCTGGCGGTGATTGATTCGGGGCTGGATGCCAATTCTGCCGAATTTGCCGGGCGAATCCACGCCGCTTCGGCCGATGTGGCGGGTGCCCGCGACTATGTGAACGGCGGTGAAGATGACCATGGGTCAAATGTCGCGCAGGTGGCATTGGGCGGGCGGGATAATGCGGGGACGCTGGGCATCGCCTTTGACGCCAGCCTGTTGGTGCTGCGCGCCGACCGGCCGGGGAGCTGTGCCGACATGTCGGGGCCGGAGGATGAGCGTGGCTGCCGCTTTACCGACAGTGCGATTGCGCTTGGTGTTGACCGGGCGGTGGCCAATGGCGCACGCGTCATCAACATATCCTTGGGGGGCAGCGCGCCCAGCCTGTCGCTGACCCAGGCGGTAAGTCGCGCGGCGGCGGCGGGTGTCATCATCGTCGTGTCGGCGGGCAATGATGGGGAGGGGAAAGACCCCGACATCGACCCCAATTTGCCCAACCCCTTTGCGCGCGGGCTGTCCGACGCGGGCGGGGCCAATGTCATCATCGCCGGTTCGGTCAATGATACGGGTGCCTTTTCGCCCTTTGCCAACCGCGCGGGCAGCTATCAGGCGCGTTATTTATCGGCGCTGGGCGAACGTGTGTGCTGCGAATATCGTGATGGGGTGCTGCGCCAGGGGACAGGGTCGGAGGCTGGTTTTGTCTATCTCCTGTCCGGCACCAGTTTTGCCGCGCCGCAGATTTCGGGGGCAGCCGCGCTCCTCGCCCAAGCATTTCCAACCCTGACCGGCGCGCAGATTGTCGATATTTTGCTGAGCAGCGCGATAGATGCGGGCGCACCCGGCAATGATGGCACCTATGGCCGGGGGATATTGTCGATCGCGCGCGCCTTTGCGCCGCAGGGGCAGACAAGCCTTGCCGGCACCAGCATCGCCATGCCCTTGGGCGGCACGGTGGCGCGCCTTTCCGGGGTGATGGGCGATGCCGCATCGGTGCAGCGGCAAAGCGGCAGTGGCGTCATCATCTTGGACCGCTATGCCCGCGCCTATGAAGTGCAATTGGGTGATTTTTTGGCCCGCGCGCCCGGCGAACCTTTGCTGACCGGCGCGCTACAGGGGGGTATGCGCCAGATCGCGCTGGGCAATGACGCGCTGCACCTGTCGATGCAATGGCGCGATGCCCCGATGCTCGCCATAGGGGACGCGCGCATGGCCCCGGCACCGCGCGCGCTGTCGGCGGCACTCGTCGTCGGCCTGGGGCAGGGGCGGCGGATCGGCTTTGCGCAAAATCGCGGGTTGGACGCGCTGATCGGCGGGGGGATTGGGGGTAATGCCGACAATATGCTCATCGCATATGGTGCAGGCGATATGCGGCGCATGGGGCTATATGCCGACCGGGCAAGCATGGTCGGCCTGCCGATCGGCGATGCGCTCACCCTCTCGCTCGGCGCGGAAAGCGGGGATGCGCGGCGGCAGGCGGCGCGCGCGCGGCTGACCGATGCCAGCCCATTCAACGCCAGCTATAGTTTCGCGCGCCAGATGCTGCGGCTTGATTATGCAGAGGGGCCGCTCACCCTCAGCCTCCACGCGGGGTGGTTGGCGGAAAATGGCAGCCTGCTTGGCGCGCGCTTTGCCGACGGGCTGATCGCGGGGGCGCGCAGCAATATGTGGGGCGGTGCGGCGCGGCTCGATCTGGGGCGCGACTGGCAATTGGGCGCTGGCTGGCAGGAAATGCGCAGCCATGCGCAGGGCGGGCGCAGCATCGGCGGCGGCGCGATTGTCGCGCGCGGCTGGTCGTTCGATGTGCGGCGCAGCGATGGTTTGATTTCCGGCGATATGTTCATGCTGCGCGTCGCACAGCCGCTGCGGCTGGCGTCGGGCGCGCTCACCCTCCGCCTCCCCACCGGCTATGATTATGCAACCGGCACGGCGGCCTTGGGGGCGGTGGCATTGAACCTTGCGCCCGATGGCCGCGAACGGGTGGTGGAGGGGGGGTGGAGCGCCCCGCTCGGCCCGCGCGCGCACCTGTCGCTCAACGGCTATTGGCGCACCCAGCCCTATCATGTGGCGGAAGCGGGGGATGATATGGGCGCGGCCATCCGGCTGAGTTTCGGGTTTTAGGGGGGATTTTGAATTTCCCTCCCATCCTTGACCTTCGCAACATAGGGCGCTAGGGGCCGCTCGCCCCGTGCCGCGAGGATGATAGATTCGCCCGGCGCAGGCAAAGACATAGCCTGAACACTGTTTCAAGCCTGACCGGACGGCCAGAGGGGGGTTCCCCTATGGCAGTTTTTGTGTTGGCAGCCCTGCCAGCGCCATGTTTGAACAGAGTAACCATTTGAAGGTGAAGACTTCATGCCCACGATTAACCAGCTCGTCCGTAAGGGGCGGGTGGCACAGAAAACCAAGTCCAAAGTGCCTGCGATGGACGCCAATCCGCAAAAACGCGGCGTTTGCACGCGCGTTTACACCACCACCCCCAAGAAGCCGAACTCGGCTCTGCGCAAGGTTGCCAAGGTGCGCCTGCCCCACGC
>CALFXW010000117.1 GCA_937957805.1 uncultured Sphingopyxis sp.
ATCAAGACCGAAAAATCGTAGAATTCTGCGGCTTTCAGAGACTAGCCGGGCTTTCCTGGGATGATATAGATGGCGGAGCGGGAGGGATTCGAACCCTCGATACGGTTTTGCCGTATACTCACTTTCCAGGCGAGCGCCTTCGACCACTCGGCCACCGCTCCGCATACGCTGGAAGCGGCTGCCCTAGGGAAAGCGCGCGCCATGTGCAAGCGTCATACGCGCGCACCGCGCCCGTTAAATCCTACCCACGTTCGACAATGAAATAGGGGAGGGTGAGGCCGGAGATATTGACCGCTTCTTCGCGCGCTATGACGCTTTCCATACCGGGTCGCGCGCGGGCGGCGGGGGTCAGCAAAATCTGTCCGCCCTCCGCGATGTCTTCGCCCAATTTGCACGCCAGATTCATTTCATCACCATAAACATCGGCATCATCGATGTTCAGGAGGCTGCCATAACCAATGCCAATCGCGGCATAAAGCTGCACATCCTCGGCCGACAGGCTGTTCGCGGCGTCGAGCCGGGCGAGCATGTCGCGCGCGGCGGTGAGCGCGGCGGGGGCATCATCGAACAATGCGTATAAATTATCCGCCTCCACCTTGATGACAAGCCCCCCTGCCTCCGCCACCGCTGGGCTGCACAGCCGCCGCATTTTATGGATGCGCAACAAAAAGGCGACGATCCCGCGCTGCTGAGTGCTGCGGGTAAAGCCGCTCATATCAAGGATGAGGATGGCGCGCGTTTCGCCAAAAACAGCCTGAATATCGGCACTTATTGCCGCCGTCCGGTCAGGGTTTTCGATGATGTCGCCCAGCAACCGGTCGAGCGTGGCGCGGCTGTTGCGGCGGGCGAGTGGCCGGTCATCGTCAGTCATGGCGGGCGTTCCCTGGCGGATGGCGTTGGCGCGCAGCATTGGCGCGAAAATCCCCCTTTCACAAGCGTCGCTTTCTTGGCAGTTTGCCGCGTTATGAACCATCGTCACGCTGGCCGCACGGCCCTCACCCTATCGCTCACCCTCAGCGCACTGGCGCTTGGTCTGTCGCCCGTGCTGGCGCAGCAAGCAGATACGCCGCCTGCTCCGTCGGAAATCGTCGCTGCAGCACCCGCGAGCGATTGGGTGGCAATCGACCCTAGCGATATTTTGGTGATGACGCTGACACCCGATGCGACGGGCCACGCGCGGCGGATCATCATCCAACTGATGCCCACACCCTTTGCCAGCGCCTGGACGCAAAATGTCCGCACCCTTGCGCGCGCCGCATGGTGGGACGGGCTGGCCATCGTGCGTTCGCAGGATAATTATGTTGCGCAATGGGGCGACCCGGATGGGGAGGATGCGGCAAAGGCGCGCGCACTGCCCGCAGGGCTGCACCCAACGGCGGAGGCGGACTATGTCACGCCCGGAGCAAACCTTGCCTTTACCGCCGCGCCAGTGCGCGACGCATATGCGCAGCGGGTCGGCTATGTCGGCGGCTTTCCGGTGGCGGGGGATGCGACGAGTCTGTGGGGCGTCCATTGTTATGGCAGCGTCGGGGTGGGGCGCGGCATGTCGCCCGATGCGGGGACGGGCGCGGAACTTTACGCGGTGAACGGGCATGGCCCGCGCCACCTCGACCGTAATATTGCGGTGATTGGCCGCGTGGTAGAGGGGATGGAGCATCTATCCTCCCTCCCGCGCGGGACAGGGCCACTGGGTTTTTATGAAAATGCGGCGGAGCACACGGTGATCACGTCCATTCGTTTGGCGAGCAGCCTGCCTACGGCGGAGCAGCCGCATTTCCAATATCTCGCAACCAACAGCGCCAGCTTTGCGCGCTACATGGATGCGCGGATGAACCGGCGCGACCCCTTTTTCATTGTGCCCGCAGGGGGTGCCGACATTTGTAATATCGCGGTGCCGGTGCGGCGGGTACCGCAATCTGGCGGTTAATCAGGCTTAGCCTTGCCATCTGCTTCGTCGGCGGCAATCTGCCGTGCCTGTGCTTTGCGCCGGCGTAAATTGGCGCGCAATTGTTCGGCGAGCCGCGCTGCGCGACCGTCAACCTTGGGTGGCGGTGGTTGGCCCATGCGCCCACGCTAAACTATAAGCATCAGATGGCGCAAGGCCCGACGAATGGAGGTGCGTGACGCTGCTTGACGGTGCTTGACAGGGCGGGGTGCGGCGGCCATAGGCCGCGCCTGTCGATGCGGGGAAACCCCTCCGCCAGTGCACGGATGCTGCTGTAGCTCAGAGGTAGAGCACTCCCTTGGTAAGGGAGAGGCCGAGAGTTCAATTCTCTCCAGCAGCACCATGTTTCAAAATATTGCTGAAAATTGAGCGGATGATGCCAACGCGTTGCGTCTGGTCACCAGCGCGCTGCGCGTGCTGACATCATGATTTCGGGGGCAGGAAATGGTGGGCGTGGCAAGGATTGAACTTGCGACCCCTGCGATGTCAACACAGTGCTCTACCACTGAGCTACACGCCCACATTGGAAGCGTGCCCCTAGCGGCCACCACGATTTTGTGCAAGCTGAATTTGGCACAGCATGAGTATGTCGCGGCAGGAGAGAGCGGATGACGATGCAGGAGATGCAGGCGGGCGATGCTTTGCCCAAGCCAGCAGGCAAATGGTACGGGCATCTTTATGTGCAGGTGCTGTTTGCTATCTCGCTGGGTATCGCCATTTGGCCATTTCGCCCCGGAAACGGGTGTCGCACTCAAGCCCTTGGGCGATGCCTTCATCAAGCTCGTAAAGATGGTGATCGCGCCGGTGATATTCCTGTCGCTGGTGATGGGGATCGCGGGCATGCGCGAGCTGGGCGGCCTCGGGCGCGTCCATGGTGAAGCGCAGTGGCCCGGTCATGGGGAAGCGCACCCCGCCCACGTGCATCAGCGCCCAGGCGATGCGGCCGTTCGCGGCCTGGTCGGTGAACGTGAGCGGCATCGAGGCCTGCACCGCGCCGAGCCGAACGTCGATCTTCGGGCCGTTGCCGCCGTCGTCGTTGTCGGCGCCACCGCGGCCGCCGGGTCGCGGCCGGCGCGCCGCGCGACGGCTGACGACGGCGCCGGGGCGCCATGCGCAGCCCGCGTGGTCGCCACAAGGCGACCGCATCGCCTTCATCGCCCGTTCGCGCCCCGACTTGATGGCCATTTCGACCAGGTCGCGAATGATGGTTTCGACATCGCGGCCGACGTAGCCGACCTCGGTGAACTTGGTCGCCTCGACCTTGATGAAGGGTGCGTTGGCCAGACGGGCCAGGCGACGGGCGATTTCCGTCTTGCCGACACCGGTCGGCCCGATCATCA
>CALFXW010000118.1 GCA_937957805.1 uncultured Sphingopyxis sp.
AGCGGCGGGCAGTGCTTGTCATAGCCGTCCTTGTCGGCGCCACGGAAGTTCTATAATCACACGCCGTTGTGTTAATCGACCGTTCTGAACGAACACAACGAAAACGGATTTTGTACCATGCCAAACACGCGGTAGAGAGCGATGTCGGCAGCCGAGATGTTGGTGCCAACGATCCAGCCGTTGCCGCCGTTGGCCATGTTCTGCGGATCGACCAACAACTCATGGACGCGATTGCCGTTCACCCCCGTATCGAGATGATACTTGAACTGATCGAAATCCTCGAACTGATGCCCCGAGAGAAACAGCGACACGTTCTCGTGGTTCTTCACCAGCGTGTTCCAGAGCGTTTCAGCGTCCCGCCCGCCGTATAGCGTTGATATTCAACCGGCGCACGCGGGCGCGTCACATTATACATCACCAACCCTTGGTCGCGCGCCGCGACATAGAGGTAGGTGCGCGCGATATACATGCGTTCGGCGCTGGGCAGGGCAATGTCGCCTTCGGGCAGTGCCACCGGGTGCAGCATGTCCGTCGTGTCGAACAGGCGGATACCCGTCGCGTCGCTGACCCACAGATAACGGAATTGGATGGCGCTCGCCTTTGCCCCTGTCAGCGGGATATTGGCGGTGAGACGCGGTTCGAGCGGGTTATCAAGGTCAACCACCGCCAAGCCATAGTTGGTGGTGATATAGGCGATATGCCCCGCCAGCGTGATGTGGCGGGCACCGGCCAGCACATTGTCGGGGTTCCATGTCAATGCGCGGCTGAGGTTGTTGTTGCGCAATTCGCCATCGGCAAATGTGTCCACATTGACGAGGATTAATCCCTCCTCCGCATCGGTCACCACCGCAAAGTTATAAATGGGGTGGAATGGCTGTTCCTGATTAATCTCGCGCATCACCGCTGTATTGCGCAGCGGGTTGATTGCCTGATTGGTGGGGATGGCCATGCAGGTGGCGTTGCGGCTGCCAACCCGCTGGTCATGCCCAAGGGGGGAGAAGGGGGCGGTGATAATCCGTTCGGAGAAGCCCTTGTTGGCGATGGAGGCGATGTCATAAACCGCAAAGCCGCCGCTTCCTTCGGCAACGAACATATATTCACCGCGCATCTGTAAACAGCCAACCCGGTCGCGCGTCCCCTGAACGACATTCTGAAACTCTTCGGTCCCGCCCGCTTCGCCCGACAAATGACCGTTGATTGCGCTGCCGCGCACCCAATTGCGCAATTCGCGGTGGTTATCGTCCACATGCTGGCGATAAAAATCGGGGTAGGCGTAACGCTGCAAATAGCTGCCGATCACCGCCTGTGGTTCGTCCCATTCGGTAACGCGGGTGGCCTGAAAACCACCCTCCAGCCCCGAAAAATTATTGAGCCCGACAAAATTGACGTAATTGGTGCCGAGCAGCAACAGTTGCGCCATGATCGCATTATTATCCTCATTCTCCGACAGGTGGCAGTCCGAACAACCCTTTGTCTCTGTTGTGCGCACGGTGTGCGGGAAGTGCGGCGCAAAGGCTTGCGAGGAAAAACCGATCGCGCTGATCGGCGGTTGCTGCACGTAAATCCGCTCTCGATTCAAGTTGGTAGAGGACAGGACGAGCGCGGAGGAGGAACGCACTGGCGCAATGATATTGCCCTTGGTCGTCTGGTGGATGCCCAGCTGGAACATTTCATCGCGCGCGACCTGTGGGTTATAGGTGGCGAAATTGCGCGATTCCTCCCCTTCAAAACGGTGGCTGGTGGTGCGCCAATTTGCCTCAATCGGCAGGTGACAGCCGCCACAACTGGTTGTCCACGACAAATGGCAGGTAAAGCAGGTCATTTTATCATCGCCATGCGCGCGGTTTTCGGGGGTCACCCCTTCGCCCCAGCGCATCTGCCCATCGTCACCCACCCGGCCCATCAGCTTGGCGCGGGCGGCGCGCGCATTAAAGCGCGGGTTGCCGCGCGTCACCGTGTCGCGCACCAGACTTACTTCCCACGTCAGTTGCGGGTCGGTGATCGACCGTTGGAGGAGCGTGCGCTGACCATCACGCTCCACCCATTCAAAGCGGCGTTGACCATCGGGGTTGCGCAGCAGCGACAAATTATTGCCGCCCGGCGGCGCGGCAGGGCCAGATGTCAGCAGCGTGGGATAGGCATCGGCGGTGCCGTGACAATCCTTGCACCCAATTTCAATCGCGTTGGCAACTTCGCCATAGATGAAGCCGTTGCCATGGCTGTCCTGTGAAAAGTGGCAATCGGCACATTGCAGCCCCTTTTCGGCGTGGATGTCCATCATATGGACGGTGCGCCCCGGGTTGGTGCCGATGGGTGCAAACTGCCCCTCACCCTCCCGCCGCCAGCGCTGCGGATCGTCATTGGGGACAATATTCCCCTCGGCATCCAGCAAATTACCCTCGCGGTCGCGGCGGAAAACCGCGCGGAAGTTCCAGCCATGGCCATGGTAATCGGCAAATTGCGTATCATTAAGGCCGGGGTTCAGGTCATAAACATTGCGCAGAAACTGCAAATCCGCCCACAGGCCGCGCGGGGCCGCCCCTTCGGGGTTGCGGTCGTTGACTGCGCGGATTTCAGCGGCGGTCGGGTGCCGTTGCTGACGATAAATGCGTTGATATTCCTCCTCACTCATGCCGGCAGGGCGCGGGGTGGTATTTTCCGGCCCCGGCCACATGGCGGGCGCGTCGGATTCATAATCCCACATCGTGTAGCCCAGATAGCTGTTCAGGAAGATATTGGGCTGGTGCATGTGGCAATTCATGCACTGCGCGGTCGGGATGGCGCGGGTAAAGGCGTGGCGGATGGGGTGGCCGCTTTCGCGTGTTTCGGGCGACCCGGCGGGAATAAGCTCGCCATGTTCACCGCCATGGGATTCTGCAGCAGCGCCGTGGCCGCCCGCAGTTTCGCCATGTGCTGCGGACGCTTCGCCATGGGGCGCGCGTTGTTGCAAATTGGCGATGGTGGGGTCGACAGTCGCGGTCTGCCCATCGCGGCCATAGCGTGCCCAGACGCTGGAGTGGCGGGGTTCGCGGTCGTTGGCATAGATGACATGACAGCCCGAACAGCCCGATGAACGATAATCGCCGGGCTGATCATTGGTGCCCATGAACCACATATAGGGGTCGTTGAGGCGGGTCTTGTGCAGGTTGAGCACGGGGATGGCGACCCGCAACCCAGTGCCCGGCCCACGGTTGGACTGGCGCAAATCGGGCCGTCCCGGCTCGTCAAGCCGTTGAATCTGGCCGGTCGAATTGGGCAGGCCGATTTCGGGGAAGACAGGGTTGATCACCCGACCGCCGCGTTCGAAAACACGAAAAACATCGCCCGGCGGGGTCACAGTCCAATTGGGCAGCGGGTAAAGCCGGGCGAGCGCGCCGCGCGCTTGTTGTTCGGGGGTCAGAATATCATCGGCGCTGGTAGTGACGTCGCACGCGCGCGCCCATTGTTCAGGCGGCAAAATGGTCGATGGGCTGGTGATGCAGGCGGCGTCCCCGTCGCGCGTATATGCTTCGCCCATCAGGTAATTTTTGAACGGCACAATGCCATTATTATAGGACGCACCGCCAAAGAACATCGCCGCTGTGGACATGAGCGATCGTTCGGCATTTTCGATGATTTCAAGGTGACAACTGCCGCATGCCTCGCGCGCCACGCGGTAATCGGCGGGGTTTACAAAGCGAACAAATTCAGGTGCTTCGCGGTTGAGCAGGGCGTAACTGCGTTCGGGGTTCGCCGACGATGGCCAGTTCCAGCTTTGCGGATAACGCGGCAGGACGTGTGCGCGTTCCATCGCGGCCATATTGGCCGGCGCGTCATAGCCGATCGCCGGGTCACCGCGCACGCGGGCATCGCCGCCATGGCAATCGACACAGCCCAATTGCACCGCCGGACTGGCGTGCATCGATGTTTCATCGGTGCGCGTGTGGCAGGAAAAACAACCCTCCGACTTTGCCATGACGGCGGCGCGCTGTTCCTCGAACGTCGTGCCCGGCTGGTTGCGGGGGGCAGGCGGAGCGGTGACATAATGGCGCTCTACCGGGCGTTCATCCCCGCTGGCCATGGCCGCAGGGGCGGCGGCAAACAGCGCGCAGCCGAGCATGACCAGCGCCGCGAGCGCCAATAGCATGCGCCCAAGCGGCAGGCGCTGTTTCCAATTGGTCGTCAAGGGCGCGTCGCTGGGCATCATCAAGCTCATCAAAAGGAAAAAATGACGTTGGCGAGAATGGAATAATAAGCATCATAACGCGGCTGATTGGTGAAAAGATCCTTGAACCCTTCGCCGGGGATCAACGCCGCCGCCGACAGCCGCATGATGATATTTTGATTGGCGTGGGGCCGCCAAATTGCGGATACCGACGTATCCCAGCCAATATCGCGTCCAATATTGGCCTGATTGCGCAGCGCCCCCAAAATGGCGGTATTTTCGAACCATAAATGATTGAAATTGGTCGACAGGCGCAATTCGGGTGTCAGGTCAAAATCACCGCCAGCACCCAATAAAATCGTGCCGGGATTGGTGAAATTGGACTGCCCCTGTTCTTTCGATGAACGTAGGCTGTTCAAAATGCCGTTGCGCCCGTTGATGCTGACTGCGCGACCCCCACCGATGAAGGGGATGGATTGGCGGATCCAGTAACTTGTGTCGGCACCGGCAAATTGCGGATTTTCAAATATGGCATCAAAGCCGGTTTCGACATCATCATATGGGTCGCTGTCGCCCGATGCGTAGAGCCCCGACAGGCGAAAGCGCATCCAATCATGATCATAGCTCGCCTCAAACGCGCCAAAAAATGCGGATATGCGGGCATTGCGGTCGGTAATCGGGTTGGCGCGATCCTGCCCGAATGCGCCGTAAATCGACGCGGTCAGGTTGATGCGGCCGACGCGCCCGTCGGCATTATAGCCGACATAATAAACGTCATAATCATGCCCGCGCAGCGTGCCGATCAGCGACGGGCGGGTGGGAAAGCCATTATGGTCCGCCTTTTGTTCATCGCCTTCGCGGTTGCGATTGTAAATCAGGCTGATCTGGCTGGTGAGGCCGGGGACAGGCAAATCCTGCCGGTAGAGATTGGCGATAAAGACAAAATCGTCGCGCGGCGTCTGCCCCAGATCGTTAAGGCCGCTGTTCGTATCCTTTTCCAGTCGCCAGAATGCTGCCAGATTATATTGGAAACGATTGCCATCACGATTGCCGAACAAGCGGATGCCCAATTGATTGTCGTTGAACAAAAATCCGCGAAAATCCGACTGAAAGGGCTGGATGCCGATACGGATGGAATGGAAATCATATCGGTCGCTGTCATTGCCCAAATGCTTGTCGATGAATAATTCCTGCACCCCGATGAAATGGTCAAAACGGTGCGAGGGCGCGGACGGCTGCACCGACAAAATGCGCCGTTCGGGGACATCAACATAGGAAGCATTATAGGCCAGCGTGACCCGATATTCGATGTCGGGCGGCTTGAACGCGGTCATCCCCTTGGTCAAAGCCGCGCCGAGGATGAAGCTTTGTGAAAAGACGATGCTCGCCGGACGGCCGAACACATCGGTGCTGCGGGGGCGCTCTGTCGTTTGCACGCCGACGGGCAGGGGAAAGGTGCGCGGCTCCACCACCGTGTCGGATGTTGCGCTGAGCGTAAAAAACCAGTCATCGCCATGCAGCGGGATGAAGCTGGGCAGGCTTTCGACATTGATCGGCCGGTCGCCTTTCAGGAAATTCTGCCGATAGGGGTCGAGCCGCGAACGGCATACATCCTGCACCGCGACAAACAGCTGCTCGACAGGGCAGAATGCGGTGATTAGCCGCCAACGGTCGGGGATGGGCAATGTGTCGGTGGGAAAGGCCTGTGGCGGCAGGGCACGGATCGCGCCGGGATTTTCCTGGGTCACCGCTTCGGGCAGGCCGGGTTGATAGCCGGGCCGTCGCCGCCCCTCCAATATCTGGTCGAGCAGGCTGGGGTCCACCCGCCGTTCCCAATTGAGCGGCGGCGGTGGTGGGGTGCCATTTTCGTCCACCGGCGGCTGGGCAGGTGCTTCTGGCGGCGGGCCGCCTTCGGCCGGCGGCGGCGCAGCGCTGATCGGCGGCGGCGCGTCCGCCGCATCGGGCGGCGCGTCGGCCGTCACCCCACCCGTCGCGCCCAGCGCGGCAATAAATGGGAGGAGGAGGAGTGCGCCAGACATGGGTTACAGCCCCTGACAGACGTTTTGCCGGTCGGTGTCGAGGAATGGGGTGAAGGGGCAGTTGATGTAAATCAACCGCGCGCTGCGTCCGCCCGCCAGTTGTACGACGATTTGGTCGGCGCGCTTGTCCACGGGCGCATTATTGGGCGCGCCGCCGCCCAGACGGCTATTGGCATTGGCGAGCCCCAAAAAGCTGATCATATCATCCTGATCAATGCCGTCGCCCGAAACGCCCAGTCCGCCGATCAGCTGATTGCCGCGATATACCGGCACGGAGCCGGGGAAAATCTGCACCCCATTGGCAATCCGGTTGGTGCCCGGCAGGCTTTGCGGGCCGTTGGTGCAGACCTGTTTCACATCACTCGCATTAACCCCCAGCACGAACAGCAGGTGCGACAAAATATCGGGAAAAATCAGCGCCGATTGCAGGCCGGTGGACAGCGGATTGAAACCGCCAGCGGTACGCGAAAAGGGGCCGTTGGGCTGCGCCACTTCGCCATCGGGGAAAAATGGTCGGTGCAAATTGCCGTTCGCCCGGTCGGTAAAAGCATGGGTGCCGGTCAGTGCATTGGGGTCATTCAAAAATGTCCGTGCTGCACCGACATAGGATGCGACGGTCGGGTCAGGGTTGGCCAATAATTCCGCGCCCGCGCTCGCGCCGGAGAAAAAGGCGGCGGTCCGCGCTTTTTGCAGGCTGACATCGATGCCGAAAATCGGCGCATCGGGTGAGCGGATGAGGCCGAGCGCGCGACCGTTGGTATCGACAAGCGATATCGTCACCTGCGCCTGACTGCCCAAGGGGCGGCGGATCTGCGCGCGCGCGCGCGCCATGACGGTAAAGGCTTCTTCCAAAATCGCGCGTGATTCTGCGGCGGTCATTGCATTGACGCTGCCGCCATCGCTGCCCGCGCTGATCGGATAGCGATTTGCCCCTGCGCCGTTGGTGAGCACCATCGCATCGCTGCGCACAAACTCACCCGCCTGGGCGAGGCGTAGCCCCGATGCTTCGGTGCCATAGGTGCTAAACCGCAATCGGCGGTGATGATCAGCCGTTCCGGCGGCACGTACTCCAGCGCATGGCGGATGGTGGCCGCCACCTGCTCCGGCGATTCCACCGTGGTGGCGGCAGGCGTTTCAATCGCAGGCGTTGCTGG
>CALFXW010000119.1 GCA_937957805.1 uncultured Sphingopyxis sp.
AGCACCCGTGCATCGCGCGATTTTGGCGGGTGACCGGCAAAGCGGGGTCGCCATCATGCAGATGGACGCTGGGCTGGATACTGGCGCTGTTCGTGCCGAAAAACGCATCGATATCAGCGGGATGACCGGCGCTGGATTGACGAGCGAACTTGCGCAAATTGGCGCTGAATTGCTGGTCGATGTGCTGGGCGACCTGCCCGGCCACCCGCCACGTCCGCAAAGCAGCGACGGCATCACCTATGCGGCCAAGATCGACAAGGGCGAAACGCACATCGACTGGAATCTGACCGCCGTTCAGATTGAACGGATGGTGCGTGCCTTTGCCCCCGGCGCCTGGTTTGCATATCGTGGCGAACGATTCCGCATCCTTGCCGCCGAAATCGCCAAACCGGGCGACAGCGCGCACGGCGCACGGCCCGGCACCTTGGTCGATGATGCACTGTCGATCGCCTGCAACCCCGGCATCTTGCGGCCAACCATCATCCAGCGTGCGGGGCGCCGCGCCATGCCGGTTGCCGACCTGTTGCGTGGCTTTGCCTTTCCGGCAGGCGATCGGGTCGACTGATGGTGCGATATCGGCTGACGCTGGAATGGGACGGGCGGCCCTATATGGGCTGGCAGCGGCAGGCGCATGGCCCCAGCGTGCAACAGGCGCTGGAGGAAGCGGCCCAGTCGATTGTCGGCGAAACGGTCACCGCGCATGCGGCGGGGCGCACCGATGCAGGCGTCCATGCGCGCGCGATGGTCGCCCATTTCGACAGTGCGCGCGTCCTGCCCCCGCTTCGTATGGCGGGGGCGCTCAACGCACGGCTGCGCCCGCAACCAATTGCAGTCATCGACTGTGCGCAGGTGACCGAAACATGGCATGCGCGATTTTCCTGCATTGGCCGCACCTATGCCTATCATATATGCAACCGCCGCGCGCCGCTCACCCTCTCCAAAGGGCTGGCATGGCAGGTTGCAACCCCGCTCGACGCGAACGCCATGGACGATGCCGCGCGATGCCTGATCGGCAGCCATGATTTTACCACTTTTCGTTCGGTCCATTGTCAGGCGCAAAGCCCGATCAAGACGCTCGACCGGCTCGACGTTGCACGGCACGGAGAGGATATTATCATCCGCGCCGAAGCGCGCAGTTTCCTCCACCACCAAGTGCGCTCGATGGTCGGCTGTCTGGCACTGGTCGGGCGCGGGCGCTGGACAAAGGCGGATCTGGCCGATGCGCTTGGTGCGCGTTGCCGCGATGCGCTGGGCCATAATGCCCCGCCCGACGGGCTATATTTTACCGGCGCAAAATATCCCGAAAATTAGATTCCAAATATCCGTTGCAGGCTTTTTTCGAGCATGAAGAATTGCCAGATCTGGCGGCCATGGTCGGCGCGGCCAGATTGGTGCGCGGCGACCAGACGGGCAATCGCCGCCATATCGAACCAGTCGGTGCGCGCCAGACTGGCCGAAGTGCCCAGCCCGCGCGCCGCCTCTGCCAAGGGGCCACGAAACCAGCGGCTGATCGGCGTTACAAAGCCCATTTTGGGCCGGTAGAGTATGTCGCGCGGCAAATAAGCCTCCATCGCGCGCTTCATCAGCCATTTGCCGGTACCACCGCGCACGCGCATATGCGCGGGCAGGCTGGCGGCAAATTCGATGAGATGATGGTCGAGCAGCGGCTCACGCGCCTCCAGACTGACCGCCATGCTCATCCTGTCAACCTTGGTCAAAATGTCACCGGGCAGCGCGATCTTCATATCGGCATATTGCGCGCGGTCGAGCGGTTCGCTCGCCGGTGCATCGCGCATCGTGCGCCACCAGCGTTCCTCCGCCACATGGCCCGAAATCGCGCGGCGAAAACTGTCGTTGAACAGTTCGGCGCGCATGTGGGGCGCGGTGACACCGATGGCCAGTGCATAAGCCTCCTCCCCCGAGCGGGCGAGCCCGGTGAGCGTTGCCTTGGCGCGCAGCGGGCGTGGTGCCCAGTCCATCTGCGGCCAGATGCGTGCCACGGGGCCGATGACATGCCGGCGCAAGCCAGCGGGCAGCCAGCCGCGCAGGCGTTCTTCCTGATGCTGAAAGACGAGCCGGCGGTAACCGGCAAATGCCTCATCCGCGCCATCACCCGACAGGGCGACCGTCACTTCTTCGCGCGCCAATTGGCTGACGCGATAGGTGGGGAGCGCGGACGCATCGGCAAAGGGTTCATCGCAATGCGCGGCAACAATGTCGGCCAACGCAAAATCATCCGCCGCGACGATGCGCATCCGGTGGTCTGCGGCAAAGCGTTCGGCAATTTGCTGCGCATAGGCGCTTTCATCGAGGCTTTGTTCATCAAAGCCGATGGCACAGCTTTTGACCGCCTGTCGGCTCGCCTCCGCCATCAGGGCCACGACGCTCGATGAATCGACCCCGCCCGATAAAAATGCACCCAGCGGCACATCGGACACCATCCGGCTGGTGACGGCGGCCCGCAATAATTGGGTCAGATGTTCTCTTGCCGCATCCTCCCCCACCGTGATGCGGCGCGTGAAATCCAGATCCCAATATTGTTGGGGACGCGCGGCGGTGACACCGCGCCGCAGATGGAGGAAATGGCCGGCAGGCAGTTTTTCGATGCCGTTGACGATGCAATTATCATCGGGAACATACCCAAAGGCGAGGAAATCCTCCACCGCTGTCAAATTGGCCGACACGCGCAGCGTCGGCAGCGTCAACAGTGCCTTGATCTCACTGGCAAAGGCGATGCTGGCGTCGGGCAGGCGAACATAATGGAGCGGCTTTACCCCCAGCCGGTCGCGCGCCAAGAACAGCGAACCGTCCGCCGCATCATATATGGCAAAGGCAAACATACCGTCGAGCCGCGATAGGCAATCCGGCCCCCATTGGGCAAAGGCCGCAAGGATGACTTCACTGTCCCCAGCGGTAAGAAAAACATGTCCAAGCGCCGCAAGTTCGGCGCGTAAAGCTTTGAAATTATATATTTCCCCGTTGTAGGTAAGCATATAGCGCCCATCGCCAAAGGCCATGGGCTGGGGTGAGCCGGCAACGTCGATAATCGATAGGCGCAAATGACCAAGGACGACGCCAGGGGCCTGCCAAATACCTTCCCCGTCCGGGCCGCGATGACGCATGACGGCGAGCATCGCGCCAACCCGCGCGGCATCGAGCGCGCGCGGCTGTTCAGGGTGATATAGGCCAGCAATACCGCACATGGCTTCCCCCTCGCCGCCTAAGGCGCTGCCGTCAAGCGGCGGAACAATGCGTCCACCCCGCCTGCGTCCTGCACCAATGCGGCAATGGCCGCCCGCCCACCCGCACCGCCATGCACGGGCGCTGCGATGACGAGCGCGCGGGCGCGTTCATCCCCGCGCAAAAGCCGGGCGCGCAAGGCATCCAGCTTTACCTGCCGCGCGCTGTCGGTGATGGTGCCTGCCCCGACCCGATAGAGCGTCAACACATCGATTGCCGCGCCACGATTTTTCAGATGATCGACGCCAAAACCATTTATCGGCGCACGCGCGTCGCTCCACGACCAATCGCTGTCGGGATCGACCGCGCCTTGGCCATAGCCCACCATTTCCGCGCCCTCACGCTGGTGAGGGAAGCGGGCAAGCGTGACGAAAATTTGCTCGCCCCTTGGGCCCCGCAACTGCCAGTCTGCCCGCGCGCCCGCACCATCAAAACGGGCACGCCAACCGCCATCAGGGGCAGTGGTGATGCGCCAGCCGCTTACATCGCGGGCGGCGACGGCGGCGATCGGTTGCGTGCGCGATGCATCAACCCGCAACCAGCCCATCGGTGCAAGCGCCAGAAATAGCGCCGCACATGCAACCGGGATTGCGGGTGACACCGTCCCTGCCCTGCCGAGCCGCGCAGCATCAATCGGCACGGCATCGGCATCCCGGTCAAACCAGCGGGCCGCGCTCCAGCCGATAATCGCCATGATCAGCGCAAAAAATACCCAGCCGTAGATCAGATGGTCGGCGCCAACCGCAAGACTCTGTCCCCAATTTTCGGCCATCCATATCGTCGAATATGCACGCGCCCCATTGGCGAGCACCGCCACAACCAGCGCATAGGCGATAAAGGCTATGCGCCGCCCCCAGCGTGCAAAGCATAAATGCGCGACCAGCACCGCGAGCGCGACCATCGCCACCAGAAATTTGACCCCCGAACAGGCTTCGGCAACCTTGAAATAACCATGCGGGGTAGTGATAAATATGCCATCGAGAAAGGCGGGTATGCCCGACAATTTGAGCAGGAACATCGCCATATCGGCGGTCAGATGCTGCATCGGCGGCACCAGTTCCTCACCCGCTGGAACCAGAAAAAGGCTGTAAAATAGCGGAAAAATAAGGCCGCGTGTCACCTGTGTGCCCAGAAAAATCGGCACCAGCGCTTGGCCCATCAACACCAGCCCCAATTGACGCGCCAGCGCGACGCTCGCCGCCTCCCCCACCATCCAGACCATTGCGCCGAGCGCCATCCACGCGAGGCCACCCCACCATGGCTGCGGCGTCAATTTGGCCAACTCCCCGGCGCGCAACCAGATGAGCCAACCGATCAGCGGCAGGATGAACAGGCAATGGGTAAAGGTGGAACTGGTCCACCACAGGGTCGCCAGATGCGCCGTATCGCGCCAAAACAGGATGAGGAGCAGCGCATAAGCAATGGCAATCGCGCCCAGCGGGCGCCGCCACGCAGGGGCTATGTTGTTCAGCGCGCGCACTGCCTCAGGCCGCGCGCAGCGGCTCTGCTGCCTTGCCCGTCACCGCTGGATTTTTGGGGGCGAGGCCCAATAATTTGTCCAGCGGGCGCAGCGCTGCCTGCCAGCTATAATCGCTGACCACGCGGGCGCGCGCCGCCTTGCCCATGGTCGCAGCTGCGTCCCCATCTGCCAGCAGACGCTTTATTGCCAGCGCGGTTTCGCGATTGCTGTCCGCCACCAGCAGCTCTGCGGGCGCGCGGGCCGACAGACCCTCCACCGCTTGCGGACTGGCGACCACGGGGCGCGCCATCGACATGGCTTCGAGCAACTTATTCTGCACCCCGCGCGCGATGTTGAGCGGCGCGACCACGACATCGGCGGCGGCAAGCCATGGCCGCGTATCAGGCACTTCGCCGGTTACGACGACGCCGGGTAAATTGGCGAGCGCGCGCACCGCATCATTGGGTGACCGGCCGACGATGGCAAAGCGCGCGTCGGCAAAATCTGCACGGATCAGCGGCAATATTTCCTGCGCGAAGCGGCGCACTGCATCCACATTCGGGCGATAATCCATCTGTCCGGTAAAGCACAGCAACGGCCCTGTACCGCGCGTAGCCGCGTCGAGCGGCTGCCAATCCCCCATGCTGTGGAAATGCGCCATGTCGATGCCGTTGCCGATGGCATGGACGCGCCGCGCCGGCAGGCGGGCGCGCGAACGGAATAAATTGGCCTCCGCCTCGCTCACCAGCAACGAAAACTGCGCCCGGTGCGCGACATCCTCCTCCCACCGCGCGAGCCGCCAAGCCTCCCATGCATGTACCAAGCGCATCGGCTGCCACCACGCATCCTCCCGCGCATAGCTTTCAAATTTGGCCGAATCGACATCGACAAAATCCATCAGGAAATTGCCGCCGAAGCTCGCTGGCACATATTGCGCCATTTGGCCGGAAAAGGCGACGATATGGCTGATTGGCCGGACATCGAGCAGCCGTTCGACATGCTGCGCCATCGCCGCATCATGGAACAAGCCGACCGACATCGGCAGGCGGCGCGGCAGCGCGTGGAGCACCGCCTGCGCCCGTGACGTTTGGCGCACCCGGATGAAATGACTGGCAGTGACATTTTCAAGCTTGGGGAGCGCGGTTGCACGGTCGGCGGCATTGTCGGCAAAGGCCGCGACATGCACATGCGCCAACCGCGCGAGATGCGCCAACATGTGCCAGCTGCGGATGCGATCCCCCCGGTCGGGTGGCCATGGTGCGCGGTGCGCCAGGAATAAAATCTCACTCACGGCCCCGGTCCCTCTACCCCAATTGGCGCGCAATCAGCGGCCCCAGAAAATTGGCCAGCGGCAGCGGCAATCGCTGCCACATCGTCACCATAGCGCGATATTTGGCACTATTGGGGTTGATGTCGCGCGACCCGCCATCTTTTGACCAGTGGCTGTAACTGAGGGGCATAGCATCAAATCCCCAATTTTTCTTATACGCCGCAGGGCCGCTCCCGACCTTGGATCGGCCAAAGTCGAACCGGGTGCACCCCCGCGTTCGCGCATGGCGCATCAACGCGAAATAGAGCATTTCATTGGCGCGCAGTCCGCGTGCCGCCTGTGTCCCGCCACCCCAGAATGGATATACGCTGTCTTGGTCATATAGCGACAGCACGCTCGCCACCGCTGCGCCTTGATGATGGATGGTGAGGATATCGGCATCGTCGCCAAAATTGTCGAGCACCGCGTTGAACAACGCGCGCGGAAAAACCGGCGTCCCCAAATTGCGCACGCTGGTTGCATAAATGCGATAATGGGCGGCGCGCACTGCCGCATCACGCCCGATGCTAATGGTCAGGTCATTGGCCAGCGCCTTGCGCACCTCCGCCCTATGTTTGCGGGGAATCGCGGCAAGCTGGGCATCATCATCGGCCAAAATTGGCCCGACAAAGCCGACATGCGCGTCCGAAACGCTCTGCCAGCCATCGGGCGTTGGCCCGCCGCGCAGTTCAACCGCTGGCACCCCAAGGCGTGTCGCCAGATCAACCGAAGCTTGACCCAGCATTACCGCCGCCCGATCATCCTCAGCCAAAATACCACCATCGACGGCAAAGCCAGCCGAAACCAGCGCATTACCGAACAGGCGCGAACGGACATGGTGCAAGGGCAAAACACCGTGCAGCGCGCCAGCACCATCCACCAGCGCGAGCAGGTGCAATTTATGCCCGGTCGCCGCCTCTATCGCCCTGCCCCACGCCATGCGGTGAAAGGGGGTGGCTCCCGCCATTTGCGCGACAAAGTCATCGACCGCCGCATCCCCCACATCGTGGGTGATATGCAGCGCTTCTGGCGCGAAAGCGTGGGCGTCCATCTTCATGCCGCCGCCCCCGCGGGCAATCGCGCAGATACGTCCGGCAATATCGCATCAATCCGCCCCCAGCGAAAATCGCTAATCAACCGTTCGAGCTTGGGCAGCATCGCGCCAAGGCGGCTGTAATGGCGCAACCGGGATTTGACCGGCGCATCGGCAATGCGCGGCTGATCAACATCAATTTCCCACGGGTGAAAATAAATCATCGCCGGTTCGCCCAGCGCATTGACTTGGCGCACCGCCCAGCGGCTGAAAGCATAGGGGAGCAGGCGGAAAAAGCCGCCGCCGCCCGCTGCAAATGTCCGCCCCGCGAGCCGCGCCGTGGTCACCGGCAGTTCGATCAGCGGCGCACCTGCGATGGGCTGCCACGCAAAACGTGGGGCATCGGGCCAGCCATAATGGTCATGCACCACCGGCGCGACGCTGGAGGAATAGGCATAGCCCGCATCCGCCAGCACGCGATGCGCCCATGGGTTGCGCGCATCAATGGAAAAACTTGGCGCGCGATAACCGGTGATGGCAACCCCACCCGTATCCTCCAGCACGCCCTTGGCCCGCGCCAGATCGGCGGCGAAACCAGCGGCATCCATGGTAAAAACGCGCGCATGGTCATAACCATGGCTGGCGATTTCATGCCCGGCATCGACAATGCGGCGGATCAGCGCGGGGGAGCGTTCAGCAACCCAGCCCAGCGTGAAGAATGTCGCCTTTACGCCCGCCGTGTCAAAGCTCGCCAATATGCGTTCGACATTAGCCTCCACCCGATAGTCGAGCCGGTTCCAATCACCCCTGTCTATCGTTGCTTCAAAGGCACCGACTTGAAACCAATCCTCCACATCGACGGACAAGCCATTGATGACATGTTCTTTTATGTCAGTAGATGGGGGCGAAGGCGGCACGTTGGTTCAAGCAGCGCGGTTGGCCGCGATGGTCGCCGCGCCAGCGGGGGCGTCACCATCCTGCTCCACCCATTGGATGAGAAGGCCGAGGATGCGGCGAATGGCGGCATCCTGTTCTACACCGCGCGCTTCGAGCGCATCGATCCGCGCCTGCAACGCTGCCACCTGACCATCATCGACAGGGCTGGCGGGCGGCACATCTTCGATGTCATCCACCAGCGCCAGCGGTTCGGCATCGACCGGCGTTGCATCCGCCATATCTTCGACGAGCGCTTCGGGCGCGGTTTCGACCCAGCCGTCGCCTACGGGTGCGAGTTCATTGTGGCTTTGATCGCTCCACACATCGGCCAGCGCAACCGGCGACACAACAGGCTCAGCGAGCGTTTCACTTTCCATGGCGGCAGCTTCAGTCGCCACCGCCGGTTCGGGCACCGGCGGCGCAACCGGCACAGCGGCAGGCAATTCGGCGCTCAGCGCATCGGTTGACAGCCCCATATCCTCGACCACATTGGTGACATCATCGCCGCCCAATTGGTGCTTTTCCTCCACCGCGCCATAGAGGAGCAGGCGGCTTGCCACGCCATTCAACCGGCGCGGCACCCCCGCACTGGCCCGCCACAATGCGTCAAAGGCATCGGGGGTGAAATGGGGGTCATCCTGCCAGCCAACCAGCCGCAGCCGGTGCTGGATATAGGGGCCGATTTCTTCTGGCAGCATCGCTTCTAAATGGTGGGTGGCGATGACGCGCTGGCGCAATTGTTCCAGATCAGGCGAAGCCAATGTTTTGCGAAATTCCGGCTGGGCGAGCAGGAAAATCTGCATCAGCGGGCTTTCACCCAATTGGAAATTGGACAGCATGCGCAATTCTTCGAGTGCCGAGAAATCGAGATTCTGTGCCTCATCGACAATCAGCAAGCTGCGCCGACCGGCGCGTGCTTCTTCGTGCAGGAAGTTTTCGATTGCTGACAGCGCATCGGATTTTGCAGGGCTGGCGATGGCGATGCCAAATGCATCGGCTACCAAACGCAGTAAATCGGCATCGCCAACCTGCGTCGTCACCAATTTCGCCGCCGTCAACCGTGCCGGATCAATCGATTGGAGCACATGGCCGACCAAAGTCGTCTTGCCCGAGCCCACTTCGCCGGTAATGACGATGAAGCCTTCGCCTTGCGCCAAACCATAGCCCAGATAGGACATGGCGGTGCGGTGGGTTGCGCTTTCAAACCAGAAACGCGGGTCAGGCGTCAGTTGGAACGGGCGAGCCGAAAGTCCATAAAAACTGTCGTACATGGCGCTATTCTATCCCTTAAATATGTGTCGAGCCATCCCCCAATCAAAAGGAATAGCGCAGCCCCAAAAGTGCAGATGCAAATACACGAGTATTAAACCCGTCCTGATCGATGGCATTGACCGACAGCGCAGCATTGCCCTGCAGGCGCGGCGCAAAGCTGTGGCCAAGGTCCAGCCCCGCACCATAGGACAGCGCGTCCAAACCCGTGCCGCTATCAAAGGCGGTGGCGTAGCTGTTAAAGCCAAATGTCGTGCGGTCATCCAGCGCGCGCGATGCCGCGACATAGGCATAATAGCTTTCGTCCACCTGCCCATCGATGGTCGGTAATGCCGCCAAGCCGCTGGCGACATAATTGCGCCGATCATAGCCGACCGCAACACCCACCGTCCAATCGCGTCCGCGCGATGACATCGACGCGACAATACCGCGATTGCGATATGCAAAGCCCGATAAATTATTGGTCGTCGGACCAAGGCAGGTGCCGCCACCATTGCCAAAGGCACAGCCGCCCAGCGCCCCATCCACCCCATTGCGGAACACCGTGAAATCTGTCGGCAGTGCGGACAGTCCCGCCGACAGCGAACGGCCTATCGTGCTGATGCCGTCATAAAGGCCGATTTGATAGCCGGTGCTTTGCGATGCCACATAGCTGAGGCTGCCGGTATAGGTCATATCGCCATAGCGACGGCCAACCCGCGCCTCTGCACTCAGGCGGCGCGACGGCCGCCACATGACGCCGGCATCATAAATCAACCCATCGGTTTCAAAGGCAATGGTGCGCGGCGCGGCATTGTTGGTGACAAAGCGACCGTTGGCATCGACCACCGGCTGGCCTGCGCCATTGGTCAGCGGCGGACGATAGCTGACCTCTATATCCTCATAGCCGACCCCGCCCACCAGCGCGAGCGTCGGCGAAACCGGCAGGGTGAGGTCGAGGCGGCCAAACAAGCCCTGATAGCGTTGGTCGAGCTGCCCCGAATCGTCCCGATCCCAACCGCCCGACAATTTCCAACCCAGCGGCAAGCGCCCCGGACGCATGCCGATGCTGGCAATCGCCGCATGGTTGGTGGATTCATCAAAACTGCCCAGCGGCTGCGCACCGGGCGTCAACACCGGCGCAAATTCGACATCGCTGCGCGAATAGCCAAAACGATAAGCCGCACCGACATCAAAATCGCCAAGCTGGCGGCCAAAGGTCGGCCCGGCGTAGATGGAATAGAGATTGGCGACGTTCGAGCGATCCCCCACGCCAAAATCGGGGCTGCCGCCCCGTCCGTCGAGGCTGGCGCGCGTCGCCAATGCGCCTGCTTCCAGCGCAAAGCCGGGGGCGGCATCAACCCGCCCACGCACCAATCCGGAAATCACGTCATTGTCGCCAATCGCATCATCCCAGCCGATACGCCGTTCATAACGCAGGCTGGCGGCGAGCGCGACGCGCCGGGTCGCAACCACGCCATCAACCCCGACCGCGACGGTCGAATAGGTGACCGCATCATTGCCGTTGCTGAGTTCGGCGCTGACCACCTGCCCCACTTCGATATAGGGGGTGACATCCACCACCCGGCGACGTTCGCCGCCGTTTTCGCCCTGATCGTCATTGCCGCCCCGGTTGGCACGGTTCACGCCATTGCCATCGCGCGCGGGCGACGGGTCGCCATAGCCCGCTTGGCCTGCTGGCACACCGAAATTGGGCGCATTGGCTGGCAGGCCACCACCATCGCCAACGCTTTGCGCGGCAGCGCCGTTGGCAAGGCACAGCGCCAGCAGCGACGCACCAGCGGTCAAAAGGGGAGCATATTTGCGGGGCATTTTCAGCCTCCTTCACCATAATAGCTGCCAAAGCGTCGCCCTTCGGGGGTGAAGCGCACGCGGTTGAGCAGCAGGGAAATATTGGGGTGCTGGCCGATAAGGCCGATGGCATCGCGCAACGCCGCTTCGCGGGTCACATCCGCGCGCACCACGACCAAAACCTGGCCGCAGCGTTGCGCCAATACGCCAGCAGAGGATGCGGCGAGCAGCGGCATCGAATCAAAAATGATGATGCGGTCGGGCGCGCCAGCTTCCAATTGCGCCATCAATTCGACCATCCGCGCCGAATTAGCCAATTCGGTGTCGCGCGCGCTCGACGTCCCGGCGGGCAGCACAGCAAGGCCCGCAATATCCGTCGGAATGATGCACTCGGCCAGATTGATATTGGGATCGGCCAGCGCATCGAGCAACCCCTTTTCCGGCACCAGCCCCAGACGCGCAGGGATGGTTTGCCGCGCAAAATCGCCATCGACCAAAATGACCGACAATCCTTGTTCCGCGACCAACGAGAGCGCGAGGTTGATGGCGGTAAAGCTCTTACCCTCTTCGGGTTGTGCCGATGCGATCAATATTTTTTTGCCGCCGGGCAACGCGGCAGCGCGCAATATCTGCCGTTTAATCAGCCGATATTCCTCAGCCAACGGGCCGGTCGCACCATCGGCGGAAATAAAGCCATGCTGGGTGAGCAACGCGCGGCTGACCGGCTGCATCGGCGCGGCCGGTTCCATCCGCGCATAAGCCACATTCTGGGCGGCAGCGGGCGTTATCGCGCGGGTTTGCGGCTCGGCGACAGGCGCCGTTGTAGCCGGCACGGCAGCGGCGGGCGCAGCGCCGGCGGTTCCAACAGGTGCAGAATCGGCCTTGCGCCCACGGCGCGGCGCGGGTGCGCGCGGCGCAGCTCGCCCCTCTATCACCGGGCCATCGCTCAGCGCACCAGGTTCCAGCTTGCGCAACTGACCACCGAAACCGAAACGGTCATCGGCACGTTCGAGCAGGCTTCCCTTGCGCTTGATGGGCTTCATGTCCGTCATGTCTTTTTTCTCTCCGGTCATGGGCACGGGTCAACCAACGCGCATGCGTTGGAAAATTTCCAGGGCGAATAGCAGCGTGGTGAGCAGCACCAGCCCCGCGCCCGCCATGGCAAAGCGTTTGAGCCGGTGGGTGCGCGCGTCGCGCAGCGCATCGGTCAATTGTTCGGTTACCGACCCGATCACCGGCAGTCCGCTCGACCGGGCAAGGCGCGCGGCGGTTGGGTATGTAGTCTGGATCTGGCTGATCGAAAATGCAGCCGCCAGCCCCGCACCCAGCCCGGCAAACAGCACCGCCCAAACCAGCAACGGCTTGTTGGGGCTGGTCGGCGCGCGCGGGCTGGTCGGCGGATCGAGTATGTCGATACGCACCGCGTCGGCATTGCTTTCAGCAGCGCCGCGCAGGCGCACCTGTTCGCGTCGCGCGACCAGACGATCATTTTGATCTTTGAACACATTATATTCGCGGTTGAGCCGATCATATTCGGCCGCCACCGCCGGTTCACGTGTGCGCATGGCGGTGATGTTGGCAACGTCGCCTGCCAGTTGTGCGCGCCGGGCCTGCAACGCGTTGCGCTGTGCGACCAGTCCGGCATAGGCGGGGTTGGACATTGCCCCACCACCGCCGCTCGGTTCACGCGCAGCCTGTGCACGGAGCGCGGCAATCTGGCTGTTGAGTGCGATGACGTCGGGATGTTCGGCGGTCAGGCCGCGCGCGCGCATCCCCGCAAGTTCCGCCTGTGCGTTGGCCAATTGCTGGCGCGCGACACCCAGCCCCGTGGTCGGCAGACCGGGCATGCTCTGCGGTGTTGCGGCAAGCTGGCTGGTGACGGCAATCAATTGCGTATCGATCTGCGCCATTTCGGCGCGCGCTGATTCAAGCCGCATCGCGGGCGAACCCGCGCCGGGCAACAGCCCCAGATTGCGCGCTTCAAACCCTGCGCGCGCCTGTTCGGCTTGCGACAATTTGGTCTGCGATTCGGTGATTTGCTGGTCAAGAAAGCGGATGGTCTGCGCGGCATCGGCGGTGCCGCCGCGAATTTGCGCGTCGCGGAAAACCGAAACGACATTTTCGACAACGCGCGTCACCAGCGCCGCCGTTTCAGGGCCGGAACGCCCCCCATCGCCCAAAGATACCGTCAGGTCGATGATGTTATCGGGCGTCGCGGTAACCTTGGTCGCCTGTTGCAGC